>JBEKRY010000005.1:0-49747 GCA_049517555.1 Candidatus Sulfotelmatobacter sp. | reverse complement strand
GCTGGGGATTTCGATTCGCGATCAAGACTGGGCTTCTGCTGATGAGTGCGGGAGTGGGATTGCTGCTGGTGGGCCCGAAGGGGATGGGGATTTTCTGCATCGGGGCGTATGGCGGAGGGTTGGGGCTGGCGGTGCCCGCGGCGAACTTGCTGGTGGCGGAGGTGAATCCGGGACGGCGCAGTGCGACGTTGAATCTGCTTAATTTTTGCTGGAGCATGGGTGCGGTCGCTTGTCCTTTTCTCGTGGGAGCGGCGGCCCGGAGTCAGCGGGTTCCGCTGTTGCTGGGGGTGGTGGCAGGGTTTGCGCTTTTGATGGCGATTGGGATCGCGGCCATGCCAGCGTCAATTGTTGAACCCGTTGCGGTGCCGGTTGTCGGCTGGAAGGCGGCCGTGACGATTCCGTGGAAGAACGCGGCTCTATGGATTTTGGCGGCGCTGTTTTTTCTGTATGTCGGCGTTGAGAACGGCTTCGGATTTTGGCTGGCGACCTACTCCAAGAGTTTGGGAAAGATGTCGGCGACGATGGCGATCATGACGTCCTCGTTTTTCTATGCGGCGATGATGCTGGGGAGATGGCTGGCGCCGTTGTTGTTGCGGCTGACCGATGAGATTCGACTGGTGCAGATTGGGCTACTGGCCGCGTGTATGGGCATGGCTGGGCTGGTTTTTTCGCGTGGCCTGAGTGGGGTGGTAGCGAGTGCTTGCCTGGCCGGGCTTGGGCTTTCGTATGTGTATCCGATCACGATCTCGCGGTTGTCGCGCGAATTTGGGTCGGAGTCTTCGCGGCTGGGGTCCGTTCTGTTCACGCTGTCGAATATTGGAGGCGGACTGCTTCCGTGGATGGTGGGAGTTTCGTCGAATCATTTCGGCAGTTTGAAGGCTGGGCTGGCCGTACCTTTGATCGGATGCGCGGGGATGCTCGCTCTATATGTAAGAGAGTGGAAGGTGACTGCCGCTGCGGTCTAGGATCGCACGAGCCTCGCCGCGAGCCGCGACAGGCGCACCAACCGGTAGAGTGGGAACAGTGGTTCGGGGAGACGGACTGCCTGCCATTCGCTTGGACCCGGAGTGAAGATTAGTCGCTGCAGAAATCGGCGACGATCGGCAGGTCGTTCGCGCAGACGCATCATAAGACGGAAGTAGTCCGATGACTCAACGTTGTATGCGGACTCAGTTGCGAGATGAGTTTGAATTTCATTGGCCAGCGAGATCGTCACCGCCGCCGTCGCGGTCTCTTCGGGGAGACTTGCCTGGGCTGCGGGCGGGATCACGGTGCTTAACAGCCGGTTCGCCAGGAACATCGTGACGCGCAGGATACGCACAATTCCCAAGGCCTGCGCCTGAGTTGCAATCCAGTTCCAGTTAAGAGTCGGCAGGCTCATCAGCCGGGCAATGTCGCAGAGCCAGACGAGTCGTCCCCAGACGTGCTTGGCGGCGTGTGCCGACAAAACTAAAAGTAAATCTTCGGGAGACGGCGTCCTCATCGGGTGGCCCGCTACCGTGACTGTGATTGCCCGGCGGAATAATTCCTGCATTTCAAAGTCGATGGCATAAAAACGGGGATGAATCGCCCACTGGACTTCGAGAAGATTGGGGCCGGCTTCGCCGTCGAAGGCGTATTCGTATCCCGATTGCAGGTAGGCGCGTTCCTGCGGTTCAGAGAGTTTCAGGTGGGGCGTGTAGCCGAGTTCTTGGACGGCGTCGCGGATGCGCGGCAAGTGCTGCGGATGGATGAGCAGGTCGATATCGCCCGCCTGCCGCAGAGCGATATCGCCATAGATCAGCTCCGCGAGCGCGAGGCCTTTGTAGGGCATGACTTCGATACCGAGTGCAGACATGCGGTCGACGATTCGAATCAACTCGCGTGAGAGAAACAGAGCTTTGTGCAGGTTGGTCTGATAGCTCTGCTCGATCAACGATATTTGCTCGCGAGGAACGGCATCTTCGAGTTCGAGATCGATTTCAACCAGAGCCTGATAGAGCAGGGGCTGCGTGCCGTGGCGTTCCGCCATATCGAACAGAAGTTTCCAGCGGATGGGTTCGCGTAACAGACGACGGAGGCGGGCTGGTTTTTCCTGAGTGGGGATTTCGGAGCATGCGGTTAGCAGTAAGGACCACTCGGCTTCGAGTGTGGCGCTAGTCGCGGGCATGTTTTTGGTAGGAGCGTTCTTGGCTGGATCGTCTTCTGTTAGAGCGGTGGACTCGCGTCCGAATCACGCAGAGGCGCCTGCCAGATTCGGAAGCGCTCGAATCTGCACCAGATTCGCGTTCCCCAAACTTGTTTGTCCGAGACTTGTATGTCCCAGATTCATCGTCCCCAGACTTGTAAGCCCCAGATTGGCGGCGGCGTTTTTCCTGGCCAGCATATTGGCCGAGGGGACGCCGGTTCTGGCAAAAGATTTCTCGCAATCCTGCGTCGAGGGGCCGCGCATGTTGCCTTCCATGAAGGCGAGGCCCGGACAGCGCGTGCAGGTGCTAACGTGGGTGCATGAAGTGCAAGTTGTAAGATCTTTCACGCGGATGGAGCGAACTTCGTTCATCTGGTCGGAATGGCGCCAGATGTCGACGAAGCGCTGCTGCCGTACATTTCCCGTGGGAAGAGGAAACTGGACGCAGGGGAAAACGTCGCCATATGGCGAAACGTAGCAGGCCGTGTGTCCGGCGCTGCAAGGTACGGATTCCAGTTCGCTCTCGCCGGGTTTCGCAGGGATCGCACAAAACTCATCCACATCGCCTACTAGCGCGGCGTCGCGGAAAACCTGGCGCAGCGTGTCTTGGTCGACGCCGAGATCAAGGACTCCGCGGTTGCCGTCCATCATGGGAGTCACGGTGGGATCGAGAGTGCATTCGACGCCCAGTTCCGCTGCCAGAGCGCGAACCCCGGGGTAGTCCTGCCGATTCTGGGTCATCAGGACATTGGCGATGATGACTTTCAATCCCTGCGACTTGAGGAAGCGGATGGCGTCGACTGAGCGTTGGAGTGAGCCCGGGATCAGAGTAATGGCATCGTGAACTTCCGGACGGTGCGAGTAAATACTGATCTGGATGGATTCGACGCCGAGATCGCGAAGGCGGGCGGCCTCGCGCTCGCGGATCAGCACGGCGTTGGTCTTGAGTTTCACGCAAAACATCAGACGGCGGGCGTGTTCGAGAAGGTCGAAGAAATCCTTGCGCAGGAATATCTCGCCGCCGCTGAGGGTGAGGATGAAGACTCCGGCGTCGGCCATCTCGTCGAGCAGGTGTTTGATTTCCGCGGTGGTCATCTCGCCGTGATCGTCGTGATCGAGATAGCAGTGGACGCAGCGTTCATTGCAGCGATACGTCAGGTCGAGCTGCACGCTGAGCGGAATGTTCAGCTTCAGCGCCTTCTCCGACATTTCCTGCAGGAGCACGCTCATCGGGACTCTCCGGGCGCTACTTCTCCTGCTGCGGGATTCCGCGGCAGAATCGGTTCTTCTGAGATTTGCAGTATCTCACGGCTGGCCAGTTCGCGCGCCAGGGTTTCGGCGTCTTGCAAGGCCTGTGCCGGCTCGACCGCGAATCCGGGGACGATGCGCAGTTCGACGATTTCGTCGAGCGGAGTGGTGCCGTCCGCCGATTGCCACAGGATGGTGGCCGTCTTGTTCAGGGTGAAGAGCATGGAATCGCGGCCGGACATGATCATCATTTCGCCGCCGAGACTGCGCGCTGCGACCCGTGGATTGCGTGCCATATAAAGTCTGCTCATCCGATCAACTCCCAGACCCGTGCGTCGGGCACAAAAGTAAGCCGGGAAACCGGAACCTGGCTTACGAACTCAAAGGCGGAATGAAAAATCGCTTGCACCAGATCTTCATCCTCCGCGAAAAAGAGAAGATTAGCAAGCAAAGATCGAGCGGCCTCCCCGGGCGGGATAGGGTCGATGCGATTCTCTGCGCCTTTGGCGAGCAAGTACAGCGCGGCAATCGGGGCGGAAACATTTTCTCCCAGCTTGGCCAGTTCGCCGGTAAAGGGAGTGCCGAAGGCTATGTAGCCGGCGTCGTGTTTACGGTCGTCTTTTTTACGAACATACGAGATTTCGTCGGTCAGGAGGGTCGCGTCGGGAGGAGCGAGGCGGGAGATGGTCGTCTTGCCTGCCTCGGAGACGCCGGCGAACAGAAATGCCTTGCCGTTGCGAATGGCGCTGGCCGAGTGGAGCAGGAAGCCTCCCTGGCGGGCCAGCACGAGGCTGTGCACGACGCGCAGGACGGCATCGATGGAATAAGGATTCACAGTCTGACGAATCCGGCCAGTGCGGGACGCGGGTTCCCACTCGGCGCGAACGTCGCCGCGCTCCAGAGTCCAGCGGCCTTTATGCTGGGTCACGCGCACGGGGGCATCGGGATCGGCGAAGTGTGTCACAGTGAGGTCCACATCGAAGGAAATCTCCGCGTGTTCAGAGGAGGTCACAAAGCCGGAGTAGCGGTTCTGCAGCATGGCAACAAAGGCCGGGTCGGTCGTCTGTACGCGTACGGGCATGCCCCCGATTTCGATCACCAGGCTGAGACGCTCGACATCGGCGGCTAATTCGGGCAAGAGAAGATTCGACATTCTAATGAGGCTTACAGCTATTGCGTTTTGACTAGTGAAGTCTGCTGCCGCGATTGACTGTGCGAGGCGTGGAGTAGGCCGTGCACTCCCACAATCACGCGGGCCGCGACGGTGGAGCGTCGAAGCACGGCGGCGAGGGCGCGTTCAGAAAATCGCGGACGCCGACTCGGCTCGACGCGTTTCCCGTTCCGCAGAACGAAGGAAACTTTGCCCAGAAGGTCGCTCTCAGCTAGAGGGGAGTCAGGACACGGCACCGCATCGCCCTGGGTGTGAACCCTCGACTTTCCGGCGCTGCGGCTTCTCGCGACTATGCGATGAGCGACGAACCGGCGGCCATTGCTGAACATAACAACGTCGCCCTCAACCATATCGTCGGTGCTTGTGGGCTCAATCAGAAGCGTATCGCCGGGAAACACGGCGGGCAGCATACTCCAACCCGTGGCCTGCAAGTGCAAGCTGCCGGACGAGCGCAAAACCTCGTGGGCCAGTTCGCACTTCAGGACATGGGAATCGCCCGGCAATGCTGCGGATGAATTCATGACACCTTTCTATTGAAGTTGCAGCTGCTTTGCGTCGCGCTGATCTTGCCGCACGACAGGGCGGTGGTCACGAAAACCTTTTCGCAACGAAAGGACGGCTTTTCGTACGGCTGTTTGGTGGCCGGAGTACGCGGACTATCAGAGGTCGAATCGTTCGTCGTCATAAGAGTGCACCCTATCTTTTATCTGCTATCTGGCTATTGTAATGCCGATTGCGATACCTGTACCGCGCATCCGCCGGTGCCCGTGGAAGTTGTGCAGGTCTGATTGGTTTGCGTCGAGAAATACACCTGGGACGCGCCAGCCAGAGTGCCCGTGGGGACGTCGTTATCCATAATAATTCCGCTGGTGCCTCCAGCCGCAGCAAAGCTGTAAGTGGCGACTGGGCCAACCATTCGCCAGCTGACGGTATTGTCCGCGGTCGTGCCGGCTACGACCAAACTCCAGGTGGGATGGCCCTGTGCGGCGGTTCTGGAGGTTCCAGCCGTATGCACCCACTCTACGGCTCCATTGCTGTCGAGAATCTCCTGACCGACGGTGTAGGCGTGGCTGGGCTGCCAAGCGGGGTGGGAAGCGAGATGGGGACCCTGGTTGGTCCAGCGCACCGAGGCGTCGGTCGTGCTGCCGTCAATGTTTAAGTTCCAAGCGGGGTGACCTTGCGTGGCGGTTCTCGACGTGCCGGCTGTTCTGACCACTTGAACGTGAAGATTGGTATCCAGAACTTCCTGGCCTACGGTGTAAGCGGTCGAGGGCTGCCAGGGCATAACCTTAAAGTTCATGATGCAGCCGCCGGCTGCGCAGCTATTGCCGGACCCGCTGGCCTGGGCGCTGGCGAAGATCCATTCGGTGACTCCTCCAGTGGCGTTGGGGTTGGAAATGTCGGTGACCGGAGAGCAGCCGGTGGTAGCGCTGGTTAGCACCGGTCCGGTGAGTACGGTTCCCATGATTCCGGCGTTGACCGGAATCTGATAGAGCTTGGGAGAACCTGCTGTGTTGCCGCATACATAAAGGTTTCCGGTTGCGTTAGCGGAGTTCAGGTAAGTATTGTCGAAACTACCTTCATACAAGGGATTAGGATTGGGAGGCGCGGGCTGGCTATTGCCGACTAAAGCTTCCGTACCGGTGTCCCCAGGGGCGAAAGTCGGAACGAACTGAACCACCGCTGAGCATGGGACGCCCCCGGTGCAGGTCGTGCTGCCGTCGCTGGAGGAAAAGACATAGATCTTATCGGCGGTTGAATCCACAATGGGAGCTGCCACCAGACCAGCTCCGTGATCCACTTTTCCCGACGCGGTGACGACTCCAGTCGAACTGACGCGATAGAAAAATCCGCCGTAATCACCCACAAACACGTTTCCCGAAGCATTGTCGTGGACCGGGCTGGAGAGGGAGGTCGGATTGGCGGAATTGACTTGAACCGGGAAACCGCCGGTGGTGACTTCGCCAGGGGTGCCCTTGAACACTCCAGTGATCTTGTGAAGCCAGCCCAGAGCTCCGCCGACCCAAATTGTGTCATTGGTGTAATCGGGGAAAACGGACGAGGTCGTATCGTTGACCTGAACCAGGCTGCTGTTTTTCAGAAGGATCCCAGTCATGCAGGGGGCGACGCAGCTACGATATGCACTGGCGGCGACGGGCGTCAAAGTCAGTGGGGAACTTACGGTCTGGGTGGTGGAAGCGGCCCATTTCAGCAGGACCAATACGCCAAAGCCACTGTTGGTTTGAACAAACGCGACTTGGGTGCCGTCCGCAGAGACTGTGGGAGATGTCAGAGCCTGACCCCCGGTGTTATAGGCCCAGTAAACCAGTGGCTTCGTTCCGGTGCAGCCGGAATAAAGATTATCGTAGGCGACCACGCTGGCTTGGCCGCTCGAACCTGCGAGTCCGGTATTGAAGACGACATAATCGGGCGAGGTTGCGCTGGCACAGTTCGCGGTCGTGATTTGGAACGAATATTTAGCGGGATAGTTGCCGGCGCCGACGCTGCCGCCGTTGCCGAGATCCTCAGACCAAGCTCCCTCCGAGCTGAGCTCGCCGCCAATGTTTACGCCACGATCAACTTCAGAACGATCGATGTCGGAACCCATCGAGGTGTCATCGCCGGACGCGGCCGGGTCTACCAGGACTCGCCTCACGTTCTGCCGGAACCATTGCTGCCAGTAGCGCGGATCACTGGTAACTTTCTCGACTTGCTCGTAGGTCGACGGTTGGGAAAAGATCACGTGGCGGTGAGACCAATCGGTAGGCAGCCCCTGCAGAACCGGTTTGGCCGCATGGCCCGTCAGCACCCAACCTAAAACTATTAATCCAGATAAGCTGACACCCAAGCGGAGAAATCGAGCGGTAGCAGCGTTCATTATTCTGACTCCAAGGTTCTGATTCCAAGGATCGCGCGAGATGCAAAAGAAATGCGGGCGGTGCTCAAAAGCTTTTCCGTCGTCAAATCGGTCTCTGGCTTAGCGGAGCCGACGTCTGTGGGACTGATCTGGATCTCAACCCTCACGCCGATCGAATTCCCAAGCTCGTTTCCCAGGCTCGCAAGCTTGAATCCCAACGAAAAGTGGACCGATGCTTCCCGTTGGTTGGCTGGATTGCCGGTGATTTTACTCTTTACTCGCGGCGCAACGCAAACAAGTTTTGCTTAGCAAACCTGCGCGAAGAATGCTTCGTTCCCGATTTGATGCGCACAGCTTACAATAGGGGAACCTTCGACCGGCCTTTCACATCTTCAGGGGGCAGTCGATTGAGTTCCAAGACCCTAACGGAGGCTACGAATCAGATTGGAAGGATACGAACAGGCAGCTGGAGACATGGAGCAAGGTATGCAGGCGAGCAAGGTCAGCAACGTACTGACGATGGAAGAGATCGGGAACCTCGCGGCCGAGGGTGGCCAGCCCGCGGAAACGCTGATGAATGTCGTGGCCCTCATCGCCAAGAGATTTCGCACTGATGTGTGCTCGGCATACTTGCTGGAACCGGATCGCGCCAATCTTGTGCTGGCGGCAACCGTGGGACTGCGCAAGGAATGTGTTGGCAGTTTGCGGATGGCGGTGCATGAAGGGCTCACCGGCCTGGTGGCGGAACTGGTGCGGCCGGTTTCCGTCGAACAGGTGAAGACCCATCCCCGGTTCAAGTATTTCCGGGATGCCGGCGAAGATGCCTACCAGTCGTTTCTGGGAGTTCCTCTGATCGATCGTGGAGTTCTGCAGGGTGTTCTGGTGGTTCAAACCGTCGAAGCGCGGGTTTTCAGCGAGGACGAGATTCGCATGCTGACCGAGGCGGCCACGCAGGTTGCGCCGGTGGTGAGTGAAGCACGCACGCTCGATCGCTTTATTGCCCCGCTGCAGGAGCGGCTGTGGGCCTTGGCGCGTAATTTGTGGTGGAGCTGGGACCACAATTCTTCGAGTCTTTTCCTCGATCTTGATCCGGCGCGATGGAACGAACTGAATCACAATCCGGTTGCGCTGTTGGGAGAACTGCCACTCGCTAAGCTGGAAGCCCGTGCCGCCGAGCTCATGCTGCACAGCCGGGTGAACTACGCGTATCGGCGCATGCTGGAGTATCTGGAAGCCGATCGAACCTGGGGCGCGAAGAACGCGGGCGTGCTTCGGCCTCATCCGGTAGCCTATTTCTCGGCGGAGTTTGGAGTGCACGAATCGCTGCCGGTCTATTCTGGCGGCCTGGGAGTGCTGGCGGGAGATCACATCAAGAGCGCGTCGGATCTGGACATTCCGCTGGTGGGCATTGGGTTGTTTTATGGCCAGGGCTATTTCCGGCAGAGACTCGATCTGGCGGGATGGCAGCGGGAAGAATATTTGAAGACCGACGTCAATCAAATGGCAATGGAAGTGGCGATCGGAGAAGACCGCCGGCCGGTCGTAGTGGAAATTGAAACGCGCAGCGGCAAGATTCAGGCAAAGGTCTGGCGCGTGAAAGTGGGACGGCGGGACCTGCTGCTGCTCGATTCCGACGTGGAAGGGAATGCTCCCGAGGACCGCGAACTCACATCGCGACTCTACGGAGGGGACCTCCGCATTCGCATTCGTCAGGAGTTGTTGCTGGGCGTGGGCGGATTGCGAGCGCTGAAAGCTCTGGGGATTTCTCCGGGTGTGCTTCACCTGAATGAAGGGCATAGCGCGTTTGCAGTTTTGGAAGCGATTCGCATGCGGATGGAGGAGGAAGGCCTGGCATTTGATGCCGCGATTCCTCGCGTCTCGCGCGAAGTGGTGTTCACCACGCACACCCCGGTTCCTGCCGGGCATGATCGCTTCGATGCGGGATTGATTGAAGAGCACATTGGGCCGCTACGCGAGTCGCTGGGACTTTCTAAGGAAAGTTTGTTGGGACTCGGGCGGGAGAATCCTGGCAATTCCGACGAACTGTTTTGTATGACCGTGCTGGCGTTGCGGCTGTCGCGGCGCGCGAATGCGGTTTCGGCGTTACATGCCGAAGTCTCGCGCGCGATGTGGACGGGGCTCTATCGCGACAAAGTCGAAGACGACGTTCCCATCGGACACATCACTAACGGAGTCCACGTTCCGTCGTGGCTGGCGCCGCAGATGTTCCGTCTCTACGATCGCCATCTGGGCACGGACTGGCACCAGCGCAGCAGCGAAGCCAAAATCTGGCTGGGAATTGAGGACGTGGACGACGGCGAGCTTTGGGAGACGCACCTCAACCTGAAGTCGCAGCTGATCGAGTTTGTGCGCCGGCGCGCGGTGGAGCAAGCACAGCATCGCGGAGAATCGCGGGAGATGCTGCAGCGAGTCGGTCGCGCGTTGAGCCCGGACGCTCTGACCATTGGGTTCGCCCGCCGGTTTGCCACGTACAAGCGGGCCAATTTGATCTTGACTGACATCGAGCGGCTGGCCTCCATGGTGAATGATCCGAATCGCCCGGTGCAGTTCGTGTTTGCCGGCAAAGCGCATCCGCTCGACGAACCGGGCAAGAAGGTGCTGCAGCAGATTGCCGAATTGATGCGCGACCCCAAGTTCCGCGACAAATTCATATTTGTCGAGGACTATGACATCAACGTGGGACGCCGCTTTGTGCAGGGCGTCGATGTCTGGCTCAACAATCCGCGCCGGCCGCTGGAGGCTTCCGGCACCAGCGGTCAAAAAGTAGTGTTGAATGGCGGACTGAATCTTTCGGTTCTGGATGGCTGGTGGGCGGAAGCCTTCGACGGCATGAATGGTTTTGCGATTGGCACCGGACGAACTCACTCGAACATGAGCGTTCACGATTCGCGCGACGGAGAAGACTTGATGCGCACCCTCCGCGAGGAAGTGATTCCGCTGTATTACCAGCGCGATCGCGACGGCCTACCGCGGGGCTGGATCAAGCGCATGAAGCGGACGATCCGCACGCTGGGCTGGCGATTCAATGCCGATCGCATGGTCATGGACTACACGCAGAAATGCTACGTCCCGGCGGCGGGAGGGACTTCCAGCGACATGAGAGCTGGTGGTTAGGAATCTGGGAATAGCAGGAACCGGGGCTCGTAGAAACATGGAATCAGCCGCGCAGTCGTCTCGTTAGAATCAGCTGCTACGGCCCGGTGATCAGTTCTACGCCGAGCGTAGCCAGCTGAACGTCTTCATTCGACGAAAGGCCGCTGACGGCGACCGCTCCCACCACCTCGCCGTTCTTCCACACCGGAACTCCGCCGCCCCATCCCACATATTTCGGATCGCCGTAGTAGGCAATGTCGTGGCCTTTTTCCGGGTGTTTGACTTTGTCTCCGATTTCGCGCGTAGGTTTGCGTTCACGGGCAGCCGTCCAGGCCTTATTCGTCGCAATGTTGATGGAGGAGACCGGAGCCCCGTCCATTCGGGCAAGGCAGATGAGGTCGCCGTGTGCATCGGCGACCGCGACGGCGACTGCTTTCTGCATCTGCGACACTTTTTCAACGATGAGATCGACCGCTCTTCGGGCCTCGGTGTAGTCGATGGTGTGCACTGTTCTCATAAGTGGGAAGGATACAACGGCCAGCATTCTACGTAACGGTGTTCTACGTAACAGTCCGCTGCGCAACCGCAGGCAGGACCGGGAAGCCTAGCAACTCCAGTTCATCCCTGAGTTGAGAGACGGATCGGAATTGAATCGCGCGAATGCCCAGTGCGCGGGCCGCCGCAACGTTGGGTTCGCGATCATCGACAAACAGGGCTTCTCCTGCCGCGACGCCCAGGCCGTTCAGCGCGTGCTTATAGATGGCCGGGTTCGGCTTGATCAGCTTAAGTTCAGCAGAGAGTGTGTGGAAGGAAAAGTTCTCCATCCACTCGCAATTTGTTCGCACATGGTTCACCATGTCCCACGGCATGTTCGAGAGCAATCCAGTTTTAAATCCTGCGGCCTGAAGCCGGCTCAACCAATCGAGCATGTCAGGATCGATATGAGTCCAGATTTCGACATCCACTTGCCGCAAAGTCTCGATCTGTTGTGGAGTAATCGAAGTGTTGGTCTGCGCCGCCAACTTCAGCCAGTATTCCTCCGCCGTCAGATCACCGCGGTCATACAACTCTCTCCCGCCCTCCCAGTGCTTGTAAAACAAATCGGAACCCATGTTAAACATTTTCGCCATGCGGCCGAACTCTTCCGCCGCAGGCCAGCAAGACAAAACCTGGCCGTAGTCCAGAATCACTGCCTTGATGCTCGATTCCATCTTCGTCATGCCTGCTCGCCCATATTAAGACCCGACGTGCAAAGACAACAAGGCAACGCGGCGCGTTTCAACTTCGCCGGTCTTTCGGCAGGCGTGCGTTGGCACTCTGTTGAAGCAGTTTGGTCACCAGAGCCGTCCAGCCGGTTTGATGGCTCGCGCCGAGGCCCTCCCCGGTGTCGCCGTGGAAATATTCGTAGAAAAGGATGAGGTCGCTCCAGTTAGGATCGCTGGCAAACTTCGGCGCGCCGCCGTAGACCGGGCGCTGCCCTTGTTCGTCTCGAAGGAATATGCCGGTGAGCCGATGTGAAATTTCCGCAGCAACTTCGGCGAGTGTGAGCATGTTTCCCGAACGCGAAGGGAATTCTACCTTCAGGTCGTCGCCAAAGTAATGATGGAATTTCTGAAGTGCTTCGATTAACAGATAGTTCATTGGAAACCACACTGGCCCGCGCCAATTCGAATTGCCGCCAAACAGGCCGGTTGTGGATTCGGCGGGTTCGTAGTCTACCCGGTGCTCCTTGCCGTCAAAGGAAAGGATGAACGGATGATCGCGGTGACGGCGCGAAAGCGCGCGAATGCCGTGAGGTGAGAGAAACTCCTCCTCATCCAGCATGATTTGCAGCATTCTCCGGAGTTGTTCCGCATCCACGATGGACAGAAGCTTTCTTTCCGCCATTCCGGACTTTCGCATGCTGGCTACGTTCTCCGTAAGGTCCGGGCGATTGTCAATGAACCAGTCCATGCGGCGCTTGAAGCCAGGGAGTCGATCCAAGAGTCCAGGCTCGAGGGTCTCGACCGCGAACAATGGGATCAATCCGACCATGGATCGAACCTTGACGGGAAAGTGGCTGCCATCCGGGAACTTCAGCACGTCGTAGAAAAACCCGTCTTCCTCGTTCCACAGGCCCATACCGTCATGACCGAGATGGTTCATGGCGTAGGCGATGTAGATGAAGTGTTCCCAGAACTTGCTGGCGACGTCTTCATAGGCTGGATCCTGCATGGCCAACTCCATGGCAATGGCCATCAGGTTCAGCGTGTACATGGCCATCCAGCTGGTTCCGTCGGATTGCTCGATGTGTCCGCCGGTCGGGAGAGGATCACTGCGGTTGAATACCCCAATGTTATCGAGCCCCAGGAACCCGCCTTGAAAAATGTTCATGCCCTCGGCATCTTTGCGGTTGACCCACCAGGTGAAATTCAACAGCAGTTTGTGGAACACGCGCACCAGAAACGCTCGATCGCCCTTGCCATTCCGCTTCTTGTCGATCTTGTAGACACGCCATGCCGCCCAGGCGTGCACCGGCGGGTTTACATCTCCCAAGGCCCATTCATACGCAGGGAACTGGCCGTTGGGATGCATGTACCACTCACGAAGCAGGAGCACGAGTTGCTCCTTGGCAAAATCAGAATCGACGAGGGCCAGAGACACGCAGTGAAATGCTAAATCCCATGCTGCATACCAGGGATACTCCCACTTGTCCGGCATGGAGATGACGTCGGCGTTGTAGAGGTGGGGCCAATCGTGGTTTCGGCCGCTGCTGCGTTCCGCGGGCGGCGGGGGATTGCCGGGGTCGCCATCCAGCCACCGCTTTACGACATAATGGTAGAACTGCTTGGACCACAACAGACCGGCGAAGCCCTGACGCATTACATTCTTGGCGTCGGTCGAGAGATCGCTAGGAATAATCGTGGCGTAGAAATCATCAGCCTCACGTTTACGGGCGGCAAAGAGGGCGTCGAACGTATTGAAAGCGGCAGGCGGCTGGTGCTCGAAGTCGAGATTCGTCAGCCGCAGCCGGATTGCGACAGTTTTTCCGGCTGCAATGTCCATTGCATAATGAACCGCTGCCTTTGTACCGTGGGAATCGGTCGAGACTGCTTCTTTTGTCCCGTTCACGATGTAGTCGTTGATGCCGTCCTTCTTGCAGAATCCGTCGTCGGCGGCGTTGAAGACACGCCGGCGGTTGGTCTCGTTTTCTGTGAACAAAGTTTCCGGGCTATGGCTGGAAGAGCCCTCGTAATACAGCCAGCGCCTGCCGAGCGCAGGATGTTCCAGTTCGATGCCGGTTGGCACTGCACGCAAGTTCGGTCGAACTTCAGCACTGTCCCACGACCAGGTATTGCGGAACCAAATTGTCGGGAGCAGCCGCAGAGGGGCTGACTCCGGACCACGGTTGGTGACCGTGATCTTAATCAGGATGTCTTCGACGTCGCCTTTCGCGTATTCGACTACCACATCGAAATAACGAGCTTCGGCGAACACTCCAGTGTCCAGCAGTTCGTACTCGGGATCGTTCTTAGTCCGGCGGCGATTTTCTTCCACGAGTTGCGCATAGGGGAAAGCGGCCTGCGGATATTTGTACAGATATTTCATGTAGGAGTGCGTGGGAGTGCTGTCGAGGTAAAAGTAATATTCTTTAACATCCTCGCCGTGGTTGCCCTGGTTGCCGGTCAGGCCGAAAAGGCGTTCTTTGAGGAAGGGATCGCGCTCGTTCCACATTGCGAGGGCAAAGCAAATCAACTGACGGCGGTCGCAAATGCCGGCGATGCCGTCTTCATTCCAGCGATAAGCTCGGGAGCGGGCGTGATCGTGGGGAAAATAGTCCCAGGCATTGCCATCGGAACTGTAGTCCTCGCGCACGGTGCCCCAGGCGCGCTCGCTGAGGTAGGGTCCCCAGCGCTTCCAGTGCCGCTTACGCTCGCCGGCCTCGGAGAGCCTGATCTCCTCGTTCGTCATAGGAAGATTCTGGGGAAGGGACCGATAGATTTCGTTTCCGAGTCTTGATTGATGGCGCCGTCGGAAATGCCGTCATTATAGCCACTTTGCGCCATCGATCGAAAGGCGCAGGCAGAATTCACGAGCGACCTTCCTTTACTAATGCGCAAGCCACCAAGGGCTGGAGGCCGGCGAACGCTCTTCACCTCTCTGTTAAAATTGCGTATCGTGTGACAACAGGTCCTCGTCTAAGTGATGAAGGTATTTCTACTCATGCGCCTTTTGAGACCCATTTGTTTCTGGCGCGAGCGCAATTCCAAGCACGACTCTTCGCAAGGATTTGTACCGAGTACGTGGGTGATGGCGAGCGTTATTGCAATTTCCTTCTTAGCCTCTGCGCGCGCCCAGCAGGCTGATCCGGCGAAACCTGCGGTGGTGCAACCGGGTGCGCCGGGCACGCCGAGTAAAACGCTTCCGTCGTCTACGAAGGGCATCCTGCCGCCGCGGTCGGCAGCAGATGTAGCGTTCATGCAAGGCATGATTTTCCATCATTCGCAGGCAGTGGAGATGACGGCGATGATTCCGTCGCATACGCAGAACAAAGAACTGCGTTCTCTGGGGGCACGCATCAGCAGCTCGCAGTCGGATGAAATCAAATTTATGAAGCGCTGGCTGGCAGCCCGGGGCGAATCCGTTCCCAAGGCGATGCCGGGCATGCAGGGGATGGACATGCCAGGCATGGACATGCCGAGCCAAAATATGGCGCTGATGCCCGGAATGCTTACGGTACAGCAGATGGAAGCGCTGCGAAAGGCGAAGGGCGCCGGGTTTGACCACTTATTCCTGGTGGGGATGATTCAACATCACAATGGCGCGTTGACTATGGTAAAAGATCTATTCGACACTGCGGGCGCTGGACAGGATGCCGAGCTGTTCAACTTCGCGACCGATGCCGACAATACGCAACGCGCCGAGATACGCATCATGCAGAACATGTTGGAAAAGAAACAATAAAACAACGGAGAAGCGATGAACCGAGTGTCCAGTTTTATCCTGTGGGTAGTGGGAGCAATACTTCTTTCTAATTTTGCCGTGACTCGAGCGCTGGCACAGTCGGCGCAGCCCGCGGCTCCGCCCGCCGCTTCTCAACCGGACCAGGCGCAGAAGCCCGCAACTCCGGCGTCCGGCAAGGACGCAGAGAAAAAAGATCCTGAGGAGGCAAATCCATTTGCTCCAGAGCCGGCTCCGGAGCTGCCGCCGGGGATGACAGGGTCAGATGTAAATGATCCACGCTTCAAGCTGACGCCGGGACTTTATGACGCGGGTGAAGCGTCGATGGGCATCCAGCATCTTCTGCTGCTCAAGAAGCCGGACGCCTTTCAGCTCGGATCCGCGGATGCCGATGACCCGAAGGTGCAGCAGACGCTTGGACAGCTGGGCGTGGGCAACAGCGCGAAGATGCCGAAGCCGCTCCAGTTGGTGATTGCGCAGTTGGCGTTTGCGAACTCCGACCTTGCCTTCGAGGGCAGCCACCTTTTTCAAGGCAATTTTTATGGCGTGAATATTTTCGATATCTCGAATCCGGCGAATGCAAAATTGCTGACGTCGATGGTCTGCCCAGGTGGACAGGGTGATGTATCGGTGTACAAGAATTTGCTGTTCATGTCGGTCGAGATGCCGAATGGACGTCTGGATTGCGGAGTACAGGGATTTCCGCCGGAACCGCCTCCACCCGCTGAGGAAAAAGATAAAGATCAAGGTGATAAGAAGCCGGATGCCGATAAAAGTTCCGATCAGGCGAAAGACGGAGACAAGACCGCGGATGCGGACAAAGCGAAACAACAGCCGAGACGACGGCCGCTTCCGGCTGCGCAGAAGGATCGCTTCCGCGGCGTAAGAATCTTCGATATTTCCGATATCACGAATCCGAAGCAGGTCGCAGCAGTGCAAACGTGCCGCGGATCGCACACGCACACGCTGGTCATCGATCCCAACGACAAGAACAATGTTTACATCTACGTGTCTGGAACCTCGTTTGTGCGTCAGCCGGAGGAACTGGCTGGGTGCTCCGGAGAGAAGCCAGATAAAGATCCGAATACGGCGCTGTTCCGCATCGATGTGATCAAAGTTCCTGTGGCTGCGCCGCAGGACGCGAAGGTCGTGTCGAGTCCGCGGGTATTTATCGATCCGCGCACGGGCGCGCTCAATGGTCTGAATAATGGCGGTACCCACGGCAAGAAAGGCGCCGAGAAGCCTGCCGACACCAACCAATGCCACGACATCACTGCTTACTCGGCGATTGGGCTGGCGGCAGGCGCGTGCTCCGGCAACGGAATTCTGTTGGATATCAAGGACCCGGTAAATCCCAAGCGCGTAGATGCGGTGAATGATCCGAATTATTCCTACTGGCATTCGGCTTCGTTCTCGAACGATGGCAGCAAGGTTGTATTCACCGACGAATGGGGCGGTGGTCTGGGGGCGCGTTGCCGTCCGAACGACCCGAACAAGTGGGGCGCGGACGCAATCTTCCGCTTGAAGGACGACAAGCTAAGCTTCGCGAACTACTACAAGCTGCCCGCCGCGCAGGGTGACACCGAGAACTGCGTTGCGCACAATGGTTCTTTGATTCCCGTGCCGGGCCGCGACATCGAAGTGCAGGCCTGGTACCAGGGCGGAATTTCCGTTATGGACTTCACCGACCCGGCGAACCCATTCGAGATTGCCTATTTCGATCGCGGGCCGATTGATCCGAAAATGCTGGTGCTCGGCGGCGAGTGGTCGGCGTACTGGTACAACGGCTACATTTACGGTTCGGAGATTGCGCGCGGGCTCGATGTGTTTCAACTGACGCCCAGCAAGTTTCTCACGCAAAACGAAATCGATGCGGCCAAGACCGTTCAAGTGGCTGAGCTCAACGTGCAGAACCAGCAAAGGCTCGAGTGGCCGGCAAAGTTGGTTGTGGCGAAAGCGTACCTCGATCAGTTGTCGAGGTCGCAGGCTCTGCCAGCAAGCCGAATTGCGGACCTGCAGGCGGCGATTCAGAGCGCCGACAGTTCACACCTGAGCAAGGGCAGCGTGGCGAAGTTAAAGCGCATGGCGCCCTCGTTGGAAAAGAGCGCAGCCGCCGCGAAGAGCCCGGCTGACTCAATGCGAATGCATGCGTTGGCAGACGTGCTGAAGCATCCGTCCGCTTGAACTCTACATTTGGTTTCAACGTCAGAAAAGAAATTTCAGCGCGACTTGAATTACCCGCGGACTTACATCCGACTGGACTTGGCCGAAAGTCGGCGATTCGATGTCGCTGACTGGCAACCGGAAATTGGTGTGGTTCAGGAGATTGAACAATTCACCGCGGAATTGAAGTTCCTTTGATTCTGTCAGTCGAATATTTTTGAAGGCCGAGGCGTCCCAATTCACGTATCCCGGGCCTTGGACCACGTTGCGGCCTTCGTCTCCAAACACCTCGAAGCGTCCTAGAGGATCCGGCTGGAGTTGCTGAAAGGCGCCCACGTTGAACCATTCCTGAGGCGTGCGCGGTCCGGAGTTTGGATTGCCAATCACGTTCGGGCGATTCGCGGAAAATCCAGTGATCTCCGGCGCCTGCCCTTGCAGCGAAACATCGTTCGAGTCGAATACCGTGAAGGGCCCGCCACTCATCGCCGTGAATATCCCGTTCAGCTGCCAGTTGCCGAGAACTTTGCCGTACCAGTTACTCGAATGCTGTAAGAACGGAAGGCTCCACTGATAACTCAAAACTAGACGATGGTGGGAATCGAACATGGACCGGCCACGCTCGGCCGCAAGATCAAACGGATTCTGCGCAAGGTCATTTTCTCCCGCGACCGGTTGCGACGCCGAGCCGGTAATGTTGAAGGAAGAAACGTCATCAATGGCATGCGACCAGGTATAGGAAGCGAGGAACGAAAGGCCGTGACTGAAGCGCTTGCGCAGGCTGGTTTCCAGGGCGTTATAGCTGGAGTTCGCGATGCTGGCGATTTCGCCGACCGAACTGTAAACGCAATTGTTTGGGTTCGCCAGGGTGCATCCGGAATAGAGACGCCGCTGGTTCACATTATTTTCGGTGGAATTCAGACAGGGGCTTGCCACCGAACAGCCTGAGCTTGTCGTGTCCGCGCCGGGGATAAAGACTGGCGGATTGCCTTCGATGAATCGCGGCAGCCTTATACCAGTGGTGCCGACGTATCCAACCTGAAAAAGCCAGTCCTGCCCGAAAGACCGTTGGATATTCAGATTCCAGTCTTGCGCGTAGGGCAGGTGCAGATTGCGCGCGACTACGAGCAGAGTCATCGGCTGGGGGAAAGCCTCACTGAAAGGATTCGGCGTATAAAACGGATCGGCAAACGAGTTGACCGGGAAACTAATCTGCTGAGTCTTGAGATACGGAGGAGCGCTCACCGGATCCTGCAGTGGGCCGCCCTCGCCGGTGTAGTACGGCTCGTAGAAAATCCCGTAGGCCGCGCTGACAACCATTTTGGAATCTCCTCGCGGATCCCATGCAACGCCGAATCGCGGAGCGAACGCCGTAGCCTGCGTTGGAATCAATCCCGCCGGCACGCCGCGATCGCCGGGATAAAGCAGTCCTGCGGGAGCGTTCGGCAAGACTGTCGACTGCGCTCCGGGGACGAAGAGATTGACCATGTTGTTGTTTTCGGTGGAAGGGTATGGCAGTTCGTAACGAAGTCCCATGTTCAATGTCAGACGGGAATTGACCTTGTACGTATCCTGGCCGTAAGCGTCCAGGGCGCGGCCGCGGATTTCGCGATTGAAATCGCCGCCGCCCTGTAGAAACACCACCGGATTGCCGGACAGGAAGCTGGCGAATCCGTCGCTGTACGGGAAGTTGGCGAACACGAAGAAGCCGTTCGTGGCGATGCCCTGCAGGGCATTGATCTGATCGCGGCGGTAGCCTCCGCCAAATTTCAGCTCGTGGCGGCCGTAGATCCAGCTCAGAGAGCCGGAGAGTCCGAAAGTATTCTGATACGTGTTGCGTGGTCCAGTGATAGGATCCCCAACCGAAGCGTATCCCCCCACCTGTATGAACGGCGGCCCAGCGGCCGAAGGCAGCGTGGGAGCGTACTGAAAGCCTAAGTCTGTCGGCGACTGGTGATTCAGGTGCTGGTCGAGCAGGAAAGTATTGCGCAGGAACGAGAAGCGAGCGACTCCGATGGTGGTCGGCGAAAAGATGTGCGTCTCCTGCGTGACGAAATTCTGTGCGCGGTCATACTCGCCCACCGGGAAACCAGGAACATTCGCACCCACCGGCGAAAGCGGATCTGTGGTCGGGCCACTGCTGTACATGTAGCGAAAGTTCAGAGTGTCGGCCCGGGATAGATAATGATCGAGGCGCAGTCCAAATTGATCGTTATTCTCAATCAAGGTCTGCGTGGCGATGAATCCATTCTCGCCAACGTTGGGCAGAGGGAAGAGCGGCAGGACATTCGTCGCGGTCGGATCGATCGGAGTGAAAATCGTCATCTGGTTGAACGGTACCGGCGTTCCGAAAAAAGTGAGTTGGCCATTCGGATTGCTGCAGAGACCGGTGGTCGGATCGATGGTTGCGTTGAGGCCCGTACATTCCTCCGCGAAGTTGCCCTGCCGTTCCGCCGCAGAAGGAACGGTGGCAGGCACGGTTTCTCCCTGCCGGTTGCGGAAGCCTTCGTAATATCCGAAGAAGAAAGTCTTGTCCTTAAGAATCGGGCCGCCGAAGGTGGCACCAAACTGGTTCTGCTTCAGCGGTTGCACGCTTTGCGTAAAGTAATCGGACGAATCCATGGCGTCGTTGCGCAGGAACTCCCAGGCGGCCCCATGAAACGAATTGGATCCTGACCGCGTGACGATATTGGTCGTGGAGCCGGTGTTGCGTCCGAACTCTGCATTCGCGTTGTGGCTAAGAATCTTGAACTCGGCAATTGCGTCGATCGGCGGCTTGAGAACAAATCCGCCGTCGACAGAGCTGACGTTGTCAGCACCGTCGATCATGAAATTGTTCGATTCCGGACGCTGGCCATCGACGGCATAGCCCTGATTCTGCCGCGCTGGGCCGCCAGCTTCGAGCAATCCGGGCGTCAGGGGCACGACTCCAGGCTGAAGAAGTCCCAACTGAGAGAAATTGCGCCCATCGAGCGGGAGGTCGAGAATCTCTCGCTCCATGACGGTTTGCCCGAGACTGCTGACCGTGCTCTGTACCAGCGTTGCATCCGCGCTCACCTCAACCTGCTGCGTCTCCGACCCGAGTCTGAGGCGAATGCTGACGGTCGCAGTCTGGTTGACGTCCAGCGAGATTCCTTGCTGCAAGTACTTCTGGAAACCTTTCGCCTGAACCTCCAGCTGGTAATGCCCGATTGGGAGTTCAACCAGCACGTACTCTCCCTCGCGATCCGTGACGACGGCGCGCGTCAAACCGGTCTCGGTTTGCCTTGCATTGACCGTCGCAGCCTGAACAATCGCGCCGCTCGGATCGCTCACAGTTCCGCGAATGCTGCCTGTGATTTGTTGTCCGGCAACATTCACACTTACAAAAAGGGCCATCAGGAACAACGTCAGAGTTCTCGCGCTAGGCATGCTTCTCCCCATTTATCTTCACGGATCGATTTCGCGAAACAATATCTCGTCGAGCATCTACGAGAACGCGCGCGAGAATTCGCCCACAGATTGAAGTGCGCCGAATATAGGGACGCTTTGTGGCGGGGTCAATAATCTGAAAGAAGTACTTGCGTCAATGTGCGGGCAAAAATCTGCCCGCGGATCCGTTCTTGGATATATTTCAGTGAGCTTGAGGGAGCGCCCACGCGAAAAGTACGCCGCCGCTGCTGGTTAGCAAGTACTGCCGACCGTCGAGTTCATAGGTAATTGGAGAGCTGACGATGTTCGAGCCGGAGCCCGCGTGCCAAAGTGTTTTGCCGTCGCTCGAATCGAGCGCCAGGAAATTGCCCATTCCATCGCCAGTAAAGGTAAGGCCGGAATCCGTGGTCAGTACCCCTGCGCCCGACTCAGGCCCGATTTCATGGCTCCAACGGATCTTGCCGGTTTGGTAGTCGATCGCTTCGATTACGCCTTTGCCCCAAACGCCGTGGTCCGCGCCCGCCCAGCCGTAGACTCCGTCGGCCGGCTTGGCAAAATAAACGCTCCAGCTAGGGTGGGCGTCGACGATGAACAAACCATTCTTCGTGTCGAAGCTGGGGGAACGGTAGTTGGTCATGCCGCCTTCATCCGGCGCAATCAGGCGTCCGTCGGGAGCAGGCTCCTTCGCGGGATTTGGAATTGGACGGCCTTGCGGATCGACACCGAGCGACCAATTCACGCTCCCATATGGAACGGTAAGCAGACTCTTCCCGTTGGTGCGATCGAGAACGAAGAAGTAGCCGTTGCGTGAAGTCTGCATGAGCATCTTCCTGGGCTCCCCGTGAAAATCTCCATCTACGAGCACGGGAGTTTCCACGGCGTCCCAGTCGTGAGTATCGTGCGGCGAAACCTGGAAGGCCCATGCGAGTTTGCCGGTGTCTGGATTGAGCGCAACGATGGAGCAGGTGTAGAGATCGTCGCCAGGCCGGGTTGAGCCGTTCAGGACAGGAGTCGGGTTTCCGGTTCCCCAGTAAACGAGATTGAGATCGGGATCGTAAGTTCCCGTCATCCAGGTCATGCCGCCGGTGGTTTGATTCGGGGTTCCGGCCGGAGGAGTGGAATTCCATTGCCATTGCGTCGCGCCAGTTTCCGGATCAAACGACCGGATAAAGCCAGTCAAGTTATCAAAATCTCCAGAGACTCCGACGAGCACGTGGTTGCCGACGACGAGTGGCGCCATGCTGGTCCAATAGCCTTTGCCAACATCAGCGACGTCCACTTTCCAGCGCACGGTTCCATTGTTCGCGTTGAGCGATACCAGGTGTGCATCCGGTAACAGGAAAAATAGCGAGTCTTTGTACATGGCTACGCCGCGATTTCCGATGTGTTCGCCCTGGTTTGTTGGCTTGCTGTAATGCCAGATCGCGTGTCCGGAGCGCGCATCTACTGCCCAAATATTGTCGGGGACTGTGAAGTACAGAATGCCATCCACGAGCAGCGGTGAAGATTTGATGGGCGCGGATTGGTTCGTCTGAAAGGCCCAAGACAGGGCAAGATTCTTGACGTTTTGCGGCGTGATCTGGTTCAGCGCACTGTGGCGCCTTCCGGAATAGTCGCCGTGGTAGCCTGGCCAACTGTCGGCCGGCGGATGCAAAAGCATTTTCTCGTCCGCTCCCTGGGCTAGCAGAGTCTTCGTAGAGGCGAACGCAACGAATGCGCTCACGGCAATCAGAAATACATGCCTCGCAAAATTCATATTGATCGGAGTCCCCTGGAGTTCGTACAACAGAAACTTCGTTTAAAAACTCTATTCAAGAAACTTTATTCAAGACACAGACTTTCGCGCCTAGCGCAAAGTCTGCAAGTACGCCATCAGATTATGGATGTCGGCATCGGTGTATTTAGGAAAAAGTTCCACATGCGCGTTCAATGCCGAATCTAACTTGTACTGCACATCGCGGGTCTGCCATGATCGATACGTACCCGTGGAGTCGATGATTCCAATCGTGAACTCATCCCGATACGCCAGAATGCCGTCGATGGTTTGGCCGGACGCGAGAGTTATCGAGACCTTTGATTTCGCGTGTTTGGGATAGAGCATCTGCTCTTCCAGTTCGAGGCCGCTATAACGCGATGCAAGTCCGGCAAGATCGCCGGTGGGCGAGTGGCAAGCTGCGCATCCGCCAGCGCCTTCGAAGTACTTCTTGCCCGCCTCGACATTTCCGGTTTGTAGATCCGATGCGTCCACGCCTTTTCGTCCGCCGCTGCCCGGACGTCCACTGGCATCCGCGAGCGCATTGTTTTGTTGTGTGTGGATGAAGGCCATCAGGGCGGCTATTTGCTGATCCGAACGGTCAAAAGGGGGCATACCTTTTTCGGGCCGTCCATTACGCACGACTGGACCTATCTTGTCGCCGTTCACATCGGTGCGCACCAATCTTGATCGAGTCAAATCCGGCCCGCTCTCTCCACCGCCCGCGTCGCGACCATGACAAAAGGAGCAGTCTTGCCGGAAGAGGGCGCTGCCTTGCAGAACCAGATCTGGAGAGTAGGATTTGGACGCGACCGGATTTTGTTTTGCCGCGGTGTCTGATTGCTTGCTGTCGGTGGACGTTTGCGCAGCGGAGGCCACAACGCTGAAAAGGCATGCTGCCGCCAGTAGAGCGCTGCCACGCCGAGTCGAGAGTAGAAAATTCATCATCACGCTTGCCATTGCGATTGCGGCCTCAGCGCTGATCAGCGGACGCCTGCGGCCGCGGATGAGTTGCCGTACTGCCCTCAGTCATGCCCAGAACCCACTTGATTGCTTCAAAATACATCTTGCGAATGTCGGGATCACTCCAGGCTTCCTCAGTGTGGCCGAGAGTGGAATAGAAAACGCGTCCCTTGCCATACATTTTGTCCCAAGCCACGGCAAAATCGTGGTCCGTTCGGTGGACACGTGGATTGTTGGTGAAGTTCAGTTTCGAGGGGTCGAGACTCAACAGGACGTTGACTTTTTCACGCGACCATTCCTTCGGCTGATAGATTTCGTCATACTTGACGAAGGCTTTGGGAAAGTGGCGCACCGCAGGGAAGGCCGGGTCTTCGTTGACGATGGGTGCATTGAAGGTCGACCAGGGGTGCTGGTCGAACCATCCACCAATCATTTCGCCGTACTCCGGCCATTTGTAATTTGTGTCGAGGGCAGCGTGAACGCCGACGAAGCCCTTGCCGTCATCTTTGACGAACGACATCATGTCTGCCTTCTGGCTGTCGTCGAGGTCAAGTTCGCCGGTCGTACTCACAAAAACCAGGGCATCAAAGTAGTTGAGTGTCTTCGCATTTCTCGCCAGATCTTTCTTGGTGATGAGTTCGACATCGGTGCGTAGAGTGGCGTCCCAGAGGCCGCTTTCACGGCCCATTTCATAGATGGCAACCATTCCATCGGAAACCGAGTCGTGTTCGAATCCTTTGGTTTGACCGATCACCAGGATGTGCTTGAGGTGTATTTGCTTTTCGTGCGGCGGGGACGGGAGCGAAGGATCGACGGCTGGCTGATTCTGCGCGGTCACAAGAGCCGCCGAGAACAGAAGAAAGAGTACAGATATTCGAGTTAAGGGCAAGCGATCTCCTTCGAACGAAATTGGCACTGTGAGCCTGTCCGATCAAGGGGCCGGATTAGACGAGCCCCGAATGCCGTCAAAGTCTAAAAGGTAACATAAGGCGGCTGCGATAGAATGATGGCCGTTCGGTTCAAAGGAGAAAACAGCATTATGCGCGTTGGAGTTTTTACTCCCCTGCTGTCGCAACTGCCGCTCACCGTCGTTCTTAAAAAGCTCAAGGCCCTCCATATTGATACGGTTGAACTGGGCACGGGAAACTACGTTGGCGACCCCCACTGCAAGCTTTCGATGCTCGACAATCCTGCCGCGCTTTCTGAGTTTCAAAAGGTCCTGGCGGATCACGGCGCGAAGATCAGTGCTTTGAGTTGTCACGGAAACCCGCTGCATCCGGATAAGGATCGGGCGAAGCACGATCGCGAAGTGAGCCGCAAGACCATTTTGCTGGCTGAAAAGCTTGGCGTGCCTGTGATGGTGGACTTTTCAGGATGTCCGGGAGATTCGCCAAATGCTACGCTGCCCAACTGGGTCACTTGCCCGTGGCCGCCCGACTTCCTGAGGGTGCTTGACTGGCAGTGGAACGAAGTCGTCGCACCCTATTGGGTGGAACATGCGAAGTTTGCCGCCGATCATGGGGTGAAGATTGCGGTTGAGATGCACCCGGGGTTTGTGGTCTACAACCCTGAGACCATGCTGCGGTTACGTTCGATCGCGGGACCAAACGTGGGGTGCAACTATGATCCCAGCCATCTCTTCTGGCAGAGCATCGATCCGGTGGCCGCCGTACGCGTGCTGCAGGACGCCATCTTTCACGTCCACGCCAAAGATACGCAGATCTATGCCAGCAATCTTCCGCGTACCGGCGTGCTCGACACCAAACCATACACGCAAGAGCGCGACCGCAGCTGGATATTCCGCACCTGCGGGTACGGGCACGGAGCTGAGTTCTGGAGTGAGCTCATTTCAACGCTGCGCATGTTTGGCTACGACTACGTTCTTTCCATTGAGCACGAAGACAGTCTGCTTTCGCCGGAAGAGGGTCTCACCAAGGCAGCGAACTTCCTGAACGGAATTGTGATTCGCGACCAGCCTGGGGCTGCCTGGTGGACCTAATCGAATGAATCGATGTGGAGTTGAGAAATACATACCGGGCACGAAAGAGACACTACGATGAAACCGATCAGAACGGCAATCTTTGGCACTGGCTTCATGGGCCGCGTGCATCTTGAAGGGGTACGGCGAGTAGAGTCAATCGAAGTGGCTGCGATCGTCGGCAGAAACGCCGAGTCGGCAAAACGTCTGGGCGCCGGCTTTTCCATTCCTACGATTGCGACTGATTACCGTGAAGTCCTGCGCGATCCGAGCATCGACGCGGTTCACATTTGCACGCCCAATGCGCAGCACTTTTCCATGGCCAAGGATGCGCTGTTGGCGCGCAAGCACGTGCTCTGTGAAAAACCGCTGGCTACGAGTGTGGAAGAAGGCGAGGAGCTCGTTTCTTTAGCAGCCCGGCAAGGTCTGCGAAACTGCGTTTGTCACAACCTTCGCTATTACCCCATGGTGCAGCAAATGCGCGCCATGCGCGAAGCCGGTGATCTGGGGGAGATTCTCGTTGTGCAAGGTACATATTCTCAAGACTGGCTTCTCTACGACACGGATTGGAACTGGCGGGTCGAGACCAAAGCTGGAGGTCCCTCGCGGTGCATGGCCGACATCGGGTCGCACTGGTTTGACATGGCCGAGCACATCACGGGCCTGCGCGTGAAGTCGCTCTGTGCCGATCTTCAGACTTTTCATCCAACGCGCAAGCAGCCGAAGCACTCCGTCGAGACCTTCGCCAACAAGTTGTTGGGGCCGGAAGATTACATTGAAACGCCGGTGGACACGGAAGACTTCGGGGCTGTGATTTTTCGCATGGGCACGCGCACCCGGGGCTGCATGACTGCCAGCCAGGTCTCGGCGGGACGAAAAAACGGGCTGAGGATTGAGATCTACGGCACACGATCTTCCGTCGCATGGGACCAGGAACGGCCTGACGAACTTTGGGCCGGTCATCGCGACACTGGTAATCAGATTTTCATAAAAGATCCGTCACTGCTGAAACCCGCGGCGCGCAGTTTTGCCGATCTGCCTGGCGGCCACAGCGAGGGCTATGACGACACATTCAAGCAGGTCTTTCGGAGATTCTACGCTTCGATTGGCGCATCCAACTCCGCTCCCGAGTATCCGCGGTTCGTCGATGGGCTGCGGCAATTGAGTATCCTCAACTCTGAGATTCAAAGCCATGCGAAGCAAGGTTGGGTCGATGTTCCACTTCTCGAAACGTCGAAGTGAAACAAGCCCGGCTTAAATTAATAGACAAGGGCCAACGCTTAAAGGCTCGCAGATGGCTCGACGTGAGGGATGCCATCAAACTACTCTTTGGCGACGGATGAACCTGTGGGCTCGCTCGCTTAGCAGAGCCCGCCCGCTTTTTATCCCGAGGGCAGAGCGGAAGCCTAAGACAGATCGAGCTCGGCCCTTTCGGAAATGTGGCGTCTGGGCTTCGGCTTATTGAGCTTTCGGCTTTGCCTTTCTCCTGGCCGCCGGCCCAGCCGTTTTCCTGGTTCCTTCCTCCTGCAACAGCGTCAACGAATCCGACGCATTGAAGGGGAACTCGCGGACGGACTGCTGCGACGCCTGCCCGCCGTTACTCAGGGTGATGTCAACCCGGCGATTGCTCGCCAGGATGATCGTCCTCATGTTATTGAGTACTCTCTGCCGGTCTTCGGGGCTCAACTCAGGATTCCGTTCCACCGCGTCTCTGACCTGCCGATCGGTGAGGTTGGCTTGTTCGCCGAACGCCTTGGTCTGAAGGTTAGCGGCGGGTACGCCCTTTTCAACCAGGAAGCGTCTGACGCGGTCGACGCGCCGCTCAGAGAGCGCCTGATTGTATTCGACGGAGCCGCGCGGATCGGCATGGCCTTCCAGCGTCAGGCTCGCGTCCGGCTTGCTTTGCAGATAGGTCAGAAAATCACTGGCGAGCGCAGTGAGAGTTTTCTCCTGGCTGGCCAGCAAGCCGGCGTCGGGATTCTCAAGCGAGGGCTTCGCCGTCGCAAAATAAACGCTGTGCAGTGCAAGTCTCCTCTCGATCGCTTGAATATCCGGCGGGGGCGGCGGTGGGGGCGGGGCTTGCACCATCACCGTGGCCATGGACGACGCGGTGAGCGATGGATTGCGGTCATCGCCTACATTGCAGGTTACAGTAATCGTCCCGGGTTGCGCGGAAGCAGTGTCGAGCACAGCCGTGGTCGAATTGCTGGTAACGGACCCGGCGCTGGCGGTATAGCTGTAGGTCAGCCTGCGGCCATCCGGGCTGCTGGCGTTTGAAGAGATGGTCGAGGTTCCACCCATCGGCACGCTCGCCGGATCTGATAAGCATGAAATTATGGGGGGATGCGGTGCGTCCACCGTCAGCTTTGCACTGCAGGTAGCGCCAGTCTTGCTGCCGTTGCTCAAACTCGCGGTGATCTGGTAAGAGCCAGGCTGCAAGCCGGTCGTATCAATCGGCGTGGAAGCAGACGTCTCGGCAGCATTCACTCCGGCGCCACTCCACGTGTAGACGACAGTATGCTTGGGATCGAAATTGGATCCAGCGGCAGTCGCAGTCGCGGGCTCGCCGGCAAAGAGTTCCGCTGGCAGTACTGAGCAAGCTGCCGTGGGTGGCGTTACCGTATGTTCACCGCCGAAGTTGAAAACGATGCCAGCTTGCAGTCTTGCGCCCGTGAGATCGGTGCTCGGAGTCGAGAACGAAGGACCATAGCGGTAACTGGACATTACGTAGTCAGCTCGAATGAGTCGAATCGCAATGTGCCGGGAAACGTTGACATCGAGACCGCCGCCGAACATGAACCCCAATTTACTGATGTCGTGGAGGGCATCCGGCATAAGCCGGTGGTCGCCTACCAACGCTTCAAGAAATGGAGAAAAATGGTGGCTGCGAAAAGTAAATTTTGGGCCGAAGGAGAGGTTGGAGAATCCGGTGTCGTCGATACGCGCGACCAACCCGGTCTCGCCGCTGTTCAAATGAGTACTGGCATCGAGGGTGAGCCCGACCCATCGATTGAAGTCGTAGGTGATGCTCGCACCCGCTCCGCGCGGGTCCGATTCCAGTCGGCTGGTCACCGGGATTATCCCTCCCGGAAGCAAAGCGTATACACTCGCGCTGGGATCGAGGAAGGAGTATCCGCCGTAAAGCTCCCATTTGGGAGCCGGCTGATCCTGCGCGGTTGCGAGCGCGGCAAACGCACACAGGACTGCAAGCATTGCCGGCACCATGGCTAAAGCCTGACCGGGGCGGCTCTTCGGTAAAGGCGACATACGAGTATTCCTCCGAACTTCGATAGCTGAAATCATGCTTCTCTGGCCAGTCGTTGCCCGTCCGGGGGATAAGGCCAGTAACAAGCTGGCCTCACTCCCGACCAGCTATGGGCAGGAAGGTACATTCACCGGATTGCTTAACAATGTGACTGCTCCGGTCCGGGCCAGCGCTCTGCCATTCAGCGTCGCGCCGGTGTCGAGCGAGACCGATGCCTGAGCCATAATGGTTCCTGCAAAGGTCGTAGTCGTTCCGAGCGTCGCCGAACTGCCGACCTGCCAGAACACATCTTCGACCGTCGCGCCGCCACTTAGAATCACGTCACTGTTGTTTGCTGCGGTAGTCAGCGTCGACATGATCTGGAAGATGTAGACTCCGTTGCCGGCAAGCGTAAGGTTCCCGGTTATTCCAAGGGAGGGCTGAGCACTGGTCGTCTTATAAACGCCGGGAGCGAGTGTTTCCCCTCCTATGTCCGCGGGAAGGATCGCTCCCCCCGCTGCCGCCGCGGCGAAGTTATACGCCGTAGTCAAGTCACCCTGCGCGGTCTGGGCGACCGGATCGCCTGCATATTCCGTGCCGGTCAGTGTTCCCGGCGGGAAGCCTGTAATCGAAGCAGACGGATATATTCCGATATCTCCCGTAACGATGGTGGGGCCGCTGTTGGCAACCGCGGGGGTGGCCGCGAGAATTCCAAACATGCAGGCCGTGCCCATCGGTACGCCGGCGGAACATGCAGTGGCAGATGTGGTGAAGGTCCATACATCATCACTCGCCAGCGGATTGCCAGCGAGATCCTGGACCCCGGTGGTGATCGTGGCGGTATAGAGTGTGTTCAGCGCGAGGGGGCTGGCGGGTGTAAACGTCGCGGCATCGCTGGCCGCATCGTAGCTAACCGTTCCTGCCACTGCTACAGGTGGAGTGCCCGGTGCGGTCAAGGTAAAAGTCGTGCTATTGATCGTGGAAGGACTCATGGCCGCGCTGAAGGTGGCAACCACCAGCGTGTTCTGGCATATACCGGTAGCGCCAATTGCTGGAGCTATGGAAATCGCAGTGGGCGGAGCGCAGGCTGTGCCAGCAGTCGTGAAACTCCAGGTGTAGCTGTTGGCCAGGGCATTGCCATTGAGGTTCTCGGCCCCCGTGGTGATGGTGGCGGTATAGACAGTGTTTAGCGCGAGAGGGTTTGAGGGTGTGAAGGTCGCGGTTGACCCCGTGAAAGTAACTGCTCCTGCTACGGCCACAGGCGGAGTGCCGGCGGTCAAAGTAAAGGTTGTGGTATTGATGGTCGCGGGATTCATCGCTTCGTTGAAAATAGCGGACGCTACCGTCGCGGGACAGATGCCGGCCGCACCAGCAAGGGGAATCGCGGCTACCACGGCGGGCGCAGCACAGGCCTCGCCAGAAGTTGTGAAGGTCCACACAAAGTTACTGGCTAGCGCTATGCCATAGGCGTCTAAAGCGCCGGTCGTAATGGCGGCGGTATAGGAGGTGTTCAGGGCGAGAGGGCTGGACGGCGTGAAGGTCGCAGTGTTGCTTGACGCAGCGTAGGTAACCGCGCCCGCCACGGGAGTACTGCCCGGCCCGGTCAACGTAAAAGTCGTGCCCGTGAGCGTGGCGGGATTCATCGCCAGACTGAAGGTGGCGGTAACTGGCGCGCTAGAACAGCCTCCGGTCGAAGCATTCAGCGGGGTTACGGAAGTCGCTGCGGGCGGGACTACTGTTGAATTGGAGCCAGGCTTGTCGTAGTCGCCGCAACCAACGCTGACAATGAGCAGGAGGAATGCTGGCAACCAGATCTTGGCATTGTTGTATCTACGCATGACCGTCAACCTTCTTCTTCCCGGCTCAAGTGCTGCCGCCCAATGGAATCGCAACTCTTGCAATCTTCGAAGAAGCTAGCAAACGATCATTTGGTGAAACTGTTCAAAATTGCTCAATGATTGTTTTTCAAAACTTGTCTGTTTTATTTCGGGAAAAACTGGGGTGGACGGGAGAAAACTGGTCGTAAGACGACACCGAGCAATTCCGCGCGGCTGCTGTGAGCAGAATTGCTCAGACTGTCTGCTGCTGATTTGCTAACGTCGCAAGTGACCCTGTTCGTCTGACCTTCTATTCCAGATTCGTGCCTGAGAAATGGCGCGACGCTGGACGGGCGGCGCAGAGGATTACAGAAATGAGGCTGTCCTAAATGAAGAAAGTAATAGTTGTACTTGCGATGTTAAGTCTCGGCACTCTGTGCTGGGCAGGATCGGCGCGCGAAGATGCCACCGATCGCCTGGATAATGCCACTATGGTGTTGCACGAAATTATGGGGATGCCCGACAAGGGAATCCCGGACGAAGTAATGCAACATGCCAAGTGCGTGGCCATTATCCCGCACATGGTCAAAGGCGGATTTGTTTTCGGAGCTGAGGGAGGCAAAGGCGTTGCGACTTGCCGCACGGCGGATGGCTGGAGCGCGCCCGCATTCGTCACGATTTCGGGCGGAAGCTGGGGCCTGCAGATCGGTGTGGAAGCAGTCGACGTGATCATGGTTTTTCAGAATGACATGGCGATGAAAAAACTGCTCGAGAGTAATTTTCAGGTTGGCGGAGACGTTTCCGTGGCCGCGGGTCCGGTTGGACGCCATGCCCAAGCCGGTGTGGATTGGAAGCTGGACACGGGAATTCTGACTTATTCCCGCACCAAGGGTGTGTTCGCTGGACTGACGTTGACCGGGGCATCGTTCCGCCAGGATAACGATTCACGGCGTGCGATTTATGGACGCGACGTTACGACTCGGGAATTACTGTCGGGCAAGATACCGGTTCCAGTGGTAGCCCAGCCGTTTGTTGCGGAAGTGCACGGAGCCAAGGTTCAGGCTGTCATAGAGAAAAACTAGGAACTTAAAGAGTAGCGAGTAACGATCGAGCAGTCAGAAATTGTTACTCGCTCAATCCGGCTGGCGCTGTTGGTGATGCAGCGCTGGCGCGGTTTGATCCGGCTTCGGTCTTTCCTCGTTTGCGCGACGCCGTTCTCGCGCGAGCGGGATGAGATTCACTTCGCGAGCGTAAGAGGAGATTGCCATGCTTTGGACAATTTTTGTCGTTCTGTTGATCTTGTGGCTTCTCGGCTTCAGCCTGCACATCGGGGGAGCGCTGATCCACTTGCTTCTGGTCGTGGGATTGGTGGTCCTGGTCATTAACCTGTTGAGCGGCCGTCGCGGCTAAGTTGCTGCCGGCGGTTCCATCAATTCCGTCCAGTTATTTCACTTCAAAGCTGTGGAATCCGGAACCAACCAGGACTATATAGGCTCCCGCTTCCGGCTGAAGTTCCACCCGGCTTCCGTCTTCCGTCAGAGATGCTCCAACGATTGCGGGAAGAAAGACCTTGGCCGTGGTGTTTGCTGGGATTGTCACTTGCAGAGAAAACGGGCCCGAAGGACTCCCTTTCCAATCGCTGATGATCTTGCCATAAATCGAGTCATATTCCGCGCGTGCTGAAGTCATCTGCGGGTCGAGATGCGGATGAATGACGATCTCTTTGAAGCCCGGTCCATTGGGAGTGGTATCGATGCCGGCGGCGTAACGGTAAACCCAGGCCATCACCGATCCGAAAGCGTAGTGGTTATAGGAATTCATCGAAGGATCGCCCGTATCGCCGTTCCAGCGCTCCCACCAGGTCGTCGCACCTTTCGAGAGCATGTATCCCCAGGATGGGTAGGTGTCGTTCAACAAGAGACGATACGCGACGTCGCTGCGACCGTGATCGGAAAGAGTGAAAAGCAAGAATGGTGTTCCCAAGAACCCAGTCGAGAGATGCCAATTACGAGACTCGATGTCTTTAACGAGTCTGTCGACCAGCAGGGGCTCTAAAGTTGCGGGCGCCATTTTGGTGTAGAGCGCGACCACGTAGGAAGTTTGGGTTCCCGTTCCAACCTCCCCGTCGTCTTTGATGTAGGCCGCATGGAAAGCTGCGCGGATGTTCTGCACGACGCCTTCGTAGCGCTTGGAGTCGGTTTCTTTGCCGATGGCATGTGCCATTTGCGACATCATATTTGCAATCAGAGCCCAGTACGCGGTTGCCAGCAGATTTTTATCCGTACGTTCGTCGGGCGCCAGCCAGTCGGCGAAGTTGGGGCCGACTGCATTCTTCCGCAGGAAGTCGGGATTCCGGCTTTGGATGAAATCCATCCAGCGCTGCATCGCATCCCAGTTTTGTTCAATGACGGCCTTGTCGGCGTACTGAATCCATGTCGTCCATGGCACAATCACTCCCGCGTCGCCCCACCCGGGCGCACCTACCCTGTCGCTGTCTGGAGGGGCGTCCTCAGATTCATCGACACTGGAAGGAAGAGTGTTCGGAGAGACGTTTCTGAATGCGCCTTGCGCACTTTGCGCGTCGACAATGTCCTGCATAAATTTCTGCGAGAATGCCGCGATATCGAAGTTATAGCTTCCCGTTCTCCAGAAGACGCCAGCGTCTCCCATCCAGCCCAAACGTTCGTCGCGCTGCGGACAATCGGTGGGGATGCTTAAGAAATTTCCGCGCTGACCCCAGATTCCAATCGACCACATCCGGTTCACCAAATCGCTCGAAGTGCTGAGTGTGGCCGCGGGTTCGCCGCTCACACTGCTGACCACATTACCCTTGATCGCACCCAGCGATGGTGCTTCGGGGTAACCGGTCATTTCGATGTAGCGAAAGCCATGGAAGGTAAAATGTGGAGCGAAGGTTTCTTCGTCGCCACCGCGTAAGACATAGACATCCGTGGCGTCGGCATTCCGCAGATTTGCCGTGTAGATCGTCCCGTCTGGATTCAGAATCTCGGCAAATCGCAATCTGATTTTAGTGCCTGCCGCCCCCGTCACTTTAAGAGTGGCCCACCCCACCATGTTCTGACCCATGTCGAAGATATAGGTTCCGTTTGCTACGGAGGTGACACTCTTGGGGTCCAGGCTGGCGATCACTCGAGCGGGCGCATCAATCTGGCTGGATACGGCAATGGCAGGCGCATTCGCTGATACCGCCGGCTTCCACTTTGAGTCGTCAAACTCGAACTTATCCCACCCAGTTTGTTCCCGGCGCGCGTCATAGACTTCGCCGCCATAGATATCGGATCGAAGAATGGGTGATTCGGACGCCTTCCATGACTCGTCGGTCACAATCGTGCCATGGCTGCCGTCGGCGTAATCGAGTTCGAGTTGCGCCAGAAAACGGTTCGGAGGAGGAAAGAAATGCACGCCTTCCCAGGTCAGCCCGCTGCCATACCAGCCATCTCCGAGCAGCGCGCCGATTACATTATCTCCGTTGACCAACAATCTGGTGACATCGTAGGTCTGGTACAGAACGCGCTTGCGATAGTCGGTGAAATCGGGCGTAAGGACGTCGGCTCCAACCCGGCTGCCATTCAAAAATACACGGTAGCTGCCGAGTGCCGTCACGTAAAGTCGTGCACTTTGGATTGTTTTCGATAATGCCAGGGTTCGCCGCAGGTACGCAGCGGGCTGTGGCAGTTCACCTGGGTCTCCCAGTCGCTGGTCCGTCAAGTCGGCCACAACCTTCGCGGATTTCCAACTGGATGTCTTCTCGAGATTGACCTTCCATCGAGCGTTCGTTGGAAAGCGCAGCACAGAGCCGTTGGTGCGCGTAATCTTTACAAGCGCTGCCAGAGCCGCCTTTGTGGTTTTCGCGCCGGCGTTTGGCCCCCATTCCGGAGATGGGGGAGCCGTCACCGTGATTTCAATCTGGTTCTTGCCCACGACGAGCTGATCAGAAATGTCCCGCCGATCGAACGTGGTCCACCTGCTCTTGGCATCCACTTCCTGACTATTGACCTTCACCGCAAAGTCTCCTCGCGTCGCAAGGAATAAGACTGCTTCTCTTGCTTTCTCGGGAAGATTGAAAGTGAGGCGAAGTGTGGCTGCCGTTTTCGGCACAACCGCAAGCGCATCTTGCCCTGGCGCCCAAATCCAGCGAATCCCATTGCGGTCGGCGTCATCCTCGGGATTCTTCCAGCGAATCCACTTGGCCTTCCAGTCTGTTGTATGCAGAAGGCCCATCTCCCACCATGCTTCCTCGGACTCCGAAACTCGACCTTGAGCATCCCAGACGCGAACTTTCCAGTGGTATCTCTTGCGCGATTCTAGAGCGGGGCCGCGATAGGAGATGCCAACCGATTCATCGGAATCAACTTTGCCGCTGTCCCATACATCGGCGTTGCCGAGCTGCAGGCGTTCAGTGCTGCTGGCCACAAGAATCTCGTAGGCTGTCTGTTTCCAATCGCGCTCGGTGGTATCGATCTGCCAGGACAAGTGAGGCACGGCCACGTCGATGCCTAGAGCGTTCTCCATATACTCGCAGCGCAGGTGGACCGATTTAGCGCCGGCGGCCGGTATAAGGATGGCGATTGCTATGACCACATGCAGTACGCTGCGACGCTTCACCTAATCCTCCGGGGTCGAAGTGGCTGAACACCCCGACTGCTTGGCTTGAGCTATGACAATGCTCGGTATTCTCGGCAAAGATATGCCGAAAAGCGGCGGGTGACAACCAACCGCAAGAATGGAAGTTTAGTAGCAGCCTTGTTAGTCGTTAAGTTTCAGTGCTACAAGCGTCGCCGATTGGCGGGATTGCTGCCTTCCAGTTCGACTTTGGGCCATCCATTCACCCACGCAACGGTCGAAAATATTCGACGTCGCCTTCGAGCTCCAGGGTTTGAGCAGCTTGTGCGACGAGGGTCTCACCGGTACCGAAAATGGCGGCGACACAACCCAGAGTGAAGCAGAATGCGATCAAGCGGGAGAAAGGCTGAAAAGAAGGGACGCGCGGGCGGCAGTCGGGACGGATTCCACAGAGATTAACTAGTAAACGTCTACTCTTGGTGTGCATAGGGTTTATCCTCGCTTAACCGCTGCAAAATACTTGAATGAAATTTATAGCGTCACGATGCCAGGCGTCTGCCGGTGACGATTGCGGGAACGAGTATACTCCAAAACACTTTTTGCCGAACGCGGCCGATTGAAGTGAAGATTTATTTTCTTCGAGACAGACTGGTTCGACCGCTCAAGAAGAACCTTGATACAGAAGACGAAAATTACCGGCGTGTTGGTGTTTGCTCTGGCTCTCGTTTTGCCGATGGCGGCGCAGGACGAAGTGCGCATCAACGTCGATGCCGCGGTGAAAGAAGGACCTTATTCGCCCGTGTGGGCGCTTTTCGGCTACGACGAGCCCAACTATACCTACATGAAAGACGGCCGCAAACTGCTGAGTGAGTTGGCGGTGCTGAGTCCGGTTCCAGTGCAGGTGCGCGTGCACAATCTGCTGACCACGGGCGATGGAGAAGCCGCGTTGAAGTGGGGCTCGACGAACGCGTACACCGAGGACGCGAACGGAAACCCGCATTACGATTGGACGATTGTGGATCACATCTTCGACACGTTCGTGGAACGAAAGATGAAGCCCCTGGTGGAAATTGGATTCATGCCGGAGGCTTTGTCGAAGAAACCCGAGCCTTACCGGCATCACTGGGATCCTTCGCAACCCTACGGGTCGATCTTCACCGGATGGGCACAACCACCGCGCGATTACAAGAAATGGTCCGAGCTGGTGTATCAGTGGGTAAAACACTGCGTGGCGAAGTACGGCGAAAAGGAAGTAGCGAGCTGGTACTGGGAAGTGTGGAACGAGCCGGATCTCCCTTACTGGCAAGGGAGCGCGGAAGAGTATCAGCAACTCTACGACTATTCGGCGGACGCGGTGAAGCGTGCGTTGCCAGCAATCCGGATTGGCGGGCCGACCAGCACCGGACCGGGTGACGAGAAGGCGGCGGAGTTTTTGCGCCAGTTTTTGGAGCACGTAGTGCGTGGAACGAACTACGCCACTGGCAGGAAAGGATCGCCGCTGGATTACATTACGTTTCACGCGAAGGGACGTCCGAAGATCGTGAGCGGGCATGTGCAGATGGGAAGCGAGTATCAACTGCGTGACGCGGAAAAAGGCTTTGAGATTGTGGCGTCGTTTCCCGAACTGAAGAAGCTGCCGATCATTATTGGAGAATCGGACCCCGAGGGATGCGCGGCCTGCTCGGTAAAGTACAACCCGCAGAATGACTATCGAAATGGCACGATGTATGCGACGTACACCGCGGCTACGCTGGCGCGCATTCGTGAACTCGCGATGAAGCACGGGGTCAACCTGGCGGGCGCGGTGACCTGGGCATTCGAATTCGAAGATCAGCCGTACTTCGCCGGATTTCGCGATCTCGCGACTAATGGCATCGACAAGCCGGTACTGAACGTGTTTCGCATGCTCGGGTTAATGGAAGGCGATCGGGTGCGTACAGAAAGCTCGGGCGCGGTAGCGCTCGAAGACATGATTGAAAAAGGTGTGAAGAATGCGGCCGATGTGAACGCGGTTGCGACCGAGAGCGAGGGACTGATCAGCGTGCTGGCGTGGCACTATCACGACGATGACGTGACAGCGGCTGACGCGCAGATTGCAATGGCGAGCCGAGGTATTCCCGCGGGAGTCAGGCGCGTGTTGGTTCGGCGCTATTGCGTGGATCGGACGCACAGCAATTCCTACACGGCTTGGAAATCCATGGGATCGCCGCAAAAGCCAACGCCTGAGCAATACACTGCGCTCGAAAGGGCGGGGCAACTGGAGATGGTAGGCTCTCCCGAATGGGTGGAAGCCAAAGACGGACAGATTGAAACGAAGTTCGCGTTGGCACGTCAGGCGGTTACGCTAATTCAGCTAAGCTGGTGAGCGCTGGGAGCGGGAGAATTGCAATTGCTCGATTTTGTAATTTGAAGGCGTAGGTCTCGTCACCTCTTCAAAATCCCTCTGGTAAATCGAATCGCTGCCAGTCATAACCGGCTTAGGCAGAATCTTCACCGGTATCTCGGGGGAGTCGGCGAGCGCCTTGGCAATTGTGTCGGCGTGTTGTTGCACAGTTTTGAGGACATCAGGGCCGTACAGATGCTGGCTCCCAGTGACAAACCGTGCTTCCAGATCTCCGAAGTGGACCATACTGTCCTCCTGGGGCGCGCAACCCATTTTGGCTCGAAGGGGCTGCACGAATCAGCCGCTCGAATTGCATGAGCAAACGTTTGCCAAGATTGTACCCCAAGGGCTCCCAGATGCAATGGAACAGTGTTGTAAGGCGGCCGGCTCTGGTACGATACTGCTTCGTTCCCAGAAGTTTCTCAGTTCCCAATGGACATTAGAGAGATTGCGCGGAGAGCAAAGGTTTCTACCGCGACCGTATCGCGCGCCATCAACCGAATTCCCACGGTTGATCCGCAGCTTGCCAAACGGGTTTGGAAGGTGGTGGACGAGCTTGGCTATTATCCGAACACGCAGGCCAGGGCTCTGGTTTCAGGCCGCAGCCGGATCTTCGGGTTGATTGTTTCGGAGATCACTAATCCTTTTTTCCCCGAGATCGTGCAGACTTTTGAAGATCTGGCGGTCGAGAACAATTACGAAATTCTGATCACGTCGACGGCGCACGATCCCAAGAGGATGGAGACTGCGGTACGCCGGATGATTGAGCGGCGGGTAGACGGAGTCGCCATTCTGACGTTCGGCATGGAAGATTCGCTGATTGAACATCTTCGGTTTCGGAAGGTACCTCTGGTGTTCGTTGACGTCGGGCCGGACGCGCCGCTCGCGGCCAATATTCGAATCGACTATCAAAACGGGATCCGGCAGGCGGTGCAGCACCTTGCGGCGCTGCGGCACAAACGGATTGCTTTTGTTACCGGACCGCTGCGGCTGAAATCGGCTTTGGCCAGGAAAGCAGCATTTCAGCAGGCAATGGACGAAATTGGCCTGCCGTCGGACGTGATCATCGAAGGTGACCACACGATGGAAGGCGGCAAGGCTGCGCTGATCAAGTTGATCGGTTTGCGCCCACATGCGACGGCGATTCTGTGCTCGAATGACATGACCGCAATTGGCGTAATTCGCGAGGCCTACGACCTCGATTTGTCGATTCCTTCGGAGCTTTCGGTGATTGGCTTCGATGACATCCGGCTCGCGCAATTCACGACGCCGCCGCTGACCACAGTGCAAATGTCTCAGCGTGAACTCGCCAAACTCGCATTCCAAGCCTTGATGAGCAAGATGGGGGCGGACGGATCGAGCCATCGAATCGAGTACAAATTGGTGACCAGCCTCATCTTGCGGGACTCCACTGCATTGGCGCCGCCGGCGAACGAGCGCAAGAAATCTTCTTGGTAGGGCTAGAAAACCATAGCATCATTCCTGGGAAACGTTTACTGAGTTTGCCGACATTTCAACCATCCGAATTGACAAATCCTTTTTGGGTGGTCTAACTTGCCGAAGGCGAGCAAACGATTACTCAGTCGTCGCGGCTCAGGTCGTTACCGGAGCCGGACGGGAACTACCATTAGAAGTGCTTGCGGTTCTAATGCTTGCCGAATGGAGCCTGCTGATGGCTGTTGTCGCCGGGGTGGATTTTGGAACTCTCAGCGTCCGTGTCTCGCTGGTGGATAGCGAAAAGGGACTTCTGGAGTCGGCCGTCGCCGAATACCCGCTGCGCCGCAAGCGCGAAGATCCGGAGTACGCTACGCAATCGCATGAAGACCATCTGCGGGCGCTGGTCGCCGCGACGCGCGAAGCCCTGAAAAAGGCCAACCTATCTGGAGAGAAGGTCGAGGCAATTGCCCTCGATACGACTGGATCTTCCGTGATTCCTGTTGGACAGAATCTTCAGCCGCTCGACGATTACTACTTGTGGTGCGATCACCGCGGGAAGGACGAAGCTGCTGAAATCACCGAGGTTGCTCGTCGCGAGGGCCTTGAAGCAATCAACTGGTGCGGTGGTGTGTATTCCTCGGAATGGGGCTTCTCCAAGCTGCTCCACTGGCTGCGTCACAATCCGGACAAGCGGCCGCAGTTCGTCTCCGCGTTTGAGCACTGCGACATGATTGCCGCTACGCTCTGCGGAATCACCGATGCGAATAAGGTTAAGCGCAGCGTGTGTGCCATGGGCCACAAGTGGATGTGGAACGCAAAGCTTGGGGGTTTGCCTTCGGAACAGTTTCTGGTGAAGGTTGATCCGCTACTGGCGGGCGTGCGCGAAAAGCTTGAGGGCGAGTACGCCACCTCGGATCAGATCGCGGGCCGCCTTTCACTTCAGTGGGCACAGAAACTGGGGCTCAAAGCCGGGATTCCCATCCCGGTAGGCGCGTTCGATGCGCACTGGGATGCGATCGGCGCCGGTTGCCGAACCGATGACATTGTGAACGTCATCGGTACATCGACATGCATCATCGGGATCACGCCTTCGGTGAATCTGGTGCCGGGCGTGTGCGGCGTGGTGCAGGGAAGTGTTCATCCCCAGCGCACCGGAATTGAAGCCGGCCTCTCGGCCGTGGGCGATATCTTCAGCGCCATCGCGACGCGGGCCGGTACCGATGTGAAAACCCTGAGCCAGGGGCTCGATAAGTACCGCGCGGGCCAGACCGGCCTGCTTCGACTCGCCTGGGACAACGGCGACCGGACCGTGCTGGTGAACCCGAATCTCCGCGGGGTCACGTTCGGCTGGAGTCTGCAGACCACGGCGCAAGATGAATTGTTCGCGGCCATCGAGGGAACTGCGCTGCATACGCGGGTGATTCTCGACCGCATGGAAGAACATGGCGTGCATATCCGCCGTATCATCAACGCCGGAGGCATTCCTCAGAAAAACGATGTGCTGAACCGCGTGTATGCCAATGTGTTGGGACGGCCTGTCCTGGTGCCGAGCAAGAGTGTCACCAGTTTGGGATCGGCAATTTTTGCTTTTCTCGCGGCGGGAACTTTTAAGACTGTGGAAGAAGCGCAGGACAAGATTTGCCCGCTCAATAAGATTTTCGAGCCGGACAAGTCGGAGCAGCCGGTCTATGCTGAACTCCACGGGCTCTACAGCAAACTCTATTTTGCTTTGGGACGGCCGGGAGGGGCCTTCGGCGAGGTGCTTCCGAAACTGATTCAACTGGCGGCGAACGTCTCGGAGAAACATGATGCCTAAGGGACTTCATCGCCGGACATTTCTGAAGACGTCAATCGCCGCAGCTGCCGGTGCGTGGGCCGCACCTCTGATTCCCGCGTGGGCTTCGCCCTCCAGTGCGCCGCTCGCGACTTTTGCTTACGGCGATGTTGAATTACTGCCCAGTCCTCTGAAGCAGCAGTTTGAATACCATCACAATCTGTTTTTGAATCTGGACGACGACCGCCTGTTGAAAGTCTTTCGGCAGCAGGCAGGGATGCCGGCTCCGGGCGAAGATATGGGCGGCTGGTACGACCTTACCGGATTCGATCTGCAGCGCAACGATTTTCACGGATTTGTACCGGGACACAGCTTTGGCCAATACGTCTCAGCCCTGGCGCGATCCTATGCAGCCACGGGCGACGAGACGACTCAGGCGAAGGTTCAGCGACTGGTGAAAGGCTATGCCGAGACACTCGATGCCAAGGCGAGCTTCTTCGCCGGTTACCGCCTGCCTGCTTATACATACGACAAGATTTCCATCGGGCTTATTGACGCGCACGAGTTCGCGCACGACCCGATCGCGCTGAAGGTGCACGAACAGCTGACCCGGGCTGTTACCGCATATCTGCCGGAAAAAGCGCTGTCAAGGGCCGAGCAACGAGCCCGTCCGCACAAAGATGAGTCCTATACATGGGACGAAAGTTATACTCTGCCCGAAAATCTTTTCCTGGCATATCAGCGCAGCGGGAAAGCTTTCTATCGCGACATGGCGTCGCGTTTTCTCGAAGACGACACCTACTTCGATCCTCTCGGAAAAGGAATCAACGTGCTCGCAGGTGAGCACGCCTACAGCCACGTCAACGCTTTCAGTTCCGCCATGGAAGCGTATCTCACGCTGGGCAGCGAAAAGCATTTGCGTGCGGCCCGCAATGGTTTCGCCATGCTGACTGAGCAAAGTTATGCCACCGGAGGCTGGGGACCGGATGAAGGCTTGATTGAGCCCGGCAAGGGGCGACTGGGCGAGAGCCTGAACAAAACTCATGCCAGTTTTGAAACCCCGTGCGGGGCCTACAGCCATTTCAAGATTACCCGCTACCTGATGCAGGTCTCACAAGATTCCCGCTATGGAGACAGCATGGAACGAGTGTTGTACAACACGATCCTCGGAGCGAAGCCGATCCTTCCGGATGGAACATCGTTCTACTACTCCGACTATGATGCCAGCGCCCGCAAGGTCTATCACCGGGATAAGTGGCCGTGCTGTTCCGGGACCCTGCCGCAAGTGGCCGCGGATTATCACGTCAGCATCTATTTACGTTCGCTAGCGGGTGTTTATGTCAACCTCTACGTGCCTTCGAAGCTGCGGTGGAAAGCTGGCGGTGCAATGTGTGAACTGGCGCAACAGACGAAGTATCCGCTGGATAACGACGGTCAGGTTCAGATCCGGGTAGCAGCATCGCGGCCGACGGAATTCAGCGTGTTCCTGCGGATACCAGCCTGGGCGGAACGGACTCCGTTGGTCAGTGTGAACGGGCAGCGCATCAGCAGCCCGGTACACGCTGGGAGCTTTGTGGCCATCCGCCGCACGTGGAAAGATGGGGACCGCATTGAGTTGGAGTTGCCGATGACGCTGCGTTTGGAATCCGTGGATGAGCAGCATCCCAATCTGGTGGCGCTGTTGCGTGGACCTGTAGTGCTGAACGCTATATCCACCGCCCGCCCGACTTTCGAGAGATCGGAATTGCTTCGCGCTCAGGAATCCAAAGATAAGAACGGGGATCATGTCGCGCCAGCAATCGACGGCGCCCGAATCGTACTGCGTCCGTTCATGAGCATTGGAGACGAAAGCTACAGCACATACATGGCCCTGAAAACTTAGCTGTGAACCTGTACCCATGTGGCATGCAAGCACGCCCGACAACCGATAACGTTCCTTCTATGCGAAAGATGAGGGTCTGGTCATGATGAAACGCCGGCAGTTTCTTCACGCAGGTCTAGCAGTTGCGGGATGCGCCCTTGCCTCCAAAACGCCGTTTCCGCGCGCCTGGGCGCAATCGAGCTCGATTGATTCCCGGATTGAAGTTTTAACCGGCGAACCGCTGGGGACCATTTCTCCAAATCTCTACGGCCATTTCACGGAGAATCTGAGTGGAGTGGTGTACGACGGAATCTGGGTGGGGCCGAATTCAAAAGTCCCCAACGTGGATGGAATTCGCAAGGAACTGATCGACGAGATGAAAAAGATCAAGTCTCCGGTGGTGCGTTTCCCGGGCGGCTGTTTCGCCGACAGTTATGACTGGAGGGACGGAATTGGTCCCACCGACAAGCGTCCGCGCCGCACCAATTTCTGGAATGGGAGTGAAGCACCGGACGCTCCGGCTTCTCATCGCTACGATCCGAACGAATTTGGCACCAACGAGTTCGTACATTTCTGCAAGCTGATCGGCAGCGAGCCATATCTGGCCGCGAATCTCCGCAGCCTTCCCGCGGAAGAACTCTACCGCTGGGTCGAGTACTGCAACTCTCCGGCGGGTAGCACAACGCTGGCAGATATGCGCGCGGCGGCCGGATTCAAAGAACCCTTCAATGTGCGCTTCTGGGGTGTGGGCAACGAATCCTGGGGATGCGGAGGCAACTTTACGGCGCAGGAGTACGCTGTGGAGTTTCGACGATTCACCACTTGGGTACCGCGCTATCAGGCGCGATCCGCACCGGAGAGCCGCGAGGAATTGTCGTTTATTGGATCCGGTCCGAACGTAGACGATTGGGCCTGGACGCGCGGCTTTTTCGAGGAGATCGCTAAAAAAGGGCGCTTCCAGCTGCGCGGCGTCTATGGCTGGGCGCTGCATCACTACGCGTGGAACCTGAGCCGCGGCCGCACGCAGAACTGGGTGCAAGGCAAGGGTGACGCGCTGAAGTTCGATCCGGTCGATTGGTATGAATTACTGCGCGAAGGCGACCGGATGGAAGGACTCATCAATGGCCACTGGCAAGTAATGGCCGAAGAAGACCCGGAACACTGGGTGAAGCTGGTCGTAGATGAGTGGGGACCCTGGTACAAGCCGGGCAGCGAGGCCACGCCCGGAGATCAACTGGAGCAGATGCCGACTTTGCGCGACGCGGTTTTCAGTGGCATGACGCTCGACATGTTCAATCGCCATCCGGAGAAAATTGCGATGGCCAACTGCGCCCAGCTGATCAACTGCCTGAACAGTCTTTATCTGGCGCACGAGGATCGTTTCGTGGTGACTCCGGTTGGTCATGTATTTGCCATGTACGCCGCGCATCAGGGCGGGCAGGCGCTGCGGACGATTTTCTCGGCTCCGACGATCAGCTACGACCGAGATGGCAAGCCCGCGTCTTTTTGGGGATTGAAGGGGTCGGCGTCGCTCCAGGGCAAAGATTTGACGCTGACCGTTGTAAATCCTGATGTAAGCGAAGCGAGAGACGCGCAGGTGACGGTGCGGGGTGCGCAACTCAAGACGGCGACTGCCACCGTCCTCACCCACACTGATATTCATGCTCACAACACATTCACGGAGAAACGTGTAGTCGTGCCGCAAACTCAAAGTGCGGAGATCAAGGGAGACGTATTGAACTTCCGTTTTGCGCCGGCATCAGTCACCAAACTCACCGTGCAGTTAGTGTAAGCAGTTAATGTAGGACGACAACCGGAATGTTCCGTGGAAAGCAATTTGTGGTCCGCCTGCCTTATCCTGATTCTGGTGGCGACAAAAACTTATGCTGAAAAGACTGCGCGCGATTCTAATGTTGGCGGGATTTGTGATCATAATTTCCGCGTTCTGTGCCACCTCAGATCAGCCGTGGACGACAGAGCGCGCGCACAGTTGGTATTCCCAGCAACCCTGGCTTGTGGGGAGCAACTTCGCTCCCAGCACGGCAATCAACCGGTTGGAGATGTGGCAAGCACCGTCGGCGGCAAGACTCAAACCATCTATCCCTGGGACTCGTGGGAGAAAACCTACACCGCCGAACCGCCTTTGTGGTTTCATGACATCTTCCCCCCGGATGGCACGCCTTATGATTCCGAGGAAACCGAGTTCATCCGGCAAATGACGCAAAGCGCGCAAGCCAGCAAGTCGTAGCTAAGCAAATTGCAGAAAGATGGAGCCGAGCATGAATTGGGGCAGGTGGATCGGGGCGCGCGCTTTACTGACCGTTCTGTACGCAGCCTGCGCCGCGGCCCAGGAGAAAACCGAGCCTGCACCGGCCGCGCCGCAAGCTTCCGGCGTGGTCTCGACTGGCGCGGCGCACGCCGCAGTGCTCGACAGTGAGAAGCGTCCCATAACGGCTGGTGGATTTGTAGATAGCGGTCCCATCGTTTTCCAGGACTATTCCGAAAAGGCAGGCCTGACGCGGTGGCGGCACACCATGGGCACGCCGGAAGACACTTTCATCATCGAGACGGTCGGATCGGGAGTGGCACTGCTAGATTATGACAACGACGGCTGGCTCGATATCTATCTGGTCAATGGGTCGACCTACGATGCCATGTCGGGGAAAACTTCTCCGCTCCATGCGGCGCTGTTTCACAACAACCACGACGGGACGTTTACTGACGTCGCGCAGCAGGCCGGCGTCACCAACGATCGCTGGGGTTTCGGCGTAGCTGTCGGAGACTACGACAACGACGGCTGGCCTGATCTCTACGTTACAAACTTCGGCAAGAATCGTCTCTACCACAACAACCACGACGGGACGTTTACCGATGTCGCGGAAAAAGCAGGAGTCACGCTGGGCAACTGGTCCACGGGCGCAACCTTTGGCGACTATGATGGCGACGGACGGTTGGACCTATTCGTTCCTGGGTACGTGCACTATGACATGGACCATCCTCCCGTCCCGGGCTCGCCGGTCGTAGCGTTTTCATCCTGCGAATTTCGCGGGGTAAAAGTGATGTGCGGTCCCCGCGGACTAAAAGGAGAGCCGGATCATCTTTTTCATAACAACGGAGACGGAACGTTTACCGATGTCGGTGTGAAGGCCGGGGTCGGCGATGCGAATGGGTACTACGGCCTCACGGCAGTGTTCGCGGATGTGAACAATGACGGGAAAATAGACCTCATCGTCGCCAATGACTCAACGCCGAACTACATGTACATCAACAAGGGAGACGGCACCTTTGAGGATGCGAGCTACGCCTCTGGCTATGCGCTGAACGAGAATGGGCGCGAGACTGCGTCGATGGGGATCGCGGTGGGCGACTACCTCAACAATGGGCAGCTCGATCTTTACAACACAGTTTTTTCCGACGACTACAATCCGCTCTATCGCAACGATGGCGGCGGAAACTTCACCGAGGTGAGTTACCAGGCGGGAATCGCGGAGGTGACCATTCCATTTCTGGGATGGGGAACGGGGTTCCTCGATTTCGACAACGACGGATGGAAAGATTTGTTGGCTGCGAATGGACATGTGTATCCGGGCGTCGACAAAAGCGATTGGGGTACGACGTTTGCCGAGCGGCCTCTTCTGTTCCGCAATTTGCATAACGGGAAATTCGATGTGGTTCCGGCCGTGAAGGGTACGGGACTCGCTCTGTTACTCACGGCGCGAGGCGCTGCGTTCGGCGACCTTTTCAACGACGGGAAGATCGATGTGGTGATTAATCAATTGGATAACACGCCCGTACTGCTCCGGAATGTGAGTCAGGACCAGAACCACTGGGTGGGACTCAGCTTAGTTGGAGGGGCAAAGAGCCCGCGGGATGCGGTTGGAGCATCGGTCTACGTTACGGCTGGCGGTGTACGGCAACGCGGCGATGTAATCAGCGGAGGTAGCTATGCCTCCTCGAACGATTTTCGCGTCCATTTTGGCTTGGGAAGCAGCACGAAGATCGAAAATGTGGAAATCCATTGGCCGAGCGGGGCCGTTGAGCATGTGAATCTGCCCAGCGTGAATTGTTTCTACAGGGTCGAGGAAGGGAAGGGCGCGACCCAAATTCAGTCCAAGCGAAACTGAAAACTGGCAAGCCGGAACCGGAGAGATTGAATGGTCCAGGAATGCATGGTCCGCTAGAGTAATCGTTTGCTCGAAATCGAGCACGTCCTCGATCGCGCTCCTCAGCACGCCTACCTGGGCTTAGCAGACTCGCGCCTTGGCCGGAAGGAAGACTCGGAGAGAGAGCTGGAGATCGCCAGCCGAATCGAACACGAAGAAGTGGAGAAACATCAGACGGTATTGAAGATCATCGATCCCGACCAGGCGCCGGCGACGGAGCCGCAACCCAGTCAGTGAACAAGCCAAGGTTATCGATCCGAAGCAGTAGTGATCGCTTGCGAGCTCGAATTAATGCGTGAGGTGTTCCCAGTTGAGCACGAAGTCGATGGGGACCGGAGCGCTGTCACCGCTGGGGCGGATCGCGAGAATCCGTTTGTCGTCGGGGAGAAGGGCAATGTCGATGATGTTGGTAGGCAGCGATAGCAGTTCTTTAGGAACAGAGAAGTCGGGTTTGCTGGCACCGGAGTGCACTTCCACGTTGAAGACTTTCTCGCCCTTGCGGTAACGCAAGTTCTTGCCGTCGGCAGACCACTCGCCGGAACTGGTTGTGCCTCCGCTGGAAACCTGCCAGCGCGTGCCGGGAACCGGGAACGAAGTGACGAAAAGTTCGTCGGTGCCGGTCTCATTTGAGATGTAGGCCATCCACTTGTCATCGGGGGAGATGTGGCCGTTGCGTTCGGCCGAGGGACCGTTCAACACGGGGACGAGCTTTTTCTCGCTCTGCAAATCCATCGTGTAGATGTCGAAATCGGTCTTCGGATCCTGGTGATTGAACACCAAATACCGGCCATCGTGCGAGATGTCGAACAGGATCATGTTTCCATTGAAGTTATCCAACACCTTTTCTTCCGTGCCTGAGGCGCTCAACGACTTGCGCGTGAGACTGGTGACGTAGCCGGTGCTGGTGGAAATCCAGACGTCCTTGCCGTCGGGAGACAACGTGCCAGTCGAGCTCCGGTCAGAGTCCTGGGTGAGCCGGTTCACGGTCTGGCGCGCGACATCGGAGATCCAGACGCTGTACCCGTTGCCGCCAGGAGCGAGTCGCGACAGAAGAGCGGTTTGCGTCGCGGCAGAGAATTTGCCGCCGAGGTAGGGAGCGGGTTCGCCCCAGTGGTCCAGTTCCTTGCCTGACAGGTCGAGCCAGACGAGTTCGCGATTCACCACGGACGTATGGCGATAGAGCAGCACATTGCGGCTGACGGAAAAATTCCCTTCGTTGCGCGCCGGGGCGAACTCGACGTTCGAGGCAATGGAGACGGGTTTGCCTTTGAAGGTGAGACTGGAGGGATCGAACTCTTGCGCGGTGAGCGCACCTGCTTTCACGTAAAAAAGATAACCGTCACTGTAGGCGACGTCCGAGCCGACGGGAAGAACCTGCTTGATGTCATCGCTTTGCTTTGTTCCGGAAGAATCGAGCGAACCGGCATAGACGCTGCCGGTGTCTTTGGCGCGACGCACAAAGAGGAAGTGCCTGCCGTCGGGCAGGAAGTAGGGATTGCGGTCGGTATATCCCTGGCCGCCATTGTCAGCCTTAGTGATTTCGAGGGGAGTGCCTCCTCCATCGGAGACGGACTGCAACGACCCGGCGATGCGCGGCGCGAAGATGATCGTGCCCTGCTCGTTCCAGCTGCCGCCGCGGCCATCGGGGGCATCGCACAGAACCTGCACGGTACCGCCGGTGACGGGAATCTTTTTCAGCTTGCCCTCGGAGAAGAAGCCGAGATACTTGCCATCGGGCGACCAGAAGGGAAACAGCGCCCCCTGACCTCCGGCCACGGGAGCCGATTCTCCGCTGGAGAGTTGCAGCAGATAAAGTTGTCCCCCGCCGGGCGTGAAGGATGTGCCTTTCTTCGCAACTAAGAATGCAACCTGCTGGCCGTCAGGGGATAAGACCGGGGCGCCGTCTTGGACCGAGAAGAAATCAAATCCGGCGGGCGGCTCGATGCTGGTGTGAACCGGCTGCTGGGCAGAGGTGAGGCGTCCAGCGTAGATTATCAACAAAACGCCGAGAGCCACGGCCAGAAGCCATCCGGCAATGGTAGCAGCTCTAAAAGCAGTGGCAGTTTTCTTGCGGCGCGACGAGACGACTGCGGGCGCGCCGACCTGGCTGCCTCCAGCGGAGATCCATTGCAGTTGGAGCTTGAGATCATGCGCACTCTGAAAACGGTCGTCGGGATCCTTCGCCAGGCAGATGCGGACGACTTGTTCGAGGGCCGGCGGCGTTAGCGGCTGAATCGTTGCGATGGGGTCGGGATCCTTTTCCAAAATCGCGCTGGCGAGCGAGAGCTGGCTCTTGCCCTCGAAGGCTCGCTTGCCGGAAAGCATTTCATACAGCATGGCACCGAAGGCAAAAATGTCGGAGCGGGCGTCAGCTTCTTTGCCCTGAATCTGTTCCGGGCTCATATATTGCACGGTGCCGATGAGCGTGCCGGCAACGGTGACGGGCGATGCGAGATCGGCCATGGTTGCGGCCATGGTCGCCATCGAAGAGATATGCGCCGACCCAAATTTCGATCCGGATTGGGGTCCAACGGCCAGGCCGAGCGGCTTGGCCAGACCAAAATCCATAAGTTTGGCGCCGCCCTTGGTGAGCATCACGTTTCCAGGTTTCAGGTCGCGGTGCACAATGCCGGAGCGATGCGCTTTGACGAGCGCGTCGGCCACTTCGGCCGCGATCTTCAGGGTTTCGTCGGGCGTGAGCGGCTTGCGGGCAAGGCGAGC
>JBEKRY010000004.1:0-50692 GCA_049517555.1 Candidatus Sulfotelmatobacter sp. | reverse complement strand
AATGGTCTCAATTTGCGAGCTGTTCCGTTGGCCTTGAGAGCGTCACTTAGCCCAGTTTTGTATCTTCAGCCCGCGCACGCGGCGAAATTCCTTTTCGTCGTTTGTTACCAGTGTTAGTCCTGAAGCCAAGGCGTGGGCCGCGATCCAGAGATCATTGAGCCCGACCATTTCGCCTCGGCCTTCGAGTCCCGCGCGGATAAATCCGTATGCTTCAGCTGCATTCTCGGGCAAGGGCAATGGAGGCACGACGCGGGCGAACTCTTGTATAGTTGCCAGCGAACGGGCGCGCTGCTCGCTCTTATTCGCTCCGTAGAGTAATTCTCCATAAGTAATCACCGAAATGGCGACTTCTCCGGAAAGTTGGATTTTTGGAGAACGTCAGATCGTACATCGCCGCCGCTGACCTGATTTGCTGCGACGAATGACAGACCATTCTTGCTATATTGGGCTTGCTCATTTGAGGAGACCACGATTATGGCTATTGCAACCATTAATCCCGCCACGGGCGAAGTAGTTAAAACATTCCAGCCGCTCTCGGAAACCGAGATCGAGAAAAAGTTGCAGCTGGCCGTCAGCACTTTCAAAGCCGAACGCAAGACGCCGATCGCGGTCCGGGCGAAGCGCATGCTCAAAGCAGCCGAGATTCTAGAGCGCGACAAGGAAAAACTCGCGCACCTCATGACCCTCGAAATGGGCAAGCCCTACAAGGCTGCAGTGGCCGAAGCGGTGAAGTGCACCACGGCCTGCCGTTATTATGCCGAAAACACCGAGCGCTTTCTGGCCGACGAAGTGGTCGAGACAGGAGCGAAAAAAAGTTTCATTCGTTATCTTCCGATTGGGCCGATCCTGGCGGTGATGCCGTGGAATTTTCCCTTCTGGCAGGTGATGCGCTTTGCCGCGCCGGCGCTGATGGCGGGCAACGTTGGATTGCTCAAACATTCCTCGAATGTGCCACAGTGCGCGCTGGCGATCGAGCAGATCTTTCTGGAAGCCGGCTTTCCCGAGGGCGCGTTTCAGACTCTGTTAATCGGCTCGGGGCAAGTCGACGCGCTCTTGAATGACCCGCGAGTGGTGGCCGCGACGCTGACCGGCAGCGAACAGGCCGGCATTCAGGTGGGAATCGGAGCCGCCAAGCGGATCAAGAAAGTTGTGCTGGAGCTGGGTGGGAGCGATCCGTTTATCGTGATGCCTTCGGCGGATCTCGACCTGGCGGTGAAGACGGGGGTCGAAGCGCGCATCCTCAACAACGGGCAATCCTGCATTGCGGCCAAACGCTTCATTGTGGCGGAACCGATCGCGGCCGAGTTTGAAAAGAAGTTTGTCGCGCGCATGGAGAGCCTGCGCATTGGCGATCCGTTTGATGAGAATACTGAGCTGGGCCCGCTGGCCACGGCCGACGCCGTGACCACGCTCGATGCCGACGTGCAGAAAACCGTGCAGGCGGGAGCGAAACTGCTTACCGGCGGGCATCCGCTGAAGCAGAAAGGGAACTACTACGCCCCGACTGTGCTGACTAACATCCCGAAGGGCTCGCCGGCGTATGGCGAGGAATTCTTTGGTCCAGTCGCATCGATATTCCGGGTGAAGGATCAGGATGAGGCGATTCGCATCGCCAACGACGTGCGTTTTGGCCTGGGAGCCAGCGCCTGGACAAACGACGATCAGGAACGGGAGCGGTTCATCAACGAACTGGAAGCCGGATTGGTATTCATCAACAAGATGGTCGCCTCTGATCCGCGGATTCCTTTTGGCGGAGTAAAGGCTTCAGGGCACGGGCGGGAGCTGGGAGCGATCGGCATCCGCGAATTCGTCAACGCAAAGACAGTATGGGTGGCATAGAACAGTTGCCCGTGGCCACCCGTCGGTTGCCGGTGGTCCGCCGACGGCTCACCGGGTAGGGGCGCTGGCCAGAGCCGCTGCGCCTGCAGGCTCCTCCGCCAGCAGATCTTTCCAGGGACATTCATCGGACACGAAGCGATGAATCGCCGCTTGCACCATCCGAGGGGAGCCACTGTGGCCAACCCAGATCACGCGGTAGCGCGCCTTCCTGCCGCCGTAAAGAATCCCGATCACATCGCCGGAGCGGAGTTCGGTATCGAGCCCGAACAGGAGCGCTCCTCTCAGGCTGATGTCGCGGGCATGAACTTTCTGTAGAAAGCGCTCGCCGTCGGCATTCAGTCCCCAAACTGTGAGGGCGAGGTCGGTTTTGGTCCGTGGTTCGCGGCGGAGTTCGGGGGTGTCGAGGCCGGTGTTGCGGAGATTCTCCATGGTTGACTGTTCACCGTAACTTCGTGGCGGTGGGGTGTAAAGGTTGCGAGGGAAGAGGGAGGAACGAAGGTCGGGGGTGCGAGTTTCGTTTCGGGAGAGACACGAAAACGGGACTTAGACGAAGCTTGACGGCGAGTTGAAAAAGTACGTAATATCACTACATTGGGAAGAGAGTGAAGAGTATGGAAAAAGCCATTTCAGCCGCCGACGCGAACCGGAAGTTCTCCCAGATCTTAAGGGAGGTCAAGGAGGGCCGGAGCTACGTCGTGACCAGCCACGGCAGGCCGGTGGCTCGCATCGCTCCGGTCACGGAACAGCGCAACAGCAAAGCCAAAGCTGCCTTGCTGGCTCATCTCGAAGCACGCCCCGTGCGACGGCGCCCAATCGGCCGCTGGAAGCGGGACGAGTTGTATGACTGAGAGCGGGACTGGTTGACCAAGACATGAGAATCGCGCTGGACACCAACATTCTGGTTTACGCCGAAGGTGTGAACGGCGCGCTCCGCGCAGAGACGATCGTAGAGCTAATCAAAAAGCTGCCGGAATCCAGCACGTTTCTACCCGTCCAAGTGCTCGGAGAATTGTTCCGTGTCCTGGTCGGAAAATCCGCATTTCGCCCGCCAGAGGCGCGGACTGTCGTTCTCCGCTGGCAGGATACTTTTCCCCTAATCGAAACTTCGCCGTCGATTCTAAAAGCCGCCCTCGATGTTGCGGCCGACCATGGGCTGAGCATCTGGGACGCGATCATCCTTTCGGCCGCGTCCGCGGCCGGATGCCGCTTACTGCTCTCCGAAGATATGCAGGAAGGATTCACCTGGGGCGGCGTCACGGTGGTGAATCCCTTTGCGGCCAAGAAGCATGAACTGCTGGCCGGGCTGCTTGAGAACTGACGCTGATTCTGAATGCGAACGGTGTCGGTGGGCCCAGGGGCAGAGTGCAGTTTGTCGGTCCGGGAGGCGCGACTACTCGCAACGTAGTGCGACCATCGGATCGACTTTAGAAGCGCGACGCGCCGGTATTGCGCAGGCCAACCCAGACACCAAGACCAAAAGAATCGTTCCGGCCAAGAGAATGACGGGATCGCGCGTGCTGCCTTGTGCCCACCTCGCCATGACTTGATTCAGGGCCAGCGAAAGGGCGACGCCGGCGACGATTCCGGCGCCCATGCTTCCCAAGGCGGACCTGAACACGATTCGCAGCAGGTCTCCGCGTTGCGCTCCCAGCGCCAGACGGATCCCAAACTCATTGGTCCGTTGCGCCACCGTGTAGGACGCCACACTGTGCAACCCTATCGCAGCGAGGGCCAGGGCGAGCCAGGCAAAAATGCCAAAGATCCACGCCGCGATGTGCTCCTGCTGCCACTCGGGTTCATAGGTCAGCCGAGTTTCGAGATCGTCGGCGCTACTGCTCGTCTGCTCCGGGCTAATCGCCCTCAACTGCTCACGCACGGCATGCAGCAGCGTCAGGGGTGCAACCTGAGAGCGAACCAGAATTTCCGTGCCCTCTCCCATGCTGAATGTATAGGGCACGTAGACTGATGGTCTAGGGGCACTTCGGAGTCCATCATTGCGGGCGTCCCCGACGATGCCCACAATCTGGAACCAGGTACTTCCGATATTTGGCGGCGACAGCACCGTGGCGGGATTGCCCTCGAGACCTCCCGATCTCAGCGAGTGCCCAATGGCATCGCCATTCGGAAAGTAGCGCTGCGCCAACGTACGGTTGATCACGGCTACATGTGCGCCTTTGTTATTCTCGGCGTCGCTCCAAATCCGTCCTTGCAGCACGGGAATGCACAAAGCCGCGAAGTACTCCGGGCTAATTAGGTTGACCGATCCGATCTGAGACCCACTCGAATCAAAAAGCGTCCCTGCACCAGGGGCCATGGGTTTGCCCAAAACTTCAAATCCCATAACCCATCCATTCCTCGGCGGCGTCGCATCGGTGGAAATCGCCGCTGTGATCACGCCCGGTGTGTCCGCGACTTTCTCTCGCAGTTGCTCAAAATAGGCTGCACGCGGCCGGCCAAGTGCCGTAGGAGCTTGCGCGCAATGGAATTCCGATCGCCATCACGTTATGCGGATCGTAACCCAGGGGTTCATGGATCAGCTGGGCGAACCCCTTCATGGAAGAGCCCGCAGCTGCCAACAACAATAGTGTCAGCGCCACCTGCGCGGCGATCAGCATGCTGTGGGCCCTGCGTGCGCGGACGCTACCGGCTACCCGACGTGTGCCCGATTGCATGATCTCGCCGATTTGCGTCCGCGACAGTCTCAGCGCCGGCCAAAGTCCGAACAGCACGCCCGTTCCCAGTGCCGCCGTGACGCTGAAAAAGAGCACGGGCAGGTTGATGCGAATCACGGCCTCGGAGGCAAACGCAGATCGGGGCAGCAGTTGCTGAATCAGCGCCAGAGCGCCGTAAGAAGTCAGAACGCCCAGCACCGCTCCAATCGCCGCGAGAAGGAGAGACTCGGTAAGCAACTGACGAATGATTCGGAGGCGACCCGCGCCGACGGCGGTTCTTACCGCCAATACGTGCTGCCGCGCCGTGCCCCGCGCCAGCAGCAGAATCGAGACATTTCCGCATCCGATCACAAGCAGCAGCATTACCGCGCCAAAGACCAAGTACAGGGCTCCGCCCATGGAGTTGACGACCCAGTCGTTCAACCCTTGCACATGAACTCTGAAGACGTCGGGAAAATCTTGCGGCATGTAGTTGGCGAACTGTTCCACAAGTGGCTGCAGCGCTGCATCGGCCGCGGCCCGGCGGACTCCGGGGCGCAGGAGCAAATAGACAATCGATGTGCGCCCCGGATCTCGCATCAGCTTCAGGGGGAGATATACGTCGCCGCCACCCCAGGTGAATCGTGGAGCCGCGACGCCTACGATCTTGAGGTTCCTGTGATCAAGCTGCAGCGTGCGACCCAATACGTCCGGATTGGAGAAGTAGTGCTTCCGCCAAAATTTGTAAGATAGCAACACAACAGGTTGCGGCTCCTGGCCCTCTACTGCATCGGACGGCCAAAGTCCGCGGCCCAGCAGAGGGGGCACGCCAAGATCCTGAAAACCATTCGAAATCAGGCTCACCGCATTCACGTTCTCGGGGAGATCTTGCCCGGTCACCATCTGCGGGTTGTAATCCATCGTCAGAACGCTTTCGACCACAGGGGACTGCCGCAAATTCTGGATTTCCGCACCGTTTAGATAGACGGGATCCGCGGAACCTGCTTTGCTTTCCGTCGTAAGTTGTACGATTCGATTCGCCGCAGGGTAGGGATAAGGACTCAGCAGCGCCGCATAAATCACGCTGAAAACAGCGGTCGCCGCTCCAATGCCGAGCGCCAGGGAGAGGACTGCCGTCAGTGTGAATCCTGGACTCTTGATGAGTTGACGTGCGGAGTAGCGGAGATCCTGAAGCAAAGTGTGCATGACTCACTCCTGGCGGAAAGAGAGATGCGGCGATGGTCTCATGGGTATCGCGATTCGGGGAAGTTTACTTGTGAACATCTCTGGCACTCACCAACAGAGACACGCACTCCTACTGTCTTAGGGTAAGCGCCTTCAAGACCGCTTGCTGCTTGGCGATGAGCGACTGCACGCCTTGCTTGGCGAAGGCGATCATCTTGGCCAGTTGCTGGTCGTCGAAGACCTGGTGTTCGGCGGTGGCCTGGACTTCGACCAGCTTGTGGCCGGCGGTCATGACGAAGTTCATGTCGACGTCGGCGCGCGAGTCTTCTTCGTAGGCGAGATCGAGCAGAATTTCTCCATCCACAATTCCCACACTGACGGCGGCAACAAAATCCTTGAGCGGAACTGACGTCAGAGTTCCCGCGTCGACTAACTTTTCTAAAGCCAAGCCGAGAGCCACGAATGCGCCGGTGATGGACGCCGTGCGCGTGCCGCCGTCGGCCTGGATGACGTCGCAGTCGATCCAGATGGTGCGTTCGCCGAGGCGCGCCAGATCTGTGACCGCCCTTAAAGACCGGCCGATCAGGCGCTGGATTTCGTGAGTGCGTCCGCTCTGCCGGCCTTTGGAGACTTCGCGCGGAGTGCGAGTCAGCGTCGAGCGCGGCAGCATGCTGTATTCGCTGGAGATCCAGCCTTTGCCGCTGTTGCGCATGAACTGCGGGACGGTTTCCTCAATCGACGCAGTGCAGATGACCCGGGTATTGCCCACTTCAATCAGGACGGAACCCTCCGCGGTCGTGATGAATTCGGGGGTGAGGACGACGGGGCGGAGCTGGTCAGGGGAGCGATTGTCGGAGCGATAGAACATGCTCCGGAATTGTAAACGATGGCTTCGGGCGTCGGGCTCGTGCATCGGGATATGCGTTCAACATTTTTTTTCGTCGCTCTTTGTAAAATCCTCATGGTTAAGGGTTTACGGGCACAGGATCGCGCTCGTCCGGGCAAAATCTTGAGCCGAAAGGACTTGGGGGTAAAATCCTCTGGAATAAGGAGTTAGCAGGCGATTTTGAGTCGCCAACCTGGTCGGTGGCGGAACACGGGTTGGGACGGGTTTCGCGCATCCTGCCAGCTTGCGCTTTCCGAAATTCTCAGTAAAGGTTGCTCGTCACAGTTTTGGGGGATCTTTCTGTGGAAGGCTGTGGAAAAGGTTTTCCTTCCCCGTAACGGGACCGTGGGTGCCTCGTCCTTGCGTTCTTGGCAAGGGCGGGTACGATGCTGCCTGTAGGGTGTGGTTGAACAGGCCCAGCGGGCTGCAGCGCACTTACGGCGTTCATCACCTGCACTTTATCACTTGCCCGTGTGACCGGCGATTGCCTTTTCTGCGGACGGCGCGTAGCCGCGACCGCTTCTTTCGATTCTGGAACAGAGTCGCGAGCGCTACCGGTGATCGGGCCGTGTTGGGCCGGCATTTCCGATTCCCGCCCTTGCAAAGAACGCAAGGACGGGGCACCCACCGTGTGGGTGACGCCAACGAGGTCAAAGCCTGGGCCACCCGCCTCTGCAGAATCTTGCATCTTGACGCTCAACCCGCGCCAAACGACAATCGTGGCGCTCGGACGGGAGAGTCAAATGACGAAGCGAATGGCCTGCACCGTTCCTCTGTTCTGCGCACTTCTGCTTTGCGCGGCGACAATTTCTGCATCCGCACAGCTCACTACTTTGGCAAGTTTCGACAAGACGGATGGCAGAGACCCAGGCTATCCTGCGGCTCCTTTCGTGCAGGGAATCAACGGAAACTTCTACGGGACGACAGCAGCCGGTGGCGTTAGCGACGAGGGCACAGTGTTTGAAATGAGTCCTGCGGGCAAGATAGTCACGCTCTACAGTTTTTGCTCCCAGCCGGGCTGTAGTGACGGTGCCGTTGCAAATGCGGGGCTGATACAAGCGACCAACGGGAATCTCTATGGGACGACTGCCGACGGGGGGACCAACTTTGGTACAGTCTTCGAAATCACGCCGGCGGGTAAACTCACCACGCTTTATCGCTTTTGTTCACTGTCGGGGTGCGCTGACGGCTCGAATCCGGAGGCGGGGTTATTGCAAGCATCCGATGGCAACTTCTACGGAACGACCTGCTGCGGAGGAACCTATGGCGATGGCACAGTCTTCAAAATAACCAAAGCTGGTGTGCTGACCACACTTGCAAGTTTCGACGGCACTAACGGGAATCAGCCGGCTTTCGGTTCCCTCATCCAAGGCAGCGACGGAAATTTCTACGGCACAACGATCCTCGGAGGGCTGAACACCGGCTGTGAAGATAGCGGAGGCTGCGGCACGATCTTCAGAATGTCCCCTCGCGGTAAGTTGACCAGCCTCTACAGCTTCTGCGCTCAACCGGGCTGTACTGACGGGGACGAACTGTTCGGTGGGTTGGTGCAAGGCGCCAACGGGATTTTCTACGGGACGACTACAGGAGGCGGCGTCAATGGCTACGGCACTATCTTCGCACTCACTCCGGCCGGCAAGCTGAAAACGCTGCACAGTTTCGATTTTTCGGACGGCGCCTTTCCAGAGGCTGGCCTGATCCAGGGCACGGATGGGAATTTTTATGGGACAACGTCAAATGGCGGCGCCAACGGTGTCGCTGGCACGCTCTTCGCGATCACCCCGGCGGGGACGCTGAGCACTCTCTACAGCTTCTGTTCTCAAGCGAACTGTGCTGACGGTACCGGTCCTTTTTCGGGTTTGATACAAGCCACCAACGGAGAGTTCTACGGAACAACTTTCGCGGGCGGCAGCAGCACGAACTGCATCGGCGGATGCGGCACCGCCTTCAGTCTCTCCGTGGGGCTTGGGCCGTTCATTGAAACTCGTCTGAGTTCCGGCCAGGCCGGCTCTCGCGTGATTGTACTCGGCAACAATCTGACCGGCACGACCGCCGTGGAGTTCAACGGCACTCCATCCACGTTTACCGTCATTTCGGAGACGGAAATCGAAACCACTGTTCCCACCGGCGCCAGCACGGGATTCGTTACCGCAACCTCGCCGAGTGGCACACTGACGAGCAACAGGCCACTCCAGGTAATTCCGTAGGCGAACGTTCTGTGTAATCCGGCGGTCCGCTCATAGGGTGGCCTTTGCGTCCCACTGGAAGACCTCTCCCAATGGGACGTTGAAGACCTGGGCAATACGGAACGCCGCCTCTAATGAAGGCGAATACTTCCCCGCCTCGATGGCGGCAATCGTCTGCCTGGTGAGGCCGATGCGGTGACCAAGTTCGGCCTGCGACATTTCGCCATTCATGAAACGCAGGGTGCGAACGCGATTAGAAATCGACCCTTCCATCATGATGATGCCTGCACGCGATAGCTTGCCACGACTACGCCATAGTGGACGACTTCCGCGGCAACGATCCAGAAAATCGCAGCATTGACCATGGTCCATCCGGCGGAGTCGAAGGGCATGAAGCAGCCCACCAGGATCATGCCGGCCATAAGCACATAGTAAGCGGCGCTGATCGACCGGTGCTCGATGGCGCGATCCCGCTCGTCCATGGGCGGACGCTCCTCTCGGGAGGAGCCGAGGCGGAGATACAGATAGCCAGCGCCCAGGATGAGCATGCGCACAATCGATACCAGGGCAAACAGGCCAAGCGGGTGGAGGTGGGGTAATGGTTCCCAAGAGCCGGGACCCCTCCCAGCAAACTCAAAATACGGGCCATAGGCGACAGCCATCGCGACCAAGGATAACCACGCGATTTTCTCTCGATACGACATTTCAGCCTCCTCAATTCAAGGTAGGCCGAGTGTATTGAATGTTTTACTCAATGTCAAGAAAATTATACATAATGTTAACAATATCTTCCCTGTAATCTTTCGATGGTCCCAGAACGCCCCCTATTGAGTAGCCGTTGATGGGGGGCTTTTGCACCAAAACGCGCTTAACGGGCGCCATTTTTCTTATTGTGCCGATTGCAGCTGCATGGCCAGCTGGTTGACGGCGGTTACGTCGTAGAACGAAGAGAGATCGGCGTGGCCGGCGAGGGTGTCGCGTTCCTGGCCGTCGACCAGAATTTTTACTTTCAAAATGCCGGGAGTGTTGGCGGAGATGGTGTGGATCAGCGACGCGATGGTCAGGTCCTCGACCAGCACGCCGGAGCGGTGCGTGTTGGCAAAGGCGCCGTTCAAGTCAATGACGGCGACTCCGGGATCGACCAGAAAGACACTGTGGATGTCGGCGCCCGGGCCAAGAACGTGGGGCGAGGACTTGTCGAGATAGCGCGACAGCAGGGCCCGCAGAAGTTCTTCGGCACGCTGCTGGCGTCCGGAGGGCAGCGGAATCAGGGCGAACTCGGGGCGCAGGGTGCCATCGTCGTCGTGGGCCACGTAGAGAGTGGCGCGTTCGGTGGGTCCGGCGACCGGGGGAGCTAAGGGCCGCGTGTCGGTGGAGGCGACGGGCGTCGCAGCAGCCGTCTTTCGCATGTTCCACGCGTAGACGCTGAGGCCCAGCACTGCGACCAGCAGGACAGCCATCGCGATGATGAGATGGCGCGGGATCGTAGTCCGAAGAATCACGGCCATAGTCTGCGCCTCTCTGCCTTTATTCGGCTGTCCCCGATTTGGCCGTCCCTACATTCACCGTTCCCGCATTTTGATGACATGAGTTTCATGGCGCGCTCCCCAGTTGATCGCGGGTGGCGGCGATGGCTGTGGCCACGGCGCTGGTCACGAGTTGCTGGTAATCGGGGGCGGTGAGTTGCGAGAAATCGGATCCCTGGGGCGCGACCTCGACGGCGATGGCGGGTCCGATGACGTTATTGAGCGGACGGAGCGGCGCGGTCAGGGTGCGAACGGGAATTTGCCGTTTCTGGAATTCAGCGGCGACGGCGTTCGCGGTGATCTGGCTCAGAGGCAAAGCCGCATGCTGCGCGGTCGTCCAGGCGCGGAAAGCTCCGCGATCATCGCCACCCAGAGGAAGCAGCGCGGTGTAGACGCGCACGCCACGGCCGCCGGTAGAGGCATGCAGGGCAATATAGATCGCCGAGCGGCTGGCGTTGGCGAAAGTGGCGCGCTGGTCGAGCGAGAGATTTGCGTCGGAATCGCGCAGTACCAGCGTCGGGATGCCGCGGCTCTCCAGTTCCTGGCGCAGACTGTGCGCCAGGGCGACGGTGACATCTTTTTCGAGGAGTGTGGGGCTCAGAGTCTCTCCGTGATCGTCCCCGCCGTGGCTGGCATCGACGACGGCGAAGTACCGGCGCGAAACTGCGGTCGGAACCGCGGGCGCGGGGGCCGGTTGAACCGGAGGCGGCGTTCCGGTCGCTTCCTGCGTGGGCGGAGCGGCATTTTGTCCGCCTGTGGAAGTGGGATTGGAGGAAGATGCGGATGTGGCGGAGATCGTGACCGTGCGTCCGTCATTGCTGAAGCTGGCGATCACCGGGATCGCGGCATTCACGGTAACGACCGCGGCGCCGTTACTCTCGCTGTAAATCGCCGACGGGATGATCTTGTTGCCGAAGGTGAGCGTCGGCGAGGCTGGGGCGACCACGGGTTCGCGGGAGAAAGTCATGCGCAGCGCTCCCGGTTCGGTGGCCACCGTGGGGTTCACCGGCGCGCTGAAATGGAAGACGAGCCGGGGAGGGTTGTCGGCTGACAACGATGCGGTGAAGTGCGTGCCTACGCTGCCGATGAAGAGGCGTCCGCTGGCCTCATGCAGCGTAACCGGGCCTCCGAGAAAGCGCGGCAGCAGGGAACCGAGCGCAGTCACGGGGATGATTCCGCGGCCATTTTCCACGAAGAACTTGCCGGCGAGATCGGCGTCGCGTCCTTGCACGCGCGCGTGGGATTTGCCAATCTGGAAATCGCCTTCCACATTGTTGTAGCGCAAACGCCAGCGCGGGCCCTCTGACTTGGCGCTCACCGTGCCGAGGGGCTCGAGCACTTCGAGCAGGCCAACGTAGGCGCGCCCTTCGCGCTGCACGAGAGGCAGCGAGTAGTTCGCCACCACGGAATAGACGGCGAGATGCTTTTCCGGCGTAGCGGCCAACAGAAAGATTGCAAAGACAGAGACAGAGGTAACAACAATCAGAATCAGTCCTCCCAGAATGTGCGCCGACCCACGAGACGCGCTCCGCACAGCCGGCAGCAGGCCGACAGTACGAGCGCAGCCCCGGCCTGGGTATTTAGTCCAGCGCATAGGCGGTCAATCCACTCAGCAGCTTGGGATAGAAATCGGTGGACTTCTGCGGCATGACTTCACCGGCAAACGCCACGTCGCGGACCTGAGAAACCGGGCAGGGGTTCATCAGAAAAGCGATGTTGGCTGCTGCTTTGTCAGGCGTTCGTCCGCGAACCTGATTCAGCGCCTCGGAAGCCTCGCGCAGGTAAGAGAGGTTCTGCTGGTTGCGAATGGATTCTTCGGAAAGCTTGAGCACGCCTTCGAGCAAACATTTGTGCAACTGCACGACGTCGAGCGATCGCTGGCGATCCGAGAGGCCGGCAAAGAATTGCGCACCCGATGCCTTCGGCGAGTGCAGCAGCCAGGCGCGGCCGGCGCTAACGGCCATCAGTGCGGTTCCGGCGCGGCCTCGTTCCTGCAGCAGGGCTGTGGCGTGGGATGCGTCGATCGCCGGGTCGATCGTTTCTACGTCAAAGAACGCGCTCGCGGAGTTTTGAAAGGCGTCCGCCGAGAAGGATTCGAGCGAATGCACGACGCGATGCGTGGGCAGCACCAGCAATCCGGGATCGTTCATGTTGACGAAAGTCATCATGACGAATTCATACGGGGCCTGTGGATTTACAACTGAGCCGGCCGCAGTGCGGGACTCATTGCGGAAATTGAGCGCGGTTTCGTAGCGGTGATGGCCGTCGGCGATGACCAGACTTTGATCGCGCATCCTATTTTGGACAGACGAGACTACGTTGGGGTCGGAGATCTGCCAGACCCGGTGCGCGACTCCATATTCGTCGGCCACGTCGATGGTGGGCGGCTGCGGGGTCGCAAGCAGGGCATCGATCTCCCCAGAATCCTCATATAGCAAAAAGAGTTGTTCGTAGTGGGCGCGCGTGGCCCGCAGCAGGTCGAGGCGGTCAGCTTTGGGCTTGGAGAGCGTTTGCTCATGGCGGAAGACGACTTTGGCGGAATAGTCCTCCACGCGGCCTAAAGCGATGAATCCACGGCGCTCGAAGCTGGTTCCCGAGGGCGCGGTGAAGGTCTGGGAGTAGGAGTAAATCGACGGCTCGGAATCCTGCCGGAGGATGCCCTCGGCGCGCCACGAACGGGCGTAGGCGGCGGCCCGGGTATAGACGTTGTTGCCGGGTTCGTCGGGCTCGCGCCGGCCGAGGATGATCCGCACCAGGTTATAGGGGCTGGCCGCGTAATAGCGGTCCTGCATGGCCGGAGTGATCTTGTCGTAGGGTTGGGTCACGACCTGGGATGCGGAAACCTGTTGCAAGTCGTAGCGGAGAGCGCGAAAAGGATAAATGTCAGCCATATTATTTATTCAGGGAGCCGCAGGAAACCTTTGATTGTAACAAGATGGGGGCCAATAAACTTTGATCTGATGTGTGCACTTTTGACCAGCGGAGCTCGATTCCGACCTGATATTTCTGGGTATTCAAAATCCGCAGTTTTACGTTCACCTGGGGGCTATGTGAGAGAAGGGTTCTTAGTAGTGAGGAACGTTGTAGGAACGGGAGCTTTGGCTCTCGGTGCAGCAGGCTTACTGTATGCCGGGTACATTTTCGTAAGCGAGATTCCTGACCTGATGCGGTATCTCAAGATCCGAAGCATGTAGGAATCGCGGGATATGGCGCGGCTACGCTTTCGCAAAGAGTAAGGAGAAAGAGCGCGAAAGAGTGGGCAACCGTCTTTAGGAGTGCTGCAGGGCGTCAACCAGGTTGCCCGAAAAAACATCCAAGGTCCGGTTTCGGGATTTGTCTTTTAATTTTGACAAAAATCCCTGCGCCGGCGGCGAAAGCTGTGCTAACATCCCTGCCCACTGAGGTATTTATGGCCCGCCTGCGTAGAGACGAAGGGCGCCGGTCATCTCGCCCTGAGGCCGTGCTCGGAAGTGGCTGTTGGGTTCTCCCCTGGGATCCGACTCAATGGTGGTTGCGCCAAAGCTTGCGCAAAAGATCGTCCAAGAATGTGCAATCCCTTAAACGCCTGCGACTGTCCGAGCGGCTGGTTCTGACTCTTTTTGCACTGGCGTGCCTGGGCGTCCCCGCGTTCGGGCAGACCGACGTGAATGACATACACGTTATGCCGCGCGCCGTCGAAAGGCCCCCGGACCCTCCTGCTGAGCCTTCCAAGCCGGATCTGCTAGCTTCGACCACGGGGATGACTGCCCACGTGCGGCCGCTGAAGGTCGACGTGGACCTGGTGCTGGTTCCGGTCACGATCACCGACCCGATGAACCGCCTGGTGACCGGTCTCGACAAGGAGAACTTCCAGCTCTATGAAGGCAACGCCACGCAGGAGATCCGGACATTCTCCAGCGAGGATGCGCCCGTATCGCTGGGCGTAATCTTCGATTCCAGCGGCAGCATGAGCAGTAAAATGGACCGCGCCAAAGACGCGGTCATGGAATTTTTCAAGACGGCGAATCCGCAGGATGAGTTTTTCATGATCACCTTCTCCGACGAGCCCGAGGAGGTGAGCGACTTCACCAGTTCAGTGGACGAGATCCAGAACAAACTGGTGTTCGCGGTGCCGCGGCGGCGCACCGCGCTGCTGGACGCCATTTACATGGGTGTAAGCAAGATGCGGCAGGCCAAGTATCCGAAAAAGGCGCTCCTGATCATTTCCGATGGCGGCGACAATCACAGCCGATATACCGAAGGCGAGATCCGGTCGCTGGTGAAAGAAGCCGACGTGATGATTTACGCCATCGGCATCTACGATCGCTACGCTTCCGCCGTGGAGGAACGACTGGGCCCGCAACTGCTGAGCGACATCACGGAACTGACTGGCGGGCGGGCGTTCACTATCGATAATCCTAACGATCTGGGCGATGTCGCGACCAAGATTGGGGTAGAACTGCGCAATCAATATGTTCTGGGATACCGTCCCGCGAAAGTCATGCACGACGGCAAATGGCGTAAGATAAAAGTGAAGCTGCTGCCACCGAAAGGATTGCCGCCTCTACGAGTGTATGCCAGGACGGGATATTACGCGCCCGCGGAATAGGGCCACCAGGTTTCTGTTTCTCTTCACGTTGGTCTTTTGGGCCGGTGCACCGTGGGTGCTGCCAGCCGGTACGCGGCCTGCCCCGCCTCAGGATCAGAGTAAACCCGCCACTTCACCAACTGGCGCCTCCGCCCCGGAAACTGCAATCCCTCCGCAGACCCAGAATAATCAGGATAAGGATAATCAAGATAAGGACAATCAAGATAAGGACAATCAAGACAAGCAACTCAACGACCAGGGAGTCTTCGTCTTCCGCAAAGACGTGGACGAAGTGCTGCTGTACGCCACAGTAGTCGACGACAAACAGCACATTGTCACCAACCTCGACCGCAGTGCCTTCACCATCTTTGAAGACGGGAAGCCGCAGAACATCATCTCGTTCCATCACGTGGACATCCCAGTGGCCATGGGCATCGTGATCGACAACTCGGGATCGATGAAGGAGAAGCGGGCCAAGGTGAACCAGGCCGCGCTAAATCTGGTGCGGTCAAGCAATCCGCGGGATGAAGTCTGCATCGTGAACTTCAATGACGAATATTATCTCGACCAGGATTTCACCAACGATCTGCTGAAGCTGAAAGAGGCGCTGGAAAAAATCGATCCGCGCGGAGGCACGTCGCTCTATGACGCCGTCGTGGCCTCGGCTGAACATTTGAGAAGGTTCGCGCGTCTGGAGAAGAAAGTCTTGTTCCTGGTGACCGACGGCGAAGACAACGCCAGCACCGAAACTCTGGAGCAGGCCGTGAAGCACTTGCAGGAAGAAAATGGGCCGTCGGTGTACGCCATCGGAATTCTGGGCGATGAAGAGCATCCCAAGCGGGCCAGGAAGGCGCTAGAAATCATCGCGCAGCGCACCGGCGGGATCGCATTCTTTCCCAAAACGCTGGATGAAGTGGACGCCATCAGCCGGACCGTCGCGAGCGATATCCGGAACCAGTACGCCATCGGCTACAAGCCAACCAACCCCCGGGGCAACGGCGGCTTTCGGCAGATTCGGGTCGAGGCCAAGTCAGCCAAGGGACACGGCAAGATGACAGTGCGCACCAAGAGCGGGTACTATGCGGGTGCGCAGCCGGCGTCCGGCGGCGCGAAGTAGACGGCTCCTGGTACCTCAGCCGTCTCTAATTCAAACAAAGTTTGCATGGTAGAACTGTTAGACGTGAGCGATGCTGAGGGGGCATCACTATGGGCGAAAGCGTGAACGCGGAACAATTCGATTGGGTAACGGAACGGTCGCTGTGCTCACTGGCGAGGGTTTTTGAGCGCTTGGGACTCGAGATTCAGCAGGATGTCGACACCCGCAATGCTATGCGTCCCGCGATCCCCCAGTTTGGATTTGAATACGCATTCGAGATGGTCGGCGACGAGAAGAGTTTCACCGTCCATCTGCACGCTTACAAAGTCCACAAATCGGTAACCTTTACGCTCGCCGAAGGGCGCATCGAAGTGCAGGACGCCGATGCGAAAGTGTTCCATGCGACGGTTGGACTGAATGATGCAGGCCAGTGCGTGCTCTACGTAGACGGCAAGGAACGCAGTTCATGGCACGTAAGAAAATTGGCTCTGGATCATCTTTTCTTCGCCATTGTCTAGGTTTACGAGGACACATTACCTTTGGTTCCATTGACGATTCCGCACGCTCCCCGTACCCTGTAACGTGACTCCGAAAACTTCTGAAATGTCCCGCCTGCGCGTAGCCGACGATATTACTCAACTGGTCGGCGAAACTCCCATGTTGCGGCTGAAGCGCCTGGTTCCGGCCGGCTCGGCGGACGTGTTTGCCAAACTGGAGTACCTGAATCCCGGCGGCAGTGTGAAAGACCGCGCGGCCATTGGGATCATCCGGCGCGCCGAGCAGGAAGGAAAGCTTGTGCCCGGCGGCACGATTGTCGAGGCGACCGCGGGAAACACCGGCATCGGCCTCGCACTGATCGGCGTGAACCGCGGCTACAAAGTGAGACTATTTGTGCCGGAGCGCTTCTCCGAGGAGAAAGTTACGATCATGCGAGCCCTCGGCGCCGAGGTTTCCCGCACCCCTGACGCCGAGGGCATGCTGGGCGCTATCCGGCAGGCCAAGGCGCTGGTAGCCAGCGATCCCGGCGCATTCATGGCCGGACAATTCGAGAACCTCGCCAATCCCGACTATCACTACGAAACCACGGCTCCTGAAATCTTTGAACAGATGGATGGACGAGTCGATGCCGTTGTTTTCGGTTGCGGTACCTGCGGCACATTTTCTGGAATCGCCCGCTACATGAAAGAGAAATCGCCGAACGTGCAGGCGTATGCGGTCGAAACGCAAGGTTCGACGCTAGGTGGCGGGCAGGCCGGGCCGCATAAAGTGGAGGGAATCGGCACCAGCTTCACCCCGGCAACTTTTAACCGCTCGGTCTGCGATGAAGTGATGATGGTGACGGACGATGACGCCTTCGGCACGGTGAAGGCGCTGGCGGCGCAGGAAGGCGTGCTGGCAGGATCAAGCGGCGGCGCGGCGGTATTCGCCGCATTGAAAGTTGCGAAGAAGCTGGGCGCGGGAAAGCGCGTTGTGACCATCATCCCAGATTCCGCGGAGAGGTATTTGTCGAAGAAGATTTTTGAGGGCGGAGTCTAGCAGTTTTAAGAAGCTCGCCACGGATTTTCACGGATTACACAGATGAAAAAAGAGAAGCAACCAGGATTTGCCACGCGTGCGATTCACTGTGGGCAGGAACCCGATCCCTTGACCGGGTCCGTTACCGTGCCCATTTATCCGACTTCGACGTACGTCCAGCAAGGCATTGGCGAGAACAAGGGATATGAATATTCGCGCGTGTCGAATCCCACGCGCACCCGGTTAGAGGAGAATCTCGCCGCGCTCGAAGGCGCTGCAGCGGCTCGCGTGTTTGGCAGTGGCATGGCCGCAATTCATGCGATCGTGAGCATGCTGAAATCCGGTGACCATGTGGTTTGCGGCAACGACCTTTATGGTGGCACGCCGCGGCTGTTCAACCAGGTGATGACCGGGTTCGGGCTGGAGTTTTCTTACATCGATACTTCCGATGCGGAAAACGTCGAGCGCGCCGTCCGCAAGAATACGCGAATGGTTTACGTGGAGACGCCGACGAATCCGTTGATGCGGTTGAGCGATCTTGCCGCGATCAGCCAGATCTGCCGGCGCAAGAAAATTTCACTCGTCGTCGACAACACGTTTATGTCTCCATATTTCCAGCAACCGCTGGCGCTGGGCGCGGACATGGTTGTGCATTCGACGACGAAATTCCTGAACGGCCATAGCGATGGCCTGGGTGGCGTGGTAATGTGCGCGAAACAGGAGCATGCCGACCAGTTGGCGTTTCTGCAGAAGGCCGCGGGCGCGATTCTTTCGCCGTTCGAATGCTGGCTGGTGCTGCGCGGGGTGAAGACTCTGGCGGCGCGCATGGAGATTCACGACCGCAGCGGCCGCATCGTGGCCGATTTTCTGTCGAAGCACAAGAAGGTGAAAGCAGTGTTTTATCCCGGCCTCCCCGATCATCCGCAACACGCCCTTGCGCGTCGGCAAATGACCGGCTTCGGGGCGATGATTACGTTTGAGACCGGCTCGCAGAAAAATGCCAACAAGATGCTGAAGAAGGTGCGCATCTGCTCGCTCGGAGAATCGCTGGGCGGTGTGGAGACTCTGATCTCGCATCCCGCGACCATGACTCATGCCGGACTGGGCGCCAAGGGCCGCGCCGCGATCGGCATCACCGATGGCATGGTGCGAATCTCCGTGGGGATTGAAGATGTGGACGACATTCTGGACGATCTGGATCAGGCGCTAGCTGCGATTTAGGAAAACTTCGTGGCCACCGATTCACGCGGATTTCCACGGATAAATCTTCTAAATGGAAACACCGTCCTGGGGTCTATAGCCTGTACAGAAAGAAAAGGCCTTATGGCATCGATGGAAGCGCTGCGCCACCCAAAAAACGAGCTAGCCTGCTAGGCTGGCAGCGAGCTCGCCAGCCAATCCAGATATTCGGCGCTGCCGTCTTCGATGATGAGCGAAATGCACTCCGGCAGTTCGTAGGAGTGCAACTCGCGGATCGCATCGCGCACGGCGGGAAATCTCTCTGCTGTCGACTTGATGACCAGCAGCCATTCCTGGCTTGATTCCACTTTTCCTTGCCAGCGGTAGACCGATTCAATCTGCGGAACGAGGTTGACGCACGCGGCGAGTTGGCGCTCGACCAGATGGCGGGCGATGTTTCGGGCTTCATCTTCAGACCCGGCGGTGCACAGGACGATTCGTTTGTCGGTCATATAAAATCAGCCGTCAGCTTGGCGATCAGCTCTCAGCCATCAGCTTTCGGCTTCGACGGAGAGATTAGCATCTGGTTGCGGTGGAATGGGGTCGAATATGCTCACGCAAATCAAGTTTGGCACATCGGGTTGGCGGGCGGTCATGGCCGAGGAGTTTTCGTTCGCCAACGTGCGGCGCGCCGTGGTCGGCATCGCCCGCTATGTGGCTGCGCAGAAGCCGCAGGGAGGGCGGGCGCGGGTGATCGTGGGACGCGATCCGCGGTTTCTGGGCGAAACGTTTTGCTCCATGGCGGCGGAGATTCTGACCGCACACGGCATCACGCCGCTGATGGTGGCCGAGGCGGCGCCGACTCCGGCATTTGCCCACGCCGTAATTCAGAACAAAGCCGACGGCGTCATCAATTTCACCGCCTCCCATAATCCTCCGGAATATAACGGCATCAAGTTTTCCACGCCGGATGGCTGCCCCGCCCTGCCCGAGGTCACGAAGAGGATCGAAGCAGAAATCGCGGCCGGCGATGCCGCCCGCTCGGGAAGCGGCCAAACCATTGTGCATGCGGAGCCGCCTGCAGGAATCGAAACGCTCGACCCCAAACCGGCATACTTGAAACGCCTGGGTGAGATCATCGATCTGGAAGTAATTCGGAAGGCGAATCTTCGCGTAGTTTTTGATCCCATGTGGGGCGCGGCGCGGGGATACTCCGACGAGCTGCTGCGAGGCGCCGGCGTTCAGGTTGCCACCGTGCACGATTATCGCGACGTTCTTTTCGGCGGGCACGCCCCCGAACCGGACGATCATCTGCTCGAAGATCTGCGAAAGAAGATGCGCGAGACCGGAGCCCAGATCGGCATCGCCACCGACGGCGACGCCGACCGCTTCGGCATCGTCGACTCCGACGGAACTTTTCTGCAGCCAAATTACGTGATCGCCTTGCTCTTCGATTATCTCGTCGAGAGCCGAGGCTGGAAGAACGGCGTGGCCAAGTCGGTTGCGACTACCAACCTGATCAACGCGCTGGCCGAGAAACATGGCGTAGAGATGCACGAAACTCCCGTGGGCTTCAAGTACATCGGCGAACTCATCATGCAGGATAAGATCGCCATCGGCGGCGAAGAGAGCGCCGGGCTGTCGATTCGTCATCACGTTCCCGAGAAAGACGGCGTGCTGGCTGGCCTGCTGTGCTGCGAGGCGGTCGCGCGCCGAGGCAAGTCTCTGGGCGAACAACTGAAGGCGCTGAGTAACCAAGTTGGTTCCTATTATCCGGAACGGCAGAACTTCCGCTTGACCGCGGAGGTCAAGGCGAAGTTCACTGAGAAGCTGGGGCAAGATCCGCGGGAGTTCTGTGGGCGCCCCGTGGGCAAGGTCGTCCGCACCGACGGATTGAAGCTGGTATTCAGCGACGGGTCGTGGGTCTGCTACCGGCTGTCGGGCACCGAGCCCGTGGTGCGCGTTTACACCGAGGCCCGCAGCGAGAAAGGTCTGGAGAAACTGAGTACGGCCGCGAAGCACTGGATTTTTGAGTGAAGCGGCTGCGGAAATTCTTGGTATGAAGTTTCTAGGCACGAAGTTCTTGGCATGAAGTCCCGCGAATGAAGCCGTTTTCCAAAATCACGAGGTTCCCCCGTCCCGAGGACGGATTCCGCGCTATGGTCGATCGAGCTCCGCAGGCGGAAGCCTTCGCCGCCTCGTGGATTGAGCGGGCGCGTCCGCTGGCGACGCGCGTCTATGCTCTACGGCGCCGCATCGCAACCGTCGCTGTGGCCGTGCTGGCTGCGTCATTGTTTGTCCATGTTATGTTCGGCGCCAATGGAATGGTCGTCTACAAGCAGAAACGCGCCGAGTACGAAGCCTTGCAGAAGCAGCTAGCCCAGGTGCAGCAGGAAAATGACCGCTATACCCAGCAGATTCAAGGCTTGAAGAGCGATCAGAAATCCATCGAAAAAGAAGCGCGCGAGCAACTGGGGTACGCCAAGCCCGGAGAGTATGTCTATGTGCCGCCGGCTTCGGCGAAACCCGCGCCAGTCCCGACTAGTTCCGTGAAAAAATAGCGCGTGAGAATTCTTGGCCTGCGGCCTCCGCGGTACCTGCAACTTCCGAGTCATTACTTCGCGCCCGCGCTGACAATTCTCGCCTGGCTGTGTGGTATATTTCGGTTGCCTCATTTCACAACCAAGCGGGGATTGGCTGTGCCCGGAAGGGACGGCACAATTTTCATCGCGAGTGCTTGATTGCAGTCTGGGGCCCGCAATCTGAAGTTCAAAAAAGGAGAACTACCGGCCATGAGAAAAGTTCTGCTGATCTGTCTTGCGCTAAGTTTCCTGTTTGCCTTGTCGGCGATGGCGTTCGATGACATGGGCAAGAGTATGACCGTCAACGGCTGGATCGCCGACGCAAAATGCGGCGCGAAGATGGGTAGTGCGGCGGGAGCGGCCTGCGCCCAGAAGTGCGTAGCTGCCGGTGAGAAGATGGTCATCGTAACCGATGGTGATTCGAAGGTGCTCGCCGTCGACAACCAGGATGCGCTGAAGGGTCATGCGGGTCATCACGTCGCCGTGACTGGCACCGTGTCGAAAGATTCCATTCACGTGGACAGCGTGAAGATGCTGTGATCGGTTCCACGGACTGAAAATGGGCGAATGAGTTGGATTGAGGGCGACGACGAGTCGCCCTTTTTATTTTTGTGGGAAGAAACAGGGGAAGGGGATTGAGAAATTGAGAAATTTAGTAATTGTGCAATTAAAAATCAGCTTGGTTGCGCGTTTTCGATTTCCCAATTACCAAATTTCTCAATTTCTCAATTCATCTTACGATGCCTTCCAGCGGCGAACTCGCGGTGGCGTATAGCTTCCTCGGCATGCGCCCTGAAAGATAAGCCTGCCGTCCCGCCAGCACGGCGTGGTGCATGGCTTCAGCCATGAGCACGGGATCCTGCGCGGCCGCGATGCCGGTGTTCATGAGCACCGCGTCAGCGCCAAGTTCCATAGCGATGGCGGCGTCGGAGGCCGTGCCCACTCCGGCGTCGACGATCAGCGGCACGCCTGTAATCATTTCGCGCAGAATGCGAATGTGGGCCTGATTCTGAATTCCCATGCCGCTGCCGATGGGCGCGCCCAGCGGCATGATCGTAGCCGCGCCGGCGTCAATCAGCCGCTTGGCAAAAACAATGTCGTCCGAAGTGTAAGGCAAGACCGTGAAGCCTTCTTTCACCAGCACGCGCGTAGCTTCAAGCGTGGCCTGCACGTCGGGATAAAGCGTAGCCTGATCGCCGATCACTTCGAGCTTGACCCAATCAGAGAGGCCGACTTCGCGTCCCAGGCGGGCTGCGCGGATGGCTTCGTCGGCGGTGTAGCAGCCGGCGGTGTTGGGCAGTAGAAAATATTTCTTCGGATCGATGTAGTCGAGCAACGATTCGTTCTCTCGGCCAAGCTTGCCGCGGTCGAGGTTCACGCGGCGCACCGCGACCGTGACCATCTCCGCGCCGCTGGCTTCGAGCGCGCGCGCCGTTTCCTGGAAGGATTTGTATTTTCCCGTGCCCACGATCAGGCGCGAGCGGAAGGAGCGTCCGGCAATAACGAGTGCGTCCTGCATTCGCCTATTGTAATACTCCGAAACGATGTCAACCTGAAATCCGGCGAAGGCGAATTGAGGGACCCTACGACAGTAAACGCTTTGATGATGTGGATGGGAATGCCCGTGGCGATGGAGAGTGCCGTCCCCCGCCGGCGCTGTTGTCAAGCCTTGCGTTTCGTAAGGTCCCTCCGAGAGCTGTCGCTCTCGTCAGGATGACAGAAAAAGTTTAACTTTGTGGCACCGCCGTGGCTTCCGCCTGCGCATACAGCTCATCGATCTGTTTTTTGTAGCGCTCTTCAATCACGCGCCGCCGGAGTTTCAAGGTCGGCGTCAGGACGCCGTTGTCGATGGTGAATTCATCGGCTACGAGCATGACGCGCTTCAGCTTTTCGAAGCGCGCCAGATTCCCGTTAATGCCGTCGACGATCCCCTCGTAGAGCGCCTGGGTTTTCGGATTGGCGACTAGCTCCGCTCGCGATGCAAACGCGACGTTATTCTCCCGCGCCCATTCCTCCAGCGGTCCAAAGTTGGGAGACACCAGCACGGACGCAAATTTCCGTTTGTCGCCAAGGATGGCCGCCACCCCAACCAGGGGATTGAGTTTCAGCGAATTCTCGATCGGCTGCGGCGCGATAAATTTTCCGCCAGACGTCTTGATCAGATCCTTCTTGCGATCCGTAACAGAAAGATACCCGTCGGCGTCAATGTTGCCAATGTCGCCGGTCTTGAACCAGCCGTCGTTTATCTTGCCATCGTTTACCTTGCCATCGACAAACGCGGCCTTCGTCTCTTCCGGCCGATTCCAGTAGCCTTTAAACACCGACGGTCCCTTCACCAGGATCTCTCCGTCCTCCGCAATGCGCACTTCCAGATTCGACAAAATCTTCCCCACAGTCCCAATGCGGTGATTGCTGGGCGTATTCACCGCGATGACGGGCGAGGTCTCCGTGAGGCCGTAGCCCTCGTGAATGCGAATGCCCATCTTGGCGTACCACTCTGCGAGTTCCCGCCCCAGCGGCGCGCCGCCCGAGATGAAAGTCTCGATCCGACCACCCATGCCCTCGCGAATCTTCGAAAACACGAGGCGATTGGCCAGTTTCCAACTGCGCGAAGTAGGAGTCTTTCCGGCGAGGATCTCAGGCTTATGGTCTTGTCCCACAGAAACGGCCCAGTCGTAAATGGCACGCTTGGGCAGGCCTTTGGCTTTCTGCTCCGCCTGCGCATAGATTTTTTCGTAAACCCGAGGCACCGCCACAAAAACCGACGGCTGCACTTCCAACAAACTCGCGGGCAGCCGGTCGAGAAACGGGCAATAAGCCAGTGTCACCCCGTGATACAGCATGGAAAAATCGAGGTGTCGCGCCGTGATGTGACAGAGCGGCAGGAACGAGATGTTGATCAACCCGGCCGTCATATCGAAACCCTGCAGCGCGCACTCAATGTTCGAAGCAATGTTGCCGTGAGTCAGCATTGCTCCTTTAGAAGCGCCCGTCGTTCCCGAGGTGTAAACGATGGTCGCCAGATCGTCGGGACCAATCGCGCGAGCTTGCGCCTCAATTTCGGCTGCGAGGTTCTCTGACCCCTGCGACATCATCTGTTTCATCGAGATGCAGCGGCTCGCGAATGGAGCTAAATCCCCCGCGAACTCTACCGGATCCATCACGATGATTTTCTCAAGCTTCGTTTGCGGTAGGATCGACACGATCTTGCGCAATTGCTGGTCCGACGACAGAAAGATAGCCCGGCAGCCCGAGTCATTCAGTGCGAACGCAGTCTGTTCCGCTGTAAGCGTGGTGTAGAGCGGCACCGTAACGGCCCCAAGCAGCAGGCTTGCAATATCGGCCGTAGGCCACTCAGGGCGATTTTCGCTGAGGATGGCGATGCGATCTCCCGCTCGCACTCCCCAGGCATGCAGCGCGTGGGTGGTTCGCGCCACGCTTCGGCCAAACTCGCGGGAGGAAATCGGCAGCCACTTCCCGGCGTCGCGATGCGGATCGCAGTACAGCATCATGCGGTCCAGGTCGCGCTCGACCGCGGCGAAGAAAATATCGTTAAGAGTGGCAATGCTCATTTCGTCTTTGTTTCTTTCAAAGCCCCGGCGCGAACCGGCGTCGCGAGACTGCTCCGATTGCACTTTACTGTTTTGTGAGCCGTTTGAGCAATGCGAAAGGTCGCTAGACTGGGCAACCGTTGCTTGTCATCCCGAGCACCGCGAGGGATCTGGGTTCTGGCCGCTGCAACTGTCGTCGTAGCGGCGGGCAAACACCCGGATCCCTCGCGGTGCTCGGGATGTCACTTCCCTTCGGGAGCCAAATCCGCTGCTGCCTCGTCGCACTTCCGCAATTGAGGAAACTAAACCGTCTCTATTGTGTTTACACGGATGCCGGTAAAATCTACGGCATACGGATTTCCTATTCCGCGGGGGCGGAGATATGAAAACGCGCACGATGTGGGTTCCGCTCGTTCTGCTGGCCAGCTCTGCATTTATGCTGCAAGCTGCGAGCATAGCGCAAGCGCAAGATGACGCCGGCGTTCAAACTCAGGTTCAAAATCAGAGTCCAGATCAGAGTCAGAATGAAGATCAGGATCAAAGCCAGGATCCTCCCGGCCGCGTAGCGCGACTGAACTTCTTCGATGGCGACGTGCAGTTTCGGCCCGCTGGCGAAGACGACTGGGTCGCCGCGGTTCCCAATCGTCCCATGGTCACCGGCGACGATCTTTGGGCGGACGAGGATTCCCGCGCCGAAGTTCACGTTGGCTCGGCAGCCATCCGCCTCGGCACGAAGACTGGGATCACATTCCTCGCCCTCGACGACCGCACCACGCAGATTCGGCTCGCGCAAGGGTCGCTCATTCTCCGCGTGCGCCACGTCGATGATGACGACACCTACGAGATCGATACCCCAAACATCGCGTTCAGCCTGCTGCAGCCTGGGGAGTACCGGGTGGATGTGAGCGAGGACGGAAGCCAGACGGTCACCACCGTCTTTCACGGCCGCGGCCGCGTCACCGGCGGCGGATTTACTTATACCGTGGTCGCGAATCAATCCGCCACATTTACCGGCAGCGATCATCTCGATTATGACCTTGGCCAGCTTCCTGCGGAGGATGATCTGGATAGCTGGGCTTTCAATCGCGATAGTCGCGAAGATGACGCCGACTCCGCCAATTATGTTTCCCGCGAGATGACGGGCTACGAAGATTTGGACGACAACGGCGACTGGAGCTATGTCGCCAGCTATGGCATGTGCTGGCGGCCACGCGCCCTCGTCGTGGGATGGGCTCCCTATCGCTTCGGGCACTGGGTGTACATCGGACCGTGGGGTTGGACTTGGGTCGAGAACGAGCCCTGGGGATTCGCGCCATTTCATTACGGGCGCTGGGCATTCGTAAACAACGGATGGTTCTGGGTGCCGGGGCCGGTGGTGGTGCGTCCGATCTGGGCGCCTGCGCTGGTCGCGTTCGTGGGCGGCGGCGCAGGTTTCCGCTTCTCGGCTGGCGTGGGCGTGGGATGGTTCCCGCTCGCACCGGGCGAAGTCTATCTGCCGGGATATCGCGTGAGCCGCGCTTACGTCAACCAAGTGAACATCACCAATACGGCAGTCAGCGTTACGCGGGTGACGGAGGTCTACAACACGGTGGTCGTCAATCGAACGACCGTTCATGGAACGACAGTCGATCGAAGGGCCGTGAACAACATCTCATACGCGAATCAGCGCGTGACCAACGGTGTGACCGTGGTGTCGCGGGATGCGTTTGTGAACGCGCGGCCGGTGGCGCAGAACATCATGAAAGTGGACGCGCATGAAATTGCGGCAGCGCCGGTGAGTCACTTGGTCGCGGCCGAGCCAATTCATGCGAGCGTGGTCGGCGCCGGACGGCCAGTTGCGGTTAAGCCGCCGGCAGCAGTGGTCAGCCGTCCGGTGGTGGCGGTAAGAACGCCGTCTCCACCTCCGCAACCGATCGAGCAGCGGCAATCGCAGGCCGGGGGACATCTGAATCAGCAGGCGCTGGTGCGTCCAGCTGGAGCGTCGCAACCGGCGGCCAGCCAGAATCGTTCGCAACCACCGGCGCAAGACGGCTTCAAGTCGTTTACGCCGCCCGGCGGCAACAGCCAGGTTAGACAATTGCCGCAAACGCAGCCGCGCGTCTACGAGATGCAGGGAAGCCCACAGGTCGAGGACCGGCCCGGGGATCGACAGGATCAAAATGGTCAGCCGGTGAATCCGCAGTCGGGGAAACAGGATTCCGGGAAACAGGGTTTTCATCCGCCACAGCGGCAGAATTCCTCTTCGCAGGAAGCTCATCCGCTGGTGAGACCGACGCCGCCAGTGCAGGAGCGCAGCCCGCAGCAGGAGCAGCAGCAGGAACAGAAGTTCAATCAATGGCAACAGCAGCGGCCGGCTTCTCCGCCGCCAGCTCCAAGACCCGCTCCTCCGCCACGGGCAGCACCTGCACCGGCAGCGGCGCCGCCGCCCAAGAAGTGACGTTGACGCGGACGCGTTTCTTGCGATGTGATAGGGTTCGCATGAGATGGACCGCGAATCAGACAATCAGTGACGCAATGCCGGGGGAAGCGCAGGCTCTCCCGGTATTTTTTCGACGGAGCGCTTTTTCTCGCAGAACCATCATCGAAATAGAGTGACCGAAGAAAAATGATCGAGGCCAAGCGTCCCACGATGAACTGGATGGATGTCCTCTGGCTGGCGCTGCTCGCCGGATTGGCCCTGCTGCCGCCGGTGCGGGAAATCCATAAGCAACTCATCCTCCTGGCATTTGGTGTGATCCAGTTGAGCGAGGGATGGCTGGTTGCCCGCCTGCCCCGCCGCGGCCCCGTCTATTTAGTCTTGCTGAAGATTTCCCTGGCAACACTGCTCATCGATCACACCGGCGAGCTGAGCATCAACAGCAGTTACTACCCCATCTACTATCTGCCCGTGGTCACGGCCGCGGAATACTTCGGCTCCTGGGCAACGTTGTTGTGGACTGCGCTGGCCTCGGCCGCGTACTGCTCCTATCTTTATCCTGCGCTGCAAGAGTATGAGATCACGACCGAGAGCTATGGTCTGCTCGCGATTCGCATTCTCTTCTTCTTCCTTGCGGCGATGGTGGTGAATCGCTTCGTGGTCGAGAACCGGCGCCAGACGCTGCGCTATCAGGAACTGGCGGAGACTCTTGCTGAAACCAATCGCCGTCTCGAGCAGGCGCAGGCCGAGGCGCGGCGATCCGAGCGTCTGGCCGCGCTCGGCCAGCTCTCGGCCGGACTCGCGCACGAGATTCGCAATCCTCTGGGAGTGATCAAAGGTTCCGCCGAAATGCTGACGCAGAAGCTGGGAGAGTCGAACCCGCTGGCCGCCGAACTTGCGGGATATATCTCGACCGAAACCAACCGCCTGAGCGCGCTGGTCACACGCTTTCTGGATTTCGCGCGCCCTTTGCACGCCGATCTCACTCCGCAAGACATCACTACCGTACTCGACCGCGCCTTGAACGATGTCGCGCAGCTGTGGAAGGGCGCGCGGGTCCGCGTCGAGAAAGAATACGAATCCGGTCTGCCGCTGGTGCCGCTTGATGAAAGCCTGTGTGAGCAGGCCTTCCTGAATATTGTGCAGAATGCTTACGATGCCATGGGCGCGACTGGTGGCGTGTTGCGTGTGACGGTTCGCAAAACGCGAGCCAGCGGGCGCGATGGCGGCGATCTTGACGGGGGCAATCTTGAAGGAGTTGAAGTGCGCATCGAAGATACTGGACCGGGAATTCCGCTTGAGTTGCGGGAGCAGATCTTCAACCCGTTCGTGACCACCAAGAAAACCGGCGTCGGCCTGGGATTGTCGATTGTCTCGAAGATTATCGACGGACATCACGGCACCATCCGGATCGAAGTCCCGGACTATGCCGCTGGTGGCGTTGCAGCGGTCCAGTCTGCAGCGGGCCAAGATACAACAGACTCCGGCGCCCGTTTTGTGATATTTTTCCCCGCGGCCAGCGAGAATGCAACGGTTGGATCCACTGCCCATCTGGTGATCTCGTGAAATGGATCTCGTGAAACTCCGAATTGAGGAAGAGAAAGACAGGGAATCGAGGACGACGCGCTCATGCCGGCAATTCTGATTGTCGAGGACGAAGCGAAAATGCGGCGCCTCCTCGAGTTGAATCTGGGCGAGGACGGCTTCACTACGTTCTCCGCAGGCGACGCCGAGGCCGGCCTCAAGTTGCTGCGCGAGAATCTCATCGATCTGATTTTGACTGACTTGAAACTGCCCGGCATGAACGGACTGGAGTTTCTGCAGACCATCAAGCGGCAGAACGCCGCTCTGCCCGTCGTCGTAATGACCGCATTTGGCAGTGTTGAAACCGCGGTCGAGGCCATGAAGGCGGGGGCCAGCGACTATGTGCTGAAGCCGTTTTCGCTGACCGAGATGCGGATGGTCATCCATAAAGAACTGGACGTCCGCAATCTGCGGGAAGAGAACCGGACTTTGCGCGAAGCGCTGGGCAAGCGTTACGCGCATCCGAACATTGTCGCCCGCAGCCCGAAGATGCAGGAAGTGCTGGCCACGGTGGAGCGCGTTGCCCCGACTAATGCGACCGTGCTTCTCGGTGGCGAGAGCGGCGTGGGCAAGGATTTGATTGCGCGCGCCATTCACGAAAAATCGCGGCGCGCGTCGGGACCATTTCTTAAGATCAACAGTACGGCCATCCCTGAGAATCTTCTGGAAAGTGAATTGTTCGGCTTCGAAAAAGGAGCGTTCACTGGAGCGGTTGCCAGCAAGCCCGGCAAGTTTGAGCTGGCTGACAAGGGGACGCTGTTCCTCGACGAGATTGGCGATGTGCCTCCGGTCACGCAGGTGAAATTGTTGCGGGTGTTGCAGGAGCGCGAGTTCGAGCGACTGGGCGGAACGCGCACCGTGAAGGTTGATGTGCGGCTGATCGCCGCCACCAACCGCGATTTGCGGGCGGCGCTGGAGCAAGGCACGTTTCGCGAGGATCTTTACTATCGACTGAACGTTGTGCCCATCGACATTGCGCCGCTGCGCGAACGGAAAGAGGACATTCCCGATCTTGCGGACTTGTTTATCTCTCAGTTCAGTGGAGAATCTGGCAAGCCGGTGGAAGGCATTACGCCGGAGGCGATGCAGATCCTGGTGAACTATTACTGGCCGGGGAATGTGCGCGAGCTGCAGAATATTGTTGAACGTGCGTGCGCGCTGGCGAAGGGCAGCGTGCTCACGCCGGCGGATATTCACCTGGACACGCGTACTGCAAAAGCGGCGAACGGCGCAGGGGGATTTCTTCCCGAAGGCATGACGCTGGAGCAGTGGGAAGATGAAATGGTGCAGGAGGCGCTGCGCCGCGCCAACGGCAACAAGAGCCAAGCCGCGCGCCTGCTGGGATTGTCCCGCAATGCGCTGCGCTACCGGCTCTCAAAAATCGGGATTGCGGATGAGGGGGAGAAGGAGGGTTGAGAAGCACTCAGCGCTTAGCACTTGGCATTCAGCCCGTTCAGGTTCATGGCGCAAAAAGGAAGCAGATTCCTCGTTTCGCTCGGAATGACAGGCTGAATCTGTTCCTGCTGAACGATAACCGCGCGAAAACGAATTGACGCACTCAAATACGACCAGGGAGAGAACATGAAAGCCAGATTCGCTGTGTTCCCGATACATGGGTTGACGTTTATGTTGCTATGCATCCTGGCCGCGCCGGGCGTCTTCGGGCAGACCGCTAAGAGCGATTTTTTCAAGACTTCCGATGGCATCCGGATCCACTACGTTGAAGCCGGCACGGGCCGCGCCATCGTTTTCATTCCGGGCTGGACCATGCCGGCCTGGATCTGGCAAAAGCAGATCGACGAGTTCGCCAAGAAATATCACGTGATTGCGGTCGATCCGCGTTCGCAGGGCGAGAGCGATAAGCCCACCTACGGCCACCTGCCCGAAACCCGTGCTCGCGACTACAAGGAACTCGTGGATCACCTCGGCCTGAAGCAACCGGTTCTGGTGGGCTGGTCGATGGCGTGCGGCGAACTGGTGAAGTATGCCGAACAATTTGGCAGCGATAACGTCGGCGGGTTCGTCCTGGTCGACGGGTTCCTCTGGGAGAAGCTGAGCCCGGAGGCGTTCGCCTTCATGTCGGGATGGATGAACCAGTTGCAGCAGGATCGCCAGAAACAAGCCGAGGGCTTTGTCCGCAGCATGTACACGAAGCCGCAGCCGGAAGAATATTTGAAGCGCGTGATCGACGCCTCCGTCCAGGTTCCGGCCGACACCGCGGCAGTGCTCATTTACGACATGATTGCGGTGAAGGATTTCTCGCCCGGCCTGGCCCGAATGAATCGGCCCGTTCTGTTTGCCTATCAGCCCGGCTCGCAGGGGACCGCCGACTTCCTGAAATCGAAGCTCGGAGACAAGCTGCGCCTCGAAAAATTCGAGGGCGACGGTCACGCGCTGTTCGTCGACGATCCGGAGAAATTTAATCGCCTGCTGGAAGATTTTGTAAAGGGCCCGCCTAGCGAGTGAGAGCTGCGTTCGAAAATCGGGTCGGCAGACGATAACTGGCTGAAAACCACCACCCTTGGCTGAGGTCGGCCAATTTCGTCGAATGCGCCCGAACTGCCCGTTCCATTTGCCTTATTCCTTGCTGAAAACAAATGAGTTGCAGGCTTGGCCCGCAGCCCGGTTTGGCCCGGCACTTGCCCATCCTTTTGGCAGAGACATTCCTCGGCATGCGGGTTTACACCATCAGGACCAGTTCGGAGAGGCGGGTTATGAAGAGCAAGTTCTTACGAGGCACGGTCATAGCAGGTTCGGCAGTTCTAGCTTTGGCACTATCGGGTGCGCTGTCGATTGGCGCGCTGGCGCAGACGACCCAGGAAACTCCCGCGCCCTCGGATCAACCGAGTGCGCCTATGGAAATTGGGCAGGGCAAACCTAGCGCGGGTCAGCAGGCACCAGCTCAGCCGGGCCCGATGGGACAGGATCAAAATGAAGATCAGGCTGGGCCGCTCAGCGACGGGACTGACGGGCCTGCTGATGCACGGCCGACTGAGGCGCAGCCCGGTGGACCTTCGGGCGAGGCTCCGGCGAAGACGGACCAGGGTGTGGCGCGCATTAGCCTGACTCACGGCGAGGTTTCGACCCAGCGCGGTGATTCCGGCGACTGGTCGGCGGCGGTGCTGAATCAGCCGGTCATGGGTGGCGACAAGGTTTCAACCGGCGACAATTCGCGCGCCGAATTGCAGCTTGATTTTGCGAACACGCTTCGACTGGGCGCGAACTCCAAGGCGAACTTCGCAACCTTCACACACAGAAATATTCAGATTCAGCTGGGCCTGGGGCTCGCAACCTACACGGTGTCGAGAGACAGCGAAGCCGAGCCTGAGATCGACACGCCGAACGTGGCGGTGCATCCGGCGCACAAGGATGGCGTGTTCCGCATTGAAGTGCGGCCGGATGGCGACACGTTGGTGATTGTACGCGAAGGTGAAGCACAGATTGCCACTCCGCAAGGCAGCGCCGAGGTTCACAGCGGAGAAATGGCAACGGTGCGCGGCGACAGCAATTCTGCGCAGTACAAAATTTCTCCGGCTCCGGAGCGCGACGATTGGGATCGCTGGAACAGTGACCGCGATCACATGATCCGCAACGCCAGTTCGTGGGGTCATACTAATAAGTACTACACCGGAACGCAGGATCTGGACGCCTATGGGCGCTGGCAGAACGTTCCTGACTACGGCGACGTGTGGGTTCCGAACGAACCGGCCGGCTGGGTTCCGTATCGCGACGGCAACTGGACTTACCAGCCTTACTACGGATGGACTTGGGTGGGCTACGAGCCCTGGGGATGGGCGCCGTATCACTATGGGCGCTGGTTTCCATATGGGGGCGCGTGGGCGTGGTGGCCGGGACCTGTATACGGATACTATCGTCCGTTCTGGGCGCCGGCTTATGTGTCGTTCTGGGGATGGGGCGCGGGCTTCGGCTTTGGATTTGGCTGGGGAGGTTGGGGCGGTTTTGGCTGGCTTCCGATCGGACCTTGCGACTATTTTCATCCGTGGTGGGGTGGGTACCGCGGCCGGTTTGGGGTAGTTGGGTACCGCAGCGGGTTTGGCCGTTACGGTGGTTTCGCTCCGCTGCATGCCGGGACGCGCTTCTCGAATGTCGCGAATCTTCACGACAATCACGTGTTCCGGGCTTTGTCGACGGTGAATGCGGGACACTTCGGCGCGGGCCGGGTGACGGCTGCATCTGCGACGCGCGAGCAGTTGAGCGGCGCGCGCATGATGGCGGGGAATCTGCCGGTGGTTCCATCGCGGGCGAGTCTGTCGGCCAGCGGACGCGCGGCGGCACCGTCCACGGTGCGCAACGGTACGGAACATTTCTTCGGAGCTGCGCACAGTAGCGCTTCGCGGCAATCGTTTCAGCAGGAGACGGCCAGCCTGCGGCAGAGCATGGCGCAAAACCATGTGGGGGCAGTTCCGGCGGGCGGGCGCGAGGGCGCCGGCGAATCCGCGTCGGCGCGGGGGCCGAGTGCGGGCACGTCGCGGGGGTTTACTCCGCCGAGCGGTAGTGGTCGCTCGTCTGCGTCAGGGCCGGCGGCTTCGCCGAACACAGAGGCGCGCAGCACAGCGCAGTCTGCTGTTTCCAACCGGGATGGATTCCGGCCGTTCACTCCGCCGTCGCACAGCGACGCGGCGCGTGGAGAGTCCGGTGTGACGTCTGGTGGGCAATCCGGCGGACAGGCGGAACGCGGTGGCAGTGGAAGCTACTGGAACCGGACTGCGCCGAGTTCGACGGGAGCGAGGGCCAGTGGTTCGTATGCGGACGGCTATGGGCGCGGGGCGTCTTCGGGATCGTCTTCGGGATCGTCGCGGCCGCAGTTGGATATGCGTCAGCCGATCGTGCGTAGTCCGTCCAACGGCGGCTATCGTGCGCCGACGTATCATGCGCCGAGCTACGGCGGATCGCATAGCGCGCCGAGTGGGGGACACGTGAGCGCGCCCAGTGGTGGCGGGCATAGCGGCGGCGGTGGGCATCACTAAGGGCAGGAGGCGTGGCAAGCAACGTCTCTACTAATGGAACGAGTTGCTGTAAACGAAGTGAAGACAGAGGCGAGAAGGGCGTGCTTCGCGGCACGCCCTTCTTTTTGGGGATGGGAAATTCGTCGGTTACGGTCGGGCGTAGGCGGGGCTGTCGGGGTCGGGTCGATCGTAGTCGCGTCCGTATTTATTTTTGTGAGCCTGCGCTATGTCGGTCTCGTTCACCGTGAAGGCTCCGAGTGAAGTGTCTCCGGGAGCGACCGTAATCTCACGGGTGAGGGAGCGAAGCGTATCGGGCGCGGCCGCAGGGTGAAATACCTGCAGTTCGTAGCGGCCGGGCGGAACATTGGGAATGACGATGTCTCCGCGCGCGTCGGAAATGGCGTAGTAGGGCGTGGCCAGTGCGATCACCACCGCGCTCATCTGCTCATGAATATTGCAAAAAATGAATGAGATGCCGGGTTTGTCGAATTGCACCACGCGGGTGCTTCCGCTTTCGTAAAGTCCAAGATCGAAGCGCTTGCCCTCGAACAGCGAAAACACATTGTGAAAAAACGGATCGTGATTGGGAAACTCCACTTTGCCGCCTACTGGGATCACTAGAAGTGACGGGTGAAACATTTTGTCTTTCTGCACCAGTTGCGGAATGTGGTCTTGTTGAGGTGGTTTAAGCGTCACGCCCTTAGGAGTTAACCAGACGACAGCCATCGCAGCGTTCGCCCGGGAACGTCCATTCTGGGTCAGCTGAACGTGTCCCTTCAGCGATGCCTGCTGGGCGGAGGCGCACACTGCCGCCAGAGCAACGAAGAGCAACACAAGACGATGGACCGAATGGGCTATCAAAACAAAATCCCCACCGATAGATTGACCTGGTTCGTGCTGCTGCTGGCGTCGAAGATGGGGAAGGTGTGCAATCGCCGGAATTCCGCCGATAGCAGCAGATCGGAGCGCGGGCGAAAGACAACATTTCCCAGAGCGCCGCGGTTGCGTCCGATGATTTCTCCAAAGTTGTTTTGGTCGGTGGCGAAACCGCGCACATCGCCGGTGAAAGCGTCGTCTTCGGCGATGACGCCGTTCAATTCGAGCTTGGGAGTCAGGTGGAATTTGAGTTGAGTCCATCCGCCGGCGGTGTTGAGGCCGCGGATCGGAGTGGAGCCAGCATACGGGTTGCCGCCATACACGATGGAAGTTCCGATCGCGCCGCCCAGTCCGCCAATGCCGCGGCCACGGTAAAACTCGCCGGAGAGACCCAGACGCGGAACAATCGGAACTTGCCAGTCGGCCATTCCAGCGTAAGCGTCGACGAAACGGCCCCAAGTCCAGTCCTGGCGGCCATAGTAACCGGCGACGCCGAAGGTAAGCGGATGATTCCACACCGGACGCGACCAGGCGGTGCGCAGCGCGTAAGCGGGCTGGCCGGACATTTCCCCGGCCTGCGCGGACCGGTAGAACGAATCGCTGGGATACTCCCAATCGAGGTTGTCGAGAATTCCCGCCTGCACGGTTACGGTTTGCTGGTCGGAAATGGAGAAGCGATGCTCGACGCGCAGTTGCGGCGTCCAGCCCCAAAGATTTCCGGCGAATGCGAAGGCGGGCGTGGCCAGTGATGCAAACGAAGTGGGTGAAAGCGGCGAGATGAACAACGCGTCCTGGCCCGCGACAATGGAGGTATTTTCCCAGTCGAAGCGCACGTCGGCAGTTTGCAGGCGGACGATTCCGAAGTTCACGCCGTTGCCGGTGGCGGGAAACCCTCCGGCGAAATCGAGTTGAACGTCGGCTGAGGTTCGGGCTCCGCCGATAGTCGGCCCGAAGACTTCGAGGCCGATTTCCGACTGCCGCATGGTCGCCCCGAGAGCGGCTTCAGGCGCGCCTGGAGCGACCGGCTCGGAATAACTGGGAAAATCCAGATTGTCGGATCCGCCTACATTGCGGAAGGCGTTCATCAGAACGATGCCATGCAGGCGCGCGCGGTACTTGGACGCGCTCTCGACTTTGGTCTGGTATTGTTCGTCGATTTTCGAGCCGAGCAACGAACTGGAGTCTTCCAGCTTCTGCACACGTTCTTCGATGGGGCTTGAGCCCGCCGGAGTCGCTGTGCTGGTCGTGCCCGATGGATTCTGCGGGGAAGCGGCGGTGGCGACTGTGATTGAGTTGGCATTCACGGGCGTTGGGGGATGCTCCAACAGAGCGCGCGTGGATTCGAGGTCGTGGCGCAGTTGATGCATCTCGGCGCGGGACTCGGCGTTTTCGGCGCGCATCTCTTCCACCAGACTGCGAAGTTCGCGGACCTGATCCTGCAGGTCATGCACGGCGTTTGCGGTCTCACCCGGCGCCGCGGCACTTGCGGCCGTCTGCGCCTGGCTGAGTGTGCTGCAAAAGAAGAACGAGGCGACCGCCAATGCGGCCACGCGAATAGAAATTCGAACGAAAATCGGAATAAAAATCGAAACCCAAAAAATCTTAAGGCTCTTCACACCGTCCTCCTACACCATCCAGGGTCATGATCCAGGGTCAGGCACTTGGCGAAGAGACGGGTTGTGCCTATGGGCCCGGATGCGAAATCGAATTCCGTCGGGTGTCATCCCGTTGCGCGGGCACGAGCGAAGCAGCGTCTGCGCTGGGCTCGCCGGCATTGCGGGAGGCGACCTGCAGGCGCCCGGGCAGCACGATCCGGAAAATCGTGTTCCCTTGGGACGTGCCATGAACTGCGCGTTCCACCACAATTTCTCCGCCGTGGTCCTGCACAATCTTCTGTACGACTGCCAGTCCTAATCCAGTGCCGTTTTCTTTCCCGTAGCTGACAAAGGGATGAAATAAACGGTCACGAATGGATTCGGCAATTCCGGGACCGTTGTCGGCGACCGAAATTGTAACGGAACCTGCAACCTCAGCAGCGGTGACTTCCACTTTGCCGCCCAGTGCGGGCGCCGCTTCGCAGGCATTCAGGAGCAAGTTGTAGAGAGCACGCTCCAGCTTGCGCTGATCAAACCATCCCGCCAGTTGAGTGGCGCACAGCACATCGATGGAGCGGGCGTGATGCCGGGGATGCAGGCGCACTGCCAGCACAGATCGCTGGATGGTTTCCGAAACGTTGGCGTAGGCGGGGGTGAGCGATTCGCGGGTGCGGGCGAATTCGAGCAGGGAATCGATGAGGTCAGTCATTAAGTTCACGCCGGTGCGAACTTCCTGATACAGCTCTTCGCGCTGCACTGGGGTGAGGTGACTGTCGCAAAGAAATTCAGAGTTGGCGACGATGGCGGCGAGAGAGTGGCGCAGATCGTGAGAAATCGAGCTGGCCATCCGACCAATCGTGGCCAATTGTTCGGACTCCAGCAGGTCGTGCTGGCTCTTGAGCAGGCTGGTGCGCATGCGATCGAAAGCGAGGGTCAATTCGGCGACTTCGTCTCCTCCGCGGGGATCGAGGGGATGATGGAAGTCTCCGCCTTCCAAAGCGCGGACACCGGCGACGAGATTGCCGAGAGGCCGGGTGAACGTATGCGAGGTGAAAAACACCAGGCCACTGCCCACCAGGATCGCGGCGAGGCCCAGCAGCAGCAGATAACGATTCAGCCGATCCAGGAACTTCGTCGCCTGATCGTACGAGCCCAGGACGCTCAAGCGTACCGGGGTGGGCCGCGAACCCGAGAGTACGAGGGAAGTGGCGAGGAAACGTTCGCGACCGATCTCGATCTCCCGGGACATGTCTTGCGGATCGTCATGCGCAGAGCTGGCGATGAGTCGCTGAATACTTCCGCTCTGCACTTGCGCCGCAGTCAGCGTTGTCCCTACGATTTCATTTCCGCAGGAAAAGGCTACCTGGCTGCCGGCAACTTTGCTGACTTCTGCGGCGAGGCGGTCATTGATCTCGTAGCCGATCACGAGGAATCCGAGCAGAGTGCCGTCCGTCTTCGATCCCCGATAGATCGGCTCGACGAAAGTCTGGTAGAGATGATGATCCCCCAGCCACCAGTGGCCGGATTCGCCGCGGTCGTCGTCGAGAGACTGCTGAAAATATCTTTCCGCGGCTTCCTTTGTAAATCCGGGAGTCTTGGTATGCAGCGCAACGACTCGGCCGGCGCGATCGACCATGACAAAAAGATCGCTGGCCGCGATTTGCGAAATGTCCTGTGATGCGTCCTGAATCGTCACCGGATCGGGGCTGGTCATAATGGCGCGCGTGATGGGAAGGTCGGCCAGCAGAGCCACATCGCTGGTCAGCATGGTTTCGCGCTCGTGGCGGAAGTCTTGAAACGCGGCGACGGAGTTGCGCAGGTTGACCGCAATGCTCTGCCGGACGTTGCTGCGAATGCTGCGCTGCACCAGCAGCAGGCTGGTGGTGGTGAGGCCGGTGGTGATCAGCAGCATGGAGAGCAGGAATCGCGTGCGCAGGCGCAGGCGCGGCAGAAGTCCGGTGGAAGAGTCAGCCGGTGAATCGGGTGATGATCCGGTTGGCGAAGAATGGGGCGCGGATTCGGAAGTCGGGTTCAAGGGAATCAGCGGACGAACTTGTATCCCATGCCATGTACTGTGCGGAAGTGTACGGGGCTCGACGGGTCTTTCTCCAGTTTCTGGCGGAGTTTGAGAATGTGGTTGTCGACGGTGCGGGTCGAAGGATAGTTCTGATAGCCCCAGACTTCGTTCAGCAGTTCGTCGCGGCTGATGACCCGGTCGGCATTCTGCACCAGAAACTGAAATGTCTTGAACTCCTGGGCGGTCAAGACGACGACTAGGCCATCGCGTTTGATCTCCATTTTCTTGAAGTCGGCCGTGATGTCACCAAAGCTGACGATCTGCGCCTCGGGAGTGCGGACGGTATGGCGCAACGCGGCCCGCACGCGGGCGAGTAGTTCACGGGGACTGAAAGGCTTGGTCACGTAGTCATCGGCGCCGAGCTCGAGCAGCAGGACTTTGTCGGAGACGTCGCTGGCGGCGCTCAGTACGACGATGGGCAACTTGGGAGCCAGCGCCTTGATCTCTTTGCACACGTCGCGGCCAGAAACCTTGGGCAGCCGCAGGTCGAGAACCACGGCGGATGGCGCTGACGACTGAAAGCTGTCGAGCGCGGAGCGGCCGTCGGACTGCGTTTCCACGGTGTAGCCTTCGGTTTCAAAGAGCCGGCGCAAGGCTTTTTGCACGGCCGGGTCGTCTTCCACGACGAGGATGCGGCCGGCGATTTTGGCAGAAGCATCTGGATTCAATGCTCGTGGAGTGCTGAGCGGCGTAGCAAGATTTCCCATAAAAGACAATTTCCTGTGAGCGGCGGGAGAGCTTCCGGCTTGACCTCTGAAGCTTACATCGGTTTGACGGGCAAGATGGCCGGATATGCGCGTTTTTGACATTTTTTTTACAATTTCAAGATGGTGTCAAGAGAGGCTAAGGAACGACAGTTGCTACGCGAAGACCGCTCATGTTTGCTGGCCCAGCTTGCATCGCCCGCCTCTGTCGTAGAATGAGCGCTCGGAATTGGGCAGTGGCTCAGTTTGAATCTCCGCTGTTGCGTCATCTCGAGCCGCGGGGCACTTCCGCGGGAGGGATCTTCCCAGGCACGATTTTCAGGGAGATCCCTCTCTCCGCCTGAAAAGCGGCTTCGCTCGGGATGACGCGACGCTTGAGAGTTAAAGCTGAGCCACTACCCGGAATTGAGCCTTCTTGCCTTTGCCATCGGAACTTGACGGTCTGGTCGTGGTGCTGGTGCGTCCGCGCAATCCTCTGAATATTGGCGCTGCGGCGCGTGCCATGAGTAATTTCGGAGCGCATCGGCTGCGCCTGGTGAATCCATTTGCAGGCGGGTTTCGCGAGGCTCGCTCGGCTGTGGGCGCGTCTGACTTGCTGGAACAGGCGGAAGAGTTCAAGACCCTCGCCGAAGCCGTGGCGGATTGCGCCCTGGTGGTGGGGACGACCGCGATTCGCAAGCGCGTATTGCCCGACGCAGTCCGGCGGCTGGATGAGAACCTGGGAAGCGCAATCCGCCGGCAACTGCAGACTCAGCGGGTTGCGGTGCTGTTTGGTTCCGAAAAAATCGGATTGACGAATCAAGATTTCAGTCACTGCCACTGGCTGCTGAACATCCCGACGAAAGAGAAGAACATCTCCATGAACCTGGGACAGTCCGTCGCGGTCTGTCTCTACGAATTGGCGCGAAGCACGCCACTTCCGCCAGTGACCCAGGAGATTGAGCCAGCGACCGCGGGCCAGAACGAGCACATCACTGAGGGATTGCTGGAGGCGCTTCGCATCAGCGGCTATGTGAAACCGGGCACGGACGACATGTTCGAGAAGAAAGCGCGCCGCCTGGTTCTGCGGTTCAAACTGGAGGCGTACGATGCCAAGCTGCTGCTCGGCATGGTGAGGCAGATCGTGTGGAAATTGCGGCAGACGAAGAACGATTAAAGATCTAGTGAGATCGATCCTTCAGTCGTTCAGGCGACGCCTGCGTTCCTGCTCGCTTGAAGCGAAACTGAATGAGCCACGCGCTTGCGGTTGGCTTGCCGTCTGCTTCGGGAGGAGAGAATTCCCAGGCTTGCGCAGCCTTTAGCGCGAGAGCCGCGAAATATTTGCTCGGGCCGGGAGACTTGAGCGTTGCCGCTGTTACCTTGCCCGAAGAATCGACTTCAACCCGTACTCCAACTTTGACGGTGCCGTTAATACTGTTGCGCGCGCTCGCGGGAACCTCGGGGAGGACTTGATGCACGACGTCGCCTGGCGCCCCGGTCGCTTTCTTCGGAGGCGGGATCGGTTTGTCGGCGGGCGGAGTTGCCGATGCCGGAGCGGCTTGCGGTGGAGTTTGAGTTGTGGTCTGAGGGGCGGATTGAGGTGAGACCTGAGGCGCAACTTCGGTTGCGGGCTGAACAGTCGTAGGGGTGGCAGACGGCGGGGCATTGTTGCCGCTAGAGAGGTCGCGAGAGTGGTCTCGATGATGGAAGATGACGAATCCGATGAGCAGCGCCGCTACAAGGAATATTGCAGAGACGACGATCGCTGCGCGGTTTGTCGGGCGCTGCGGAGGCAGAGGCGCTTCGGACTCCGCCGGTACGGAGCGTCCCTCGGGCTGCAGCCGCGCTTGAATGTCCGCCAGAGAACAGCGCCGTTTGGGATCAAGATGAAGACATTCGCGCGCGATGCCGCGGAATGGTTGTGGAACCGTTGGCGGCGGAGCGGGATCGGGGTGCGACCGACTGCTGGACGCTGCTTCTTCGAAGGCTACATTCTGCGTTAACGCGGCAACCAGGGTGACGCCGATCGACCACACGTCGCCGGCCGGGGAGACGATTCCCTCGGCGGTTTCGGGCGCATCGTAAACGTCACGCCGCGTGTGCGGGGAACTGGACTCAGTCGCAGATACGGTCTGGGCGGCCATGATTTGATCCGCCGAGAGTTTCAACTCGTCGCCGATGGCGTGCACATTCGAGGGTTTCACGCGGCTGTGCACGAATCCTTTGGCGTGCAGAAATGAGAGAGCATCGAGCAACGCGGGAAGCAGGTCGGTCACTTCGGTGGGCGCCAGCGGGCGCTGCGGAAGAATCTGGGAGAGATCCTCCTCGGCGTATTCCATGACGAAATAGAGCAGCGGCGTGCCATCCAGCCGGCAACGACCGGCTTCAAAGATGCGCATCAGGTGAGGATGAGAAAACTGGGCGGCGGCACGCCAGCGCGCAAGCTGGCGATCGGCTTCGGGGCCGTCCGCGGCGATCAATTTGATCGCGACTTTCTCAGTCTGCCCGGGACGCTCGGTGAGAAAAACCGCGCTGTGGTCAGAGCCGCCCAGCCACTGCCGAAGCGGAAACTTCCCGTCGACCCGGCCTTCCCACTTTTTCCAGTCTTCAGGATTGCTCATGAGCTGCCCGCGAAGAGACATTCTATGCCATCGGCCGGAAACCGGTAGCAGTCGGAGGTTCTTCGTGGGGCAGCCCAAGGTTGAGTCTGCTCAACGGCTTCTATAGCTGAAAGTCACTTTCGTTTCCTCATCCAATACCAGCGGCCGGACGAAGCTGAACGAAGTGCCGGCGTGGGGTACGTCGATGGCAACTGGCAGTACCCCGGCGACACGGCGCTGCAGGTTCATCACGTTGGAGGAGGCGGTATTCTGATTCGAGACCCCAGGAGCCAACGGAGCCATCTGATTCCGGCTGCGACCGTTTAACGGCATCACGGCGACCTCTTGTCCGGTTATTGCGCTATCGACCGACAGAGTGTCCGCCTGAATTTGCGCTACCTGCGCTGCTCTGACTTCCACGGTTTCTGCCGCGGCGCCAATGCTGAGAGGAAAGTCGTACATCGACGGTTGCCCGGCGTTGTAGTTCAGGTTGAACGCGCTGCTCTTGAAGCCGGACGCGTCGGCTCGGGCCCTGTAGTTTCCCGAAGGCAGGCCGGCGATCAGCCATCGGCCTTGTGCGTCGGTGGTTGCGGTTCGGCTGGCGCCATTGTCCGCGGTGATTGTGATCTGCACGTTGGGAACGACGGCTCCACTGGGATCGACTACGTAGCCGGCCATTTGTCCGGGAAGAGCCGGCTGTTTTACGTTGCTCAACCACCCGTTGTAACCGGGTTGATTGTTCATCGCGGTTTCCTCGCGAAACGGCTGCGGAACGCGATTGGCTGCGATTACGTCGCCGCCAAAATCTTTCACTTTGTATTGCTCGGGCAGAAAGACTTCCCAACTCAACAGGCTAATGGGGATGTCCATGCTCGGAAGGCTAAGATCCGCTCCACCTTTCTTCGCAAAAGGCGCTCCGGAGTGCATGAATACGAACGAAACCGTGTATGAATCGGTGGGATGAAATCCCACGCGCAGGAGAGGCACGCGGCTTCCATCCGGGCCTTGCACCGGCTTCACCGGTTCACCGCCCACGTCGGCGGAGAGAATGCTGGCGCCCGCAGGCAGCGTAACTTTCAAAAACGGCTGTGCCTGATTCTTCACAACTAGTCTCACTTCGGTAAGCGACTTGCCCTCTGACGTGACCAGGGTTGTGACGGTTGCGCTCTCGGCCACGGCGGCGAGAACGCTGCCGTCGGGGAAGCGCACCCATGCGAGCGCCAGCGTTGGATTGTCGCTGGCCTGTTTGTGATAGCGGAACGCGGCCTGCGGCGGAAAATGCGCGAGCGACCGCAGGTACGGATTCGCTTCTTTCACGTCCATGCGCTTGAGGCCGCCACCTTCGGTCGCGGTGAGTTCCATGGTGCCCGCGCCCTCGACCAGAACCTCGCCAGTCTCACGCTGCGCTCCTTTGAAGCTGAGGAATGGCGCGTCAGCCTTCGCGCCGCTGATCGATCGCTCCATCGAGATCAGAAACTGGTGGCTGCGCTGTCCGGCAGCATTTACTCTCAGGGTCAAGACTCCCTTATTGGTTTCCGTGGAATCGAGCGTCGGCCCGGTCACGCCCGTGACTTCGTACCCCAGCGGCAGGGCAATCTGGAATCGTGAGGGCTCACCCTGTACGACGGTGATGTCGGCGAGCACGGCGAGTCGCATTTCCGACTCGTTCACCGAGACCAGAGTTTTTGCGTCGGCGAGAAATCGCACCTCGCGCGGCACCACTGGCGTCACGGCTTCCCGCGTAGTCCACCAGATGTTTGCGGACTGTCCCGGAACCAGCGTGGCTTCAATCGCGGTATGTCCATTTTCTGACTTCCGGCTGGTGATGATGCCGGGGCTGATGTTGGCAAACGTGTGATCGCCGGGGATCACCAGCGCGAGTTGCACACTGCCGGCGGCCGGCGCAGGCAGGGTGAAGGAAGCGCGGCCGGCTTCAATTCGCAGCGGCAACCCGGTGTCGAGCGCGACCGAAAATTCTCCGGGTCCCGGCAGCAGAGCCATGTGCGTGCCATTTTCCTGCAGCAAGGGAACGCCCTTGCCGTTCTGGTGCGCGTCGAGCACCGTCATGCCGCTGGTGAGCGGAACCTTGCTCATGCCCTTGCGAAAGACTTCTCCCTGCAATTGCACGGTGCCGAGCACGCCATCGTTTTCAACGTGCAGGGTCACATCGGCGTGCTTGATGGAGTAGGGAAGCGGCGCGACATCCGGCCGTTTCGGCGGCTTCGCCGCAAGCTCCACGAGCCGGTTATATTCGTCGAGAGTCAGCGTAACGTTGCCGGAATCGGGCAAAGGCAGCGTGGACTTCTCTTCTGCGGCACACACCACCGCCGCGCACGCACAGATCAGCAATACAACGAATCTGTTTCTCATCGCACACCTCCCTTCGTTTTTTCGCGCTGAAAGCTGAACTCGGCCGCGGGAAACTGGTTCTCACTGGTCAGTTCGGAGACTAGGAAGATCGACGGCCCGAATGCGGGGAAGGGAACGTTGATCGGCAGAATGCCGATTACTTTGCCCCCGAGTGATTTCGCTTTGAAGTCGTCGAGCAAGGCCTGCATGGAGTTCTTCTTGGCTTCGTCCATGCCTTGCAGTTTGGCGAACTGCTGCAGCTGATCGAACTCCTTGATGGTCCCGACCGGTGCTGCTGACGAGATGCCTCCTCCGATTCCGCCGCCGGCGGATGGTTCCAGCACTCCAGACACCGGATTCTCATACGGCTGCGCGCGGAACGTCCCCGGCTCCGCTGAAACTTTGAACAGCGGCGGATAGTAGAGAAGAAGTCCGGTGCGTGAAATGGGAAGATCGAGCGCTGGTAGCGTAACTTTCTCCTGGCCTTTCTCTTGCCACACCGCTGCCTTGGTTAGATACAGAATCTCGACGGCGAAGGCCGGCGCATCCTCTCCACCCCGGGATTTTTCGAGCGGCAACAGCAAACTTCCATCAGGAGATTGGCCGGGACGAACCGGCCGGCCCGCGAGCGTTACGCTCCACACGGTCGCGCCGGGTGGCAGCGTAACTTTCACGAAGTTGCGCTGATTGTTGCGCACCGCGTAGCGCGCCTGCACCAGTTCTTTTCCGTCGGTGCTCATCAGCACCTGGTAGCGAGCCTCTTCAATGTTTGCCATCAGGACGGCCTGCTGATCGTAGCGGACCACATTTACGGACAAAGCCCTCGTCGCGCCCGCTTCGCCCGACCTCGCACGGAACGCGACCAGCGCCGGCGACTGGCGGTTCGCCACCATCTCGCCGAGATCGGTGGCGTCGGCATCTTCGAGCCCCAGCGCTTTCTGGTCTTTGATCTCGCCAGCTCCGAGAATTTCCACGGCGACGCCGCCGGTGTCGCGTTCCGTGTTCAGCAGCCGAAGCAGAGGAATGTCGATGATTCCATCTTTTGGCAGCCGCGCCTCGCCGGTTATGACAAAGCGGGCGTTGTGTTCGACCGGTTCGAGGAAAGTCACGGCGAGTTCGCCGTTTTTCATCTCCCAATCGGCCACCATCGCGCCAGAAACCTGGTTGACCGTAATTGATTCCGGCAACTGAATTCGCAGCTCGCGGGCCGCACCTTGCACGATCTCAAAATTCGCTTCGGCGTAGATGGAAGTCGAGTCTTCCGCCAGGCTGGTCAGCTGGGTCAGCGATCCGCGAAGCCGCAGCGGCAAATCGACGTGATGATCTTCCGTCTTCTTCCGCCAGGTGAAAGTGAGCGCTTCATTGCCGCGGGCGTAGGCCAGCCACTTAGTCTCGCCGGGCGCCTCCGATTTTTCGGAGAGCAGTCCGCCGCCGATTCTCAGATCGACTCCCTGTCGCGGCAGCAGAACTGTCGCGCGAGTCACTCCGGACTCCGTGGAAGGCAGCGAGATGCTCTCATCGCCGGCAGAGGACAGGACCGGTACATCCACATCGAGCAGCAGTTCGAATCGTCCCGCATGCGAGAGCAACGCTGAAAGATGCGTTCCACCTTTGCCTTTTTCCCCCGGCACGAGCGACACCAGTTTGCCGTCAAGCCGCGCTTCGCGGACCAGCAGGCCTGCGGGTACGGGCACGCGCACCCATCCGTCTTTCAAGACGTCGACGGTGAGACTGGCGCGTCCCGCAGCCAGGTCGCCGGCAACGTGCAAATCGTAATCCACGCGTGTGAGCGTGGCGTCCAGCGGAGGCGGTTCGGGATCGTGCTCGACTGGGTAGGCCTTGGCTCGCAACACGCGGTATTCTTCGACCGGAATCACGACCCATCCGGCGTTGTGCGAGGCCTCGACGGGCTTTTCTTCGCCTGGCGCCGCGGCTCGGGCAGCGGATTGAGCGGCGGCTCCCCAACACAGAGAAGCAGTAACGATGCAGGGAAAAAGCGATCTCAGAGCAAATCGTCTGAGTTGCGAAACTAGGGCTAGAATCGAATTTTTCATGTTCAACCTCACTTCAACTATGGGGGGGATGCATAGCGCTCTCTGGGGGATGTTCCGGGGTGTCGGCCATGCAGAGTAAGAATGCCCGGGCAGAGGTAAATTGCAGGGCAATTTTTCGGTAACTGTTACCTGAGGCGCCGGTTCCGGGGGGTGAGCGTGAGCACTTCTGCTGTACCATAGCAAGTCGCGACAGCAAGTCGGGGCAACAGCACGACGATTCCTGTCATCCCGAGCGCAGCGACGGACCTGGGTTTCTGCCTGAGGCGACTGGATCGTTGCGCAAGCAAGAACCCAGGTCCCTCGCTTTGCTCGCGATGACAATTAGAGCGATTTGCGCGGTTCAGTTCGCGGCGCAGCTCCGGAGAGTCCGATGGCCTTCACCACCGAAAAATCGAGGCAGCTTTACGAGCGCACGCTGGGCGTACTGATTGAGGGCAGCAGTTCTTCGTCGCGCGGGCCGGCGAACTTTGGCAAATGTCCTATCTTCATGGAGCGTGGCCGCGGTTCGCGCATCTTCGACGTCGACGGCAACGAGTACATCGACTGGATGATGGCCTTCGGCGCCCTGCCGCTGGGCCACGCACATCCAGAAATTGTGGAAGCGATCACTGAAGCGGCCGCTACTGGCGCGCATTTTGCTACGGCAACGCCGATTGAGCTGGAAGTGGCGGCGATGCTGCAGAAGATGGTTCCGAACGCCGAGCGCGTCCGCTTTGCCAATACTGGAACGGAAGCCCTGATGGCGGCGATTCGCCTGGCGCGCGGTGTGACCGGGCGACCGAAGATTCTGAAGTTCGAGGGACACTACCACGGCTGGCACGACGATCTGCTGGTCAGCTCGAACGTGCTGCCGCCGGCTGCTCTGGGATTGCGCAGCGATCCCATCAAAATTCCTGACAGTTCAGGCCTGAATCGAAGCGCGCTCGATGACACGATTGTTGTGCCGTGGAACGATTTGTCCGCGCTGCAGCGCGCGGTTGAAAATCATCCCGGCCAGATTGCGGCGATCATCAGCGAGGGCGTCATGGCTAACATGGGCGTGATTCCGCCTGCGACCGGATATTTGCAGAGCCTGCAGGACCTCGCTCACGCCCACGGTATTCTTTTTATTCTGGATGAGACGGTGACCGGGTTCCGCATCGCCCCTGGCGGCTGCCAGGAACATTACAAACTGTCGCCCGACCTTGTGACCTTCGGCAAGGCGCTGGGCTGCGGCCTTCCGGTTGCGGCGCTCGTGGGCCGCGCGGAGGTGATGGACGCGCTCGCGTGGGGAGGCGTGCTGCACTACGGTACTCACAACGGATCGCGCATTGGAATGTACGCTGCGCGGGCCAACCTGCGCGTGCTCACTCGCGACAACAATGCTTCCTTCAACCATACCTGGCGGATCGCGGAGCGCTTGTGCGACGGATTGTCGGTATTGTTCAAGCGTAAGGGCGTTCCCGCAATCGTGCAGAGAGTTGGGCCGATGTTTCAGCTAATGTTCACCGAGCAGTCGGCGATCCGCGACTACCGCGAGTTCTGCCGGTTCGTGGACCGCGCCGCCTTCCAGAAGTTTGTGCTGTCGCTGTTTCCGTTCGGCGTGTACGCGTCGCCGTCGGCGTCGCTGCATTCGGTCGTCACGCTGGCGCATACGGATGCGGACGTGGATCTAACGCTGGAGGCCGCAGAGAAGGCGCTGGAAACTATGGGCCATTGATTCATCGCGATGAACATGCAATCGAAAGAGATCGAAAAACGAGCTGGCGAACTTCTGTCGCTGGAGGGCAAGGTTGCGATGGTCACTGGCGCCGCTTCCGGCATCGGGCGCGGCATTTCGTTTCGTCTGGCTGAAATGGGGGCATTCGTCGCGCTGCTCGATATCGACGAGATCAAAGGGTGTAAAGCCGCCGTCGAGATCGAAGCTCAGGGGGGCGAGGCTGCTTTTCTGAAGTGCGATGTGCGGAGTGGCGCTGAATGCCGGCGCGCGGTTGAGAGCGTAATTACAGAACGGGGCAAAATCGACGTTCTCTGCAACTGCGCCGGCGTCGCCATTCGCAAGGACATCGTTGAACTCACCGAGGATGAATGGGATCTCGCGCTCGATGTGACGCTCAAGGGAAGTTATTTGCTCTCGCGCGAAGTGGTGCCGGACATGGTGCGTAATGGTGGCGGCAGCATCATCAACATCGGTTCGGGATGGTCGCTCAAAGGAGGGCCGCGGGCCGCGTCCTACTGCGCTGCTAAGGGTGGGGTCGTGAACTTGACGCGAGCCATGGCCATTGACCACGGCAAGCACAGCATCCGCGTGAACTGCGTTTGCCCGGGAGATGTCGAAACTCCCATGCTGCTCAGCGAATGCGCACAGCTCGGCGAGGATGTGCGGACGTTTATGCGAGAAGCGGCGAATCGTCCTCTGGGGCGCGTCGGCACGCCTGACGACGTCGCCAATGCGGTTTTATTTCTGGCGAGTCCAATGTCGAGTTGGATCACGGGCGCGGCGCTGGTGGTTGACGGCGGGGGACTGGCGTAGAAAAAGAAGGATCGTCATCTCCGCGCCATCGAATGCTTCAGCCTCCGCGGCGATAAGAAATGGGAGAATAAGAAGTGAATGTCATCCCGAGCAAAGCGAGGGACCTCGGTTTCTGCTGTAGACGGCACAATCGCCCGCCCAAACAAACACCCAGGTCCCTCGCTTCGCTCGGGATGACAATCGTTTTGTAACAGTCGTTTTGAGTTTCGCTTGACTGCCCAACCGACGAGTTCACTGTCCGCGCCGCTGTCTCGCCGCTTCATAGAGCACGATGCTTCCCGCGACGCCCGCGTTCAAAGACTCGACCTGCGGCATGTGTGGGATAGCGATGAGTTCGTCGGCTTGCGCCAGCACGGCGCGCGGCAGGCCTGAGCCTTCGCTGCCGACAAAAATTGCCGATGGTCCGGTGAGGTTCGCCTGATCGAGCGGTGTGCCTTTGTGCGATGACGTGGCAATCAAACGCACACTCTGCGCGCGCAGTTTGAAGGAAATCTCTTCCAGGCCGCCCGCAGCTTTTCCAATGGCTTTTCCAAGAACCACCGGCAGCCGGAAGACCGATCCGGCCGAAGCGCGAATCACTTTCGAGTTGAATGGACTCACTGTGCCCTCGCCCAGGATCACTCCCGCGCTGCCAAAGGCTTCGGCCGAGCGCAGAATTGTTCCCAGATTGCCTGGGTCCTGCAGGCCTGCAAGAACGATCACGGGACCGACCTGCAGCCGCTCCAGCACATCCGCCAGAGAAAATTCCTTCAGCCGAACCAGCGCCGCCACTCCCTGCGGGGTCTCGCTGGGAACGGTGGCGTCGAAGAGTTTGTCGGGCAACAGCAGCGTGTCGACATTGGCGCCAATTTGAGGAAGGAGGCGCTCGGCCAGGTTCTGCGCCGATTCTTTGAAGAAGACCGCGCGAAAGCGCAGGCCGCTGCGCGTGGCCTCTTCCACAATCCGCAGGCCTTCAATGGCGCAGCTTCCGTCTTCGGTGCGTTCGGCGCGCGCGAATGCCTGCCGCAGTTCTTTCACCAGGGCGTTGTGGCGGCCTTCGATGCGGCGAAGCCGGTGCTGGCTGGGCGCGGATTCTGATTGTCGGGTCATTCGAAAAACCATGAACCACAAATGGCACGAAGGATCACGAAGGTTGTGGCTTGCAGGTGTTTCCTTCGGGTGACTTCGTGTCCTTCGTGGTAAAGGTTGTCAGACTGAGTCATGACCGAATCATACGCTGTAGCTTCATCCTGCTGCGTTTTGCCGTATTATTGTAGGTTTCGCGGTGGAAATAAATCGAAGCAGTAGCTGATAGGGAAGGGAACGCCGTGCGCGCCGAGATCCTGAAAATTAGTAGCGAGACTCCTGAGTCGTCCCTGGTGAAATACGCCGCCGATCAAATCCGTTCTGGCGAAGTGCTGGGCATGCCCACCGATACGTTTTACGGACTGGCCGCCGATCCTTTTAACCTGCGGGCGGTCGATAAGGTGTATGACATCAAGACGCGCTCGCGACATAAGCCGCTGTCGCTGCTCATCGCGAGCACCGACCAGGCCGAGGAATTGGCGAAGCCGCTGCCCGAAGAATTCTACGCGCTGGCGCGGAAATTCTGGCCGGGGCCGCTGACCATCATCGTGAAGGCGGGCTCGCGCTTACCGTTGAAAGTCACGGCCAATACCGGCAACGTCGCGCTGCGCGTGCCCAATGCAAAGATTCCGCTGGCGGTGGTAACGGCGGCGGCTATTCCGATCACGGCTACTTCCGCGAATCTGAGTGGCGCCTCGGAATGCACCAGCGCCGAACAGGTGCGCGAACAACTGGAAGGCCGCATTAACATTATTGTCGACGGTGGCGCTTCTCCGCGCGATGTGGCATCCACCATCATCGATCTCAGCGACGAAGTCTCGCGCTGGCGCATCATTCGCGAAGGTGCGATTCCCGCCGACGAGATTTCAAAGTTCTTTGCTCAGGGCTAAAAGAGCAGGGTTGAACGTCGAGGGATGATTCTCCAGTAATGACCGATGAATCCGCCAACCAGCCTTCCCAACCGCGGTGGTGGCTTCGCCTGCTGGTTCTGGCCGCCGCGGCGGTGGCGTCATTCCTGGTGGTGACGGCCATTCAGGTGGTACGCACGGCTGCTCTCGAGGAAGGTCGCCCGGCGGATGCGATCGTTGTTTTCGGTGCGGCCGAATACTCGGGCCGTCCGTCTCCCGTACTGCGCGCCCGGCTGGATCACG
>JBEKRY010000003.1:0-55604 GCA_049517555.1 Candidatus Sulfotelmatobacter sp. | reverse complement strand
GAGGCGGTTCGCGATCGTGTGCTTTATAACCTGATCGCCTTCGCCCTTTTGCTTTCGGGTGCGGCGATTTTCGTGGGCCAGATTTCCATCGACATCGAGCGACTGGTGGTCGTCAACCTAGGGCTGACCGCAGTGTCGCTGTTCGGGGTGGTGATTGCCATTTTTATCGGCATTGGACTGGTTTCGAAGGAAATCGAGAAGCGGACGCTCTACACCGTGCTTTCCCGTCCGGTCCGCCGCTGGGAATTCATTGTCGGCAAGTTTTTTGGCCTGGCGGGAACACTGGTGGTGAACACGTTCTTCATGGCCATTGGAGTATTCGGTGCGCTGTTGTATGTCACGCACAAGTTCTCCAGGCCGGATGCGCTGATCCTCGTTGCGCTGTATTTCATTGTTCTTGAATTCCTGATTATCTGTTCGCTGGCGCTGCTGTTTTCGTCGTTCTCTTCGCCGCTGCTCTCGGCGGTTTTTGCATTTTCACTCTTTGTAATAGGAAGCTTCGCAGACGATCTGCGCGGATTTGCCGGGATGGCTCACGGGGTCACCCGCTGGATAGCCACTGGAGCGGCCTATCTGGTGCCCAATTTTTCGGCGCTTAATGTGATCAGCGCGGTCGCACATCAGCAGCCGATGAGCTCGCAGTTGATTCTGCAAAACACGCTCTATGCCTTGTTCTATACGGCGATGGCTTTGAGCGGCGCGGTGCTGATCTTCGAGCGCAGGAATTTGAAGTGAAGACTTTGAAATGAATACCGGGAATTTAAGATTATGACTGCGCGGCAGCGCACCACCGTCATCGCCTCGGTGAGTCTGGCAGTCTCGATGGCGGCCAGCGTTCTGTTATTGCGGCACATCGACCGCATGCGTCCGCAGGCCAGCATCGAGGATGTGCTCTACATCAACTCGCCGGCCACGGTGAAACGGGCCAGCCTGGGCTTCGACGGCCTGATGGCTTGCATTTACTGGACGCGCACGGTGCAGTATTTCGGGCACCGCCACTATGACGGAGCGCTGACCTATAACGAACTGGCGCCGCTGCTCGAAATCACGACTGCGCTCGATCCCCATCTGTTGCCCGCGTACCAGTTCGGGGCCAGCTTTCTTGCGCCCCGGCCGCCGGGCGGAGCTGGTGAACCGGTGCGCGCGATTCGACTGATGGAGTACGGCATTGAGCACAATCCTGAAAACTGGCAGCTCTACTACAATCTCGGCTTCGTCTACTACACCGAGCTCAAGGATTACCGCCAGGCCGCCGAGGTATTTGAGCGCGGATCGAAGGTTCCGAACGCGCATCCGTTCATGAAAATTCTGGCGGCGCAGATGGCCATGCACGCCGGCGATTTCGCGACCGCCCGCATGCTGTGGAGCGCGACCTACGAGACCAGCACCGAAAGCAATATTCGGCAGAACGCAATTGAACACCTGCGCGCGATTCAGGTCGATGAAGATGTCACCAACCTGCAAGCCCTGGTCGCAAGATTCAGCCAGCGCGCTGGGCGTGCTCCCGCCAGCATGGCAGAGCTGGTCGCGGCCGAACATTTGCAAAGCGTCCCCGCGGATCCGAACGGCAATGCGTATAAGCTCACCTCGAACGGCGATGTCTTAGTCGAGAGCCCGGACGATTTCCCATTCATCACGAAGGGCCTGCCTGCGGGATACAAAAAGGGCCTGCCTAAGTTTCATAATCACAGCTAGCTGTGGCGACTGCCGTTCGCTTCCCCGTATCATGTCAAGGCGTTCGTCATTTGCATTCTCGTTCGAATTCCCATTCGCATTCTGCTTCGTATGGATTCACCTCCACAAATCGGCGTGCGCAAAACCGCATGGCAATGGTGGAGGTACGCCGCCACATACGAGGGATCTTTCCGCGCGACCCGGCGGCTTCTGGGAGTGTTGTGGGAGTTCGCGCGTGATTCCACTCCGGAGCGACTGCGCCAGCGCTTTGGCGATGCTGACTATGACTGGGACTATCGGGTGAACACGACCAGCGGCGCCGTCGGCTGGCGCGATCGGTTGCTGGGCATGTTCCATTCCGCGTATCAGCCCACCGAGCCGGCGGCGTTTCACGAGATGCTGGACGCTCTTCACCAGGCGGCGCAGCAGACGCCGCGGAATCCCGAGGAGGCTACTCTCGACTTCCGCGACTTCACTTTTGTCGACCTTGGTTGCGGCAAGGGACGGACGCTCTTAATGGCATCGGACTATCCTTTTCGCAAAATTATCGGCGTGGAACTTCTGCCCGCTCTACACCAGATCGCGCTCGATAATTTGCGCCAATATAAAAGTGCAGCGCAGAAATGTTTCGCGCTGGAAACGATTTGCGCCGACGCCACGGCGTTCCCTTTTCCCGAAGGTCCGCTTGTGCTTTACCTGTTCAATCCTTTCCCGGAATCGGGAATGCGCCGGGTCGTCGCGAACCTGGCGGAAAGTCTGCGCGCCGATCCCCGGCCGGTGTACGTGCTCTACCACAACCCGCTGCTGGAGCACACCTTGAGCGAGAATGGCGCGCTGAAAAAAGTCTCCGGCGCGCCGCAATACTCACTCTTCAGCAATGTGGGAGTGTAGAACCAGTGGTCGGTGGCCAGTTCTCAGTTCACGTTCACTCGCAATCCCCTTCTGGGACATTTACGGACTTCATACGATTGCTTTACGCGATCTTTATGAGTTTGCGGCTGTAATTGTTCGTGACCAAGTGGGGCGGGAGAGAAACCAGATCGGGGCGCTGACCATGAGATCTCATTTGTCTTTCAGGGCGTTGACCGCGGCAGCTTTGTCTTTCAGCATCGGTGTGTTTCTTGCTTCCGCTGCGGTGCAGGGCGTTGCAGCTCAGACGGCGCAGACCGTGGCGGCGCTGCATCAGCCAGCAGCGGCGGTTGCAGTTCATGATGAGGATGCGAAGACCGGCAACTCAGCATCCGGCGCGCCGTCCGTCACTCCTGATCCAGAGGTGCCGCCTGCGGTTGCCAGACAGCTCGCCGCCCTGCAGGCGGAGATCGAGGAGCTGAAAGCCGCATTGAAAAGCCGCGACGCAGCTGAGCCCGTGGCGACGGCTCCCGCGACAGCGGCTACTGGTCCCGCCACGCTAACGACGCCTGTCCCCGCGTCACCAGTAACCGCAGTCGCCGTAGCACCTCCATCCTCGGCGCCAATTGAAAAGGCCGTGGTGCAAGCGGCCAACGACGCCTCGGCGGCTGCACCGGCAAAGAAAGAAAAAATAGCGCCCTTCTCCGACTGGGACTGGACCTGGCTGAACGGCAATCCGCGCAACAAGGACACGGCCTTTGATTCGAAATTCTTTACCCCGGAAATCCGGGCGGATGTTACCTACAGCTACAGTTTCAACAAACCGGTCGACAACTCGATGGGAGGATCGAGCGAACTGTTTCGTTCGAACGAAATCCAGCTGGAGCAACTTGGACTGGGCGGCGACTTTCACCTCGACAACGTACGCGCCCGCTTCATGACGCAATTCGGTATGTATTCCACGGCGACTGTGCGCAACGATCCCAGCTACGCGAAGGGGCAGTGGAATATCGGCGACGCGGACCGGTACGTGTCGGAGGCCTACGGCGGGTATCACCTGGACGTTTTGGACGGGGTCAACATCGACGCGGGCATTTTCATGTCGTACATCGGCTTGTTCAGTTATTACAACTTCGATAACTGGGCCTACCAGCCTTCCTACGTTTCTTCCAACACGCCGTGGTTCTTCCAGGGCGTTCGGATTCAGATTTTTCCCAACCCGCACTTGAAGATTGAACCCTGGATCATCAATGGATGGCAATCCTACGGGTCGTCCAATTCGCGGAAGGGGTTGGGCGGTCAGATCAAGTGGACCCCGTATTCCTGGATGAACATCGTTTCCAACAATTACGGGATCGGCCACGACGATCTGTACATACAGAATCGCGGGCGCATTCATACCGACAACAGCATCGAGATCAAGTATTTCGACCGGCCGGGACAGTTCCTCGACAAGATGGCGTTTTCGTTCACCGGCGATCTGGGCTGCGAATATGGCCCAAGCACGGCGACCCTGGCGGGCGTGAGTTGCTTCACTAACAAGCGGGACCGGCTGGCGCAGCCCAGCGCCAATTTTCCGCTGGGCGGAATCGATCCGAAGCAGAGCTTTGTCGGCTATATGCTTTACGACCGTACGTGGTTCAAGAACGACCATCATGCAGTCACCATTGGCGGCGGGCAGATTAACAATCCCGGGCGCTATCTGGTGCTGCTGCCGCCCATCAACGGTGAGACGGCGTCGTCGGCGGCGATCAATGCGCCGTACTTCACCGGCAATCCCGGCGACCCGTTCAAGGCCTGGGATACTTCGTTCACCTACGATTACATGCCGAAGCAGTGGCTGACCTTTCGCTGGGAGTATGACTATCGCCATGCGAGCGTGCCCTACTGGTCGGGCAAGGGCGGAGTCACGCCTCCGGGCTCGGGCGGAGTGCCCTATACCAACAATGGATTCCCGCAGTACTACGCGTGCATGAACGGAACCAACACCGGCTTTGGCAACAGCTCGGCCCTATCCATGTCGGCCAACGAAGCGATCGCGCAAACCGCCTGCGCAGGACAAGGCAGCAGTCTATGGACACCTGATCTTCGGCGGGATGAATCGCTGATCGATATCGACATCATGGTGAAGTTCTAGGGGATTAAGTTCTAGAGTCGCAGGTTCTGGGACACGAGAATCCTCGGGCGGCGGCGGCATGCGCCGATATGCGCTGCGCCTGTATTTTATTTCGCCCCTCCGGGGCTTGGTCATTTCCACCCATGTCACCCACGGCTTGCGCCGTGGGCTGGATTCTTGCGCCGCTTCGCGGCTGAAGCCCATCCGCTTCAAATGACAACTCCTGGGCCTCAGCTTACAATTGGTGTAGGAGCCCTCCCGTTGGAGCCTGCCCCGTGTTTCCCTCCCGAGTTTGCGTGAGGGTGTTTTTGGCTAACACGTGGGCGGATACTCGGTGAAAAATCATCAAGATGCGAGTTCGAGGAATGTGCTTTGCAATCGTGCTAGGTCTGGCGCTGAGTCTTATGGCTCCGGGCACGACCGCGAGCGTCTCAACGGCTGTCGGTCCGGCGGCTGTCGGTCCGGCGGCTGTCGTTCACGCGTTGGCCGCTGCCGTCGATGCGCATTACAACCATCTGCGCTCGCTGGAGGCGGAGTTTACCGAGGTCTATCGCGGATCCGGGATGGAGCGGACTGAGAGTGGGACGCTGTGGCTGAAAAAACCTGGCAAGATGCGATGGGAGTACCGTTCTCCAAGGGAGAAGCTGTTTGTCAGCGATGGGAGAGATGCGTGGTTTTACGTCCCGGCCGACCGGCAGGCGCGGAAGACGGCGGCCAAGAAGCTCGAGGATGTGCGGAGTCCGCTGGCATTCTTGTTAGGTAAGACTAAGCTGGAGAAAGAGTTACAGGGATTATCTCTAGCTTCGGATATAGCGCCTTTGACTGCGGGAAACTTGACCTTGCGCGGGGTGCCGCAGGCGATGGCGGATCGGGTGAGTGAGATTTTACTGGAGATTACGCCGGAGCATCAGATTGTGCGGATTGTCATTCAGGAAGTGGATGGGGCGGCTACGGAATATCGGTTTGCGGGAATGAAGGAAGATGTGGCGATTGGGGATGGACGGTTTGAGTTTAAGCCGCCGGCGGGGACCGAGACGGTGGAGGGGTTGGAGCCGTAGGATCTGACAGCGAAAAGCAGTTTCCTCGCTTCGCTCGGAATGACAAGTTGTTGTGCTGCGAAGTGCTTAGGGTTACTTGCGATACTCTCGAGGCGGTTTCAGGGGTGGTCGGCGACTTAGAATGGTAAGTGGGAATGTTAGACTTGGTTGTAAGGCGCGACTCGGGAAAACTGGCGGAAAAGTCGGCAAATGGCGGAATTTGTAGTCAAAATCGCGGACGATCGCGGGCACGTCCAGGAGCACATCGAGCAGGGCTACTCGGAAGCCGAGGTGCGCGACCGCTTTTCGCAGCAGGGCTATCTCGTCTACTGGGTCAAGCCGCAGGGCATGCTGACGTCGGGAGTGTCGCTGCGGCGGCGGCGGAAGCTGAAACAGAGCACGTTTCTGGTGTACAACCAGCAGTTTCTGACGCTGATCCGGGCCGGATTGCCGATTTTGAACTCTCTGGAATTGCTGATCAAGCGGCAGAAAGATGCGCAGCTCAGGCAGATTCTGGAGAATGTGCGCGACCGGGTGAAAGGCGGAGAGTTGCTCTCTGATGCGTTCGCGGCGCAGGGCATCATTCCCAAGATTTATACGACGACGCTGATGGCGGGCGAGAAAAGCGGCAACATCGACGAAGTGCTGACCCGCTATATCGGATTTCAGCGGTTGGCGATGACGTTTCGCAAGAAACTTTTTGTGTCTTTGATTTATCCGACTTTGCTGATCACCGTGGTGATGATCATGGTGACGTTCCTGTTTACGTACGTGGTGCCGAAATTTGCCGACCTGTTCAACAGTCTGGATCAGAAGCTGCCGGCGATCACGGTGTTCATGCTGATGGTGGGGCAGAACGCGCAGAAATATGCTCCGTATGTGTTCGTCGGGCTGGCGGTGTTCGGATTCGCGGCTTGGCGCTGGAAAGAGACCGATAGCGGGGCGGACCGCATTGACCGCGTGATTTTGAGCACACCGTTGCTGGGCGATATTCGGCTGAAGCACCAGGTGGCCAGTTTTTCGCGGATGCTTTCGACTTTGCTCCAAGGCGGGTTGCCGCTGGTGCCGGCGATGGAAACGGCAGGGGCTTCGATGACTAGCCGGCGCATTCTGAAAGGCGTGATGCGGGCGGGCGTCCGGGTGCGCGAGGGGCACGGATTGGCGGGCAGCCTGGAGGAGCAGAAGATTTTTCCGGGGCTGGCTGTCGAAATGATCGAGGTCGGTGAGGCCACGGGAGCGCTGCCGGCCATGCTGAACTCGGTGGCGGAATTTTACGAGGAAGATGTGCAGACGGCTCTGGGCGCGTCGATGGCGCTGATTGAACCGATCATTCTGATGATTATGGCGGTGTTTGTGGGCGGCGTGCTGATCTCGCTGTATTTGCCGATCTTCAGCATGGGCGTGCATTGATGAAAGGCGTCGTTGGTCGTTCGTCATTGGTCGTTGGCCAACACCTAACGGCCAACGACCAGCGGCCAACGACCCCGGGCCAAACCGAGGACCAACGACCAATGACCAACTACAGGGAAACCAATGGCAACGGTTGATAAGAAATCGATATTTGTAGGCGGTGGGAACGGCGCGCCGCTTAGCCCGACCGGCAATGTCATCACCGATCTGGAGCGGGCGCAGGATGTGGCGCGGCGCTACCGCTGCGAATTCGTCGACCTGTCTGGCTTTGAGCTGCATCACGAACTGTTCAAGAAGATTCCAGTCGAGCTGATGTTCCGCTACAAATTCGTTCCGTTGGAAGAAACGGCGGACGGCAAGCTGGCGATCGCCATTGCCGATCCCAGCCAGTTGATGATGATCGATGAGATCAGCCTGCTGCTGAAGCAGCGCATCATCACTAAAGTTTCCACGCTGAAGCAGATCGACAACATCCTCACCAAAACCGAGCAGTCGCAGCGCGTGCTCGAATCGGCCAGCGAAGGCTTTCAGATCATCCGTGAGGACGAGAACACGGGCGCCGAAGAAACGCTGTCGATCGATAAGCTGACGGCGACCGGCGATACCAGCCCGATCATCCGGCTGGTCGACACCACGATTTTTACGGCGCTGCAGCGGCGCGCTTCCGATATTCACATTGAGACGCGCGATGATTCGGTGGTCATCAAGTTCCGCATTGACGGCGTGCTCACACAGGCCATGCCACCCATCGGCAAAGAGCACCACTCGACTGTGATTTCGCGCATCAAGGTCATGAGCGAGCTGGATATTTCCGAGCGCCGCGTGCCCCAGGACGGGCGCTTCCGGGTGAAATATAACGGGCGCGCTATCGACTTCCGCGTATCGATCATGCCCTCGATTCACGGCGAAGATGCGGTGTTGCGCGTACTCGACAAAGAATCGATGAGCGAGAAGTTTCGCACTCTGACGCTCGATGTAGTCGGATTTGACGAAGATGACCTGCGCCGCTTTCGCCGCTACATCAAAGAGCCGTACGGCATGGTGCTGGTGACGGGGCCGACGGGTTCCGGCAAGACCACTACGCTGTATGCCGCGGTCAACGAGATCAAGACCGACGAAGACAAGATCATCACCATTGAAGACCCGGTCGAATATCAGCTGCGCGGCATTACGCAGATTCCGGTGAACGAGAAAAAAGGGCTAACCTTCGCGCGCGGGCTGAGGTCCATCCTGCGACACGACCCGGACAAGATCATGGTCGGCGAAATCCGCGACGCGGAAACCGCGCAGATCGCCATTCAGTCGGCGCTGACCGGGCACCTGGTGTTCACGACGGTGCACGCCAACAACGTGGTCGACGTGATCGGGCGCTTCCTCAACATGGGTGTCGAACCTTACAACTTCGTTTCGGCGTTGAACTGCATTCTGGCGCAACGACTGGTGCGCTTGATTTGCGATTCGTGCCGCACTCAGGTGCATTATGCGCCCGACGTGTTGGAAGCCAGCGGACTGGATCCGGCGCAGTGGGGCGATGTTCCGTTGTACGAAGGGCCGGGGTGCATCGAGTGCGCGGGTACGGGATTCCGCGGGCGAACGGCGATTCACGAATTGCTGGATCTGAGCGACCGCATCCGGGAAATGATTCTGGCCAAGAAGCCGACCTCGGAAATCCGGCGCGCAGCGCGCGATGAAGGGATGCGATTCCTGCGCGAATCGGCGCTGAATAAGGTCCGGCTGGGCATGACCACGCTGAAAGAGATCAACAAGGTTACGTTCATCGAGGCCATGCGGTAGACGGGTGCAACCCTGTCGTTGCCCATCGCTGTTGTCATTGGTGACATCGATGTGTCATCCCGAGCAACGCGAGGGATCTGGGTTTGTGCTTGCGCCGCCGCGGTGGTTAGCCATCGGCAGAAACCGAGGTCCCTCGCTTCGCTCGGGATGACAACCTTGAGAGCAAGAGCTGACGCTTAGTGCTCGCGCATGCTTGGTGCTCTTTCGGTTATTGCATTTTCTAGCGCCAGGGTTTCTGATTTATAGAATGGATTTTGTCGCAAGGGGCGTGCTCGGGAATGAGTTCAAATTCAAATACACCCAAGCCTAAGATGGCCTGCGAAATCGCGGCGGACCGCGTGCTGGCCGGGCGCCTCACTGAGAACGGCGGCGGGCTCGAGGCTTCGGCGGTGCGCGAGTTGGCGCCGGGCAGCGTGATTCCCGATCTGGTGGAAAACAATCTGCGGCAGCGGGAGCCGGTACGGGCCGCGATTGAATCTGCGCTCGGTGGCGTGGCTCAACGGTCGAAGGATGTGATTGCGATCGTGCCCGATGCGGCGGTGCGCGTCATGCTGGTTGAGTTCGATACTCTGCCATCCGACGACGAAGAAGCTCTGGGCGTGGTGCGATTCCGGCTGAAGAAGTCGCTGCCCTTTGACGTCGACAAAGCGAAGGTTTCCTATCACGCGCAGAAGATCAACAATGAAGTGCGGGTGGTGGCGGCCGTGGCCATGGCCAGCGTGATCGAAGATTATGAGGCCGCATTCCGCGAGGCGGGCTACAACCCCGGCGTGGTGCTGCCTTCGACGCTGGCGGCGATCGGCGCCGCCGAGGGCAAGAAGCCGACGTTGCTGATCAAGGTGGATGCGGATACTACGAGCATCGCGATCCTGAATGAAGATCAGCTGCAGCTGTTTCGCACACTTGAAAATACGCGCGGGATTGCGATCACCGGGGAGCAACTGGCGGAAGAAGTTTATCCGTCGGTGGTGTTTTTCCAGGACACCTACCACCTGAACATTGAGCAGATTTATATTTCCGGGCTGCCGGAGTCGGGCGGAGCGGCGCCGGCGTTGCGGGCGCAGACCGGGGCCGATGTGCAGGAGTTGGTAACTGCGGCGCAACTGGGAACGAGCACGAGTGGCGCGGTGCCGCGGTGGAGAATGGCAGGAGTGGTGGGGGCGTTGATTTCGTAGGTGGTGGCCGCGTCAACTTTAATTTATGCGTCTTGATATCAATCTCGCGAGCCAGCCGTATGAGGATGCGCGGCAGTTCTGGGTCAACTGGGGCGCGGCCGTAGGCGCGGTCGCGGTGCTTACGCTCGTGCTTCTGACGCTGGACATCACGGGCTGGGTGAACGCCCGGCGGGATCGTGCAGCCATCGCCCAGATCAAGTCGATGATTGCCGACCGCGACCGGTTGCGCGCCCAGGCGGAGAAAACGCTCAACCTGCCGCAGAACCGAACGACCCGCGATGAGTCGCAGTTTCTGAATGAACTGATCGAGCGCAAAGCATTTTCGTGGACGCAAGTGCTGGAAAGCCTGGAGAAGGTGATGCCGCCGCGCGTGCATCTGATCGGGATCAGTCCGCAACTGGATGAGGACAATCAATTGGGGCTGAAAATGTCCGTGGGGGGCGATTCGCGGGATCGGGCGCTCGAACTGGCGCGCCGTATGGAGGAATCGCACCGCTTCGCGCAAACGCAAGTCACTTCAGAAAACTTTCAGCCGAGCAACAGGGGCGGCGACAATGAGCTGTTTGATATGGAAGCGATTTATATTCCCGACCCGGCTCCTGCTAAGCAATCGAAGTCCACGCCACCCACGTCCGTGTCATCGACGACAGAAGTGAAATCGAAACCGGAACCGAAGGCCAAGCCGAAGCCACTGGTCCCGAAAGCGAGTAAGCCCTGATGCCCGACCTGCGGCGTACCCGGAAGAACTTGAAGACCGCGCTGGCCATCATGGCGGCAGTCGACCTGCTGGCGGTGATCGTGTACTTTTCGCCGCTGATCGGTTCGGCGGAAACCCGGCGGCAAGAGCTGGACACGCTGCAGGCGGAGTTGACGCTGAAAACCGCGCTGGTGGCCCCGTTGAAGGATCTGCCGCAAAAAGTAGTGCTGGCCGGCCATCAGATTTCCGATTTCTACAAGGAGCGCTTCCCTACCCAGGAATCACAGATTCTGACCGAGCTTGGAAAGCTCACGAGCGCCAACGGCGTGGCGATCGAGCACGTAAAGTACAAGGTAAGAGATGCGGAAACCGGGGGGTTGGAGCCAGTGGAGATGGAAGCCGACTTCGCGGGCAATTACACGGAACTGGCGAAGTTCATCAACGCGCTGGAACGCGACGAAATGTTTTTCATCATCAACAGCATAACTTTGGGAGCCCAACAGCAGGGGCCGGTGAAGCTGGGTGTGAAGCTGGAAACGTATTTGAAGGTGGGACCGTAAGTGCAACTGGGATTCGAAAATAAGAAGCAGACGATGTGGGCCGCCGTGCTGGGCGTGGTGGCGCTGCTGGCTTTGGCGTACGAGGTCATTCCGATGTTTACGGGGGCGTCGACGCAGGCTTCGAGCGCGGAGATCACCGCCCCGGTGGCCACGGTGCGTACGCCATCGTCGCGTGCAGGAACGAAGAACGGGAAAAAGGTGCGGGCGGAAAATCTCGATCCGACACTGCGGCTCGATTTGCTGGCGGCGAGCGAACAGACGAAGTATGAAGGCACGGGAAGAAACATTTTTGTGTCGCAGGCGGAGGACGTGGTCATTCCTAAGCCGGGCGGTTCTGGCGCGACCGACCACGGGAAGAACGGAGAGGCAGGACCGAGCCCAATTTACGTTCCACCGTCAAATCAGGCGCCGCCGCCGATTCCGTTGAAGTTTTATGGCTTCGCGACTTCCACCGGAGAAGCGAAGAAGATATTTCTGAAGTCGGGCGACGATGTGTTCGTGGCAGGTGAAGGCGAGATCGTGGACCGGCGGTACAAAGTGATTCGCATCACGCCGACTTCGGTTTCGATTCAGGATATGGTTTATAGCGGCCCGCCGCAGAACATCCCGCTGACCCAGGGATGAGAGGAATTTGGCAATTGGGAAATTTAGTAATTGGGAAATTGAAAGTCGCCGGTTTCAAATTACTCAATTACTGAATTTCCCAATTACTCAATATTTTGCAATGAAATTCTCTCCACACATTCGGCGCAGTCCCCGACACGGTGAGCAGGGCTACATCATGCTGATTCTGTTGCTGGCGATCGCCTTGATGTCCATCTTGGCGGCGAAAATCGTCTCCGACCTTAAGTTTGACATGAGGCGCGATCGCGAAGAGGAAATGATTCATCGCGGGGTGCAGTATTCGCGGGCCATTCGCCTCTACTACAAAAAGTTCGGGCGCTATCCGGTGAAGCTTGAGGATTTGGAGAGCACCAACAATCTGCGGTTTCTGCGGCAGCGATACAAGGATCCTCTGAACTGCAAGGCGGGAAAATGCGCGGACTTCAAACTGTTGCACTTCGGCGAAGTGCAGATGACGCTCAGTGGAATCTCGGGTGGAACGATTCCGGGTGCGAGTCCGATCGGCGGCAACGGTAGCAATGGGATCAACGGTCCGGGAGGGCTGTCGCAGTCTTCCACTTTCGGCAGCAGCAGCAGTTTTGGGGGGAATTCTAATTCGGCGTTCGGCCAGAATCAGGCGGGCGCAGGCAATCAGCCCGCGGGATCGGATTCATCGCAGGCGGGATCTTCCGCTCCTTCAGGCGCCGGATCGACGGATGGCTCGGGGACGAATTCGTCGGGATCTGGAAGCGGCACTCCCGGCAGCAGTCCGACGGGATCAGGCCAGATCATTGGCGGCCCGATCGTAGGAGTTGCCAGCAACACCCCCATCAAAGACCCGACGATCCGCGAGTTCAATCACAAAACAAAATATAAAGACTGGGTATTCGTTTACGACCCGGCGCAGGATCAAGGGCGCTTGATCACGACACCCTACCAGCCTCAGCTGCAGGCATTCGGCCAAGGCACACCGAACCTCAACGGGAACGGGCAGAATGGCAGCGGCGGCAATACTGGCAGCGCGTTTGGCACGAGCAGCGGCAACGGCTTCGGCAACAGCAACGGCAGCAGTTTCGGGAACAACAACAGCAGCGGCTTTGGGAACAATTCGAACTCGTCATCGAGTCCGGGGTTCGGATCGCCGACTCCGCCGAGTAATCCTCCTCCGCCTCCTCAGCAGTAACAGTCGACGAAACTTGCCGCGCTTCGCAATGGCGGACAGCCTGGGGCGGCTGTCCCCACATAAAGCCTTCCCATGCCTCGGTTCACAGTAACAAATGAAAACGGCCTCATCTCAAGGATGAGGCCGTTTCTCTTGCCAAAACTTTTTCGTGACCGCTTACACGCTGAAGGAACTGCCGCAGCCGCAGGTGCTTTTCACGTTCGGATTTTCGAACTTGAAGCCTGCGCCTTCGAGGGTCTCAACGTAGTCGACGATGCAACCGTTCAGGTACATCACGGAGGTCGCATCCACGTACACTTTGAGTCCGTCCATATCGAAAGTCTTGTCCATCATTCCAGCGCCGTTTTCGAACTGCATGGAATAGGAGAAACCGGAGCAGCCGCCGCCTACCACGCCAATACGCAAGCCGGCCGGCACGGGGGTCTGCTGGCCCATGATCTCTTTCACCTTGGTAACGGCGTTGGTAGTAAGGGTAACTGGCGGAGTCTTTTTGGCAACTTCAGGGGTCGACTTGGTCACTTCAGAGTTCGTCACACTAGGAACGGTAGTTGTGGCCATTGGTATCTCCTTGGCTTTAAAGCTGTTTGATTATAGCAAATGTCGTTTTGGGCACAAGGGGGTATCGCGTTACCACCCAGGGAAGCTGCCTCGGTGGTTGGATGCGGCCGGCGGCGGGAAGTCGCATTCTTCCCGGTTCCGCAGCAGCGCCCGTAACCTACTCTGAACCTATTCTAAAGCAAGGTATTTATTCGGTGCTCACCGCTTGCCAACAGGGCTATAATCATCGCGTTAGGGCCTTCCCCGGACTGGGTGTTGGGTTCTGCGTGCCCCACCACGAAGTGGAACGCCGCTGCGCTTGGGTTGGAATCTGCCGAGGTGGCTTATGACGCTGACTGTAGTAGCGGTTGTATTCGGAGTTTTTGCCGTGGGTCTCATCCTCCTGCTCATTTACAAGAGCACGCTCACGATGCACGAGGATGATCAGCTGTTCCTGGATGACAACAATTCGCACATGCAGGAAGAGCAAACGGAATTGTTAGTCAAAGTGAACCGGCTTACGGTTCCGATGTGGGTATTCAGCATCGGGTCTGGAGTGTTTCTGCTGGTGCTGGTGGCAATGCTGATCTACCAAAAACTGAACGAAGTACAGTAGCGTCAGGCGCGGGGAAAACCGCCATCCGAGCGGAATCCTCGCGCGGTGTAGTGCCATGGGCGGGGCGGCCACGATGCCGTGTCGCGGCCGCGAGAGTTCCCCCATTTGTGCAGCCGTGCTCGGGGAGATGCCCTCTGGCGACCGCGCTCCCGATCTTGGTTTGTTGTTTCCCCTATTGTTATTCGCTGGTGATTCCCTGCGGGAAAAAATTTGGTGATGGGCTCGCAAGCGCGGGCTATCCTTACGATCTACCAGTGCCACGATCGAGACAGGTGCGATCGAAGATGGCACCTCGAAACAGGCACGGGGGCGGATCATTCATTTCGGATAACTTATGAATGCCCGCGGCGCCGGGCAACTTTTGCGGGGCAAGCAGATTCCTACGACGGGAGAGTCCACCTATGCACTCAACCCCTGCGGCAGTCACTCCCGACTCTGAGTCTCCACCAGAGCAGCCGGGAGCACAGCCGGAAGAAACCCAATCGCGACAGGCAGATCCGGGACTAACGGACTCGGAAAAAACAGGGAATGACGGCCCGCGCCCGAGACGGCTGGGTCGATGGATGGTGCTGGCCACAGTTGCAGCGGTTCTAGTCGCCATTCTGTCTATGCTCAGCATCCGGAGCAAAACTCCGGCAACGGGAACGTCCGCGGTATCTGTCTCCACTACTCCAGGGCAAGTTTTGCGGTTGAAAGGAACCACCGAGGCGGTGCAGTCGCGAGCGATCCTCGCACCGCAGCTGGCGGGGCAATCGGTTCCCACGCTCACCATCATCCACCTGACGCCCGCTGGCACACGCGTGAAGAAAGGCGACCTGCTGGTGGAGTTTGACCGGCAGGCCCAGATGCGGGATTTCGTCGACAAGCAGGCGGACTACGCCAAGCTGGTGGATCAGGTCGCGGAAGAGCAAGCGAAAGAAAACACGGCGCGCGCGAAAGATGAGACTGAGTTGAAGGCTGCCGAGGACAGTCTGCGCAAGGCGGAACTGGAGATGCAGAAAGCGGAGATCGTTTCGCGCATCGATAAGGAAAAGAATCAGGAAAACCTTGACGAAGCCAAGGCCACCTTCGAACAGCTTCACGAAACCTTTGACTTGAAACGCGCGGCGGCGCAGGCTGGGATTCGCATTCTGGAGATTCAACGGGATCGCACCCAGCAGACCATGCTCCACGCCCAGGCGAACTCTGACCTGATGCAGATTCGCTCGCCCCTCGACGGAGTCGTGGTTCTGAACACAATCTGGAAGCAGGGCACGATGGGCGAGGTGCAGGAAGGCGACCAGGTTCGTCCGGGCGTGCCATTCATGCAGGTCGTGAATCCTGCGGCGATGCAGGTGCGCGTGCTGGCCAACCAGCAAGACTTCCCCAGTCTGCAGGTCGGGCAGACGGCGAAGGTTCGGTTAGATGCGTATCCTGATTTGGTGTTTTCTGCCAAGCTCGATCAGCTGGCGCCCATCGGCGAGGGCGGAGATTTTTCCAATAAGCTACGTTCGTTCGTGGTAATTGTGGCCATCGAGGGAAATAATCCTAAGCTGATGCCCGACCTTTCCGCGGCGGTCGACGTGGACGTTGCGAAGCAAAACGCGGGGTCCAGTAGCGGATCAACCTCTGGGAGCGGTTCGTAATCATCCAACCCTATGATTCAGCGCTTCCGCCAACTCACAGTGCGACGCAAGGCCATGGCGATCGTGATCCTGGTGCTGGCCGGGAGTGGCGTCGTGCTGGGCGCGGTGCGACTGGGCAAGCGATCCCCTACGGTTCCGACTTACGAAGTGAAGCGAGGGGAATTTCTGGACTCGCTGCAGTTTCGCGGCGAAGTGAAGGCGATGAAGTCGGTGACCATCAGCGCCCCCGCGCAGGCGGGCGATTTGCAGATCATCAAGGTTTCGGCCGAGGGCACTGTCGTCAAGCCCGGCGATGCTGTCGTCGAATTCGACAAGACGAAGACCGAGCAGGATCTGGCGCAGTTCAAGTCCACGCTCAAGTCAGCGGAGGCGACCATCGCACAGGCTCGCGCACAGGCTCGCCTGACCGAAGAAGGAGACACCACGGCAGTCTCGAAAGCGCGCTATGACGTAGAGGCGGCCAAGCTGGAGGCGAGCAAGCAGGAAATCGTTTCCAAGATTGAAGGCGAAGAGGCAAGTCTGAAACTGGCCGACGCCGAGCAAACGCTGCGCGAAGCGGAAACGAAACAGAAATCAGATCAGACTCTGAACCACGCAACCATCGAGAGCGCGGAGCAGGCCAGTAAGAAAGCCAATTTTGACGTGGTGCGCGCGGAACATTCTCTGGAGCAGATGACTTTGCGGGCGCCTTCGGCTGGAACGATCAGCTTGTTGCAACACTGGACTGGCTCCGCTGACGCCCCGTATCGTCCGGGAGATCGAGCCTGGCCGGGGGCAGCCATTGCGAATTTGCCGGACGCGACGACGCTGCGCATTTCCGCGCGTGTGGATGAAACCGAGCGCGGTCGCCTGGCCGCCAATCAGTCGGTAACGGTGCAATTGAACGCCATACCCGACCGGCAGTTCACGGGGCACATCGAGCGGATCGGTGAAATCGCCAGCATGGATTTTTCCAGCGGCTGGCCGATTACCCGCAATTTTATTCTCGAGATCGTTCTGGACCAGACGGATGCGCGCTTCAAGCCCGGCATTTCGGGGCAGGTTACGGTGATCGTGGACCGGGTGCCGGACGCGATTACGATCCCGGCGCAGGCCATGTTTCAAAAATCAGGACAGAATGTGGCCTATGTGTGGCGCGGAACGGAGTTCGAGGAACGCGCGATTGAGATCGGTAGAAAAAGCGGCGACAAGATTATGGTTGCCAAGGGCGTGAATGTGGGCGAGCAGGTGGCGCTGAAAGATCCTACAGCGAAGGAGTAGACGGCGGTCGAGATTGGCACGACATGGTTCAGACGACATGAGAGGCAAGCGGGCCATCACGTGGGCAGTGGTTGCGGTCGTGCTTTGCGCCGTGGTGGGCGGAGTCGCCGCGGTGCGCCGCACTTCGCCTGTCACCATTGGAAGCGACCTCCCGACGGCACGCGTGAAGCGCGGCGATCTCGACATGAAGGTCTACGAGACCGGCGAACTGCGCGCCAGCCATTCGGAGATGCTGATTGCGCCGCCGATTGGCGGAGGAGCGTTGCAACTCACGTATCTGCTGCACACTGGCGCGGCCGTCAAGAAAGGCGAACTGGTGATGGAGTTCGACCCCAGCGAGCAGCATTTCAAGCTGGAGCAGAATCGCTCAGAGTTGCTGCAGGCCGAACAGGAGATCACTAAAGCCAAGGCCGATGCTGCTGTGGTTACGGCGCAAGACAAAGTCGCGCTGCTCAAAGCGCGCTTCGATGTGAGGCGCGCCGAGCTGGATGTGCAGAAAAACGAACTGGTCAGCAGCATCGATGCGCGAAAAAACGATCTCGCGCTGGAGCAGGCCAAGCGAGTGCTGGCGGAACTGGAGCAGGACGTAAAATCGCGCAGCGCATCGAATGAGGCCACGATCTCGCTGGCCGAGGAGAAACGGAATAAGGCAAAACTGGCGATGGACCAGGCGCAGGGGAACATCGACAAAATGCGCGTGACCTCTCCGATGGACGGACTGGTTGCACTGGAAAAGAATCAGGGAGCCATGGGCGGCTTTTGCTGCTTTCCCGGCCTGACCATGCCGGAATATCACGAAGGCGATCAGGTTGAACCCGGCCGGACCGTCGGCCAGGTGCTCGACCCCAACACCATGGAACTGGTAGCGAAGGTCGGAGAGCTCGAGCGTGAGAACATTAAGGCGGGGCAGTCCGTCGACATTCATCTCAATGCGTTTCCAGAGACTACGTTTCATGGCGCTGTGAAAACCGTCGGTGGCAACAATACGACCCGCATGCCCTGGGATGAGGACACCGGAACCACGTACGAAGTGACCATCACGCTGGCCAGCGCGGATCCGCGGCTGCGGCCGGGTCTGACGGCCCATATTTTTATCAACGGCGATCCGCGGAAAGATGTGCTCTACGTTCCTCGCCAGGCGCTGTTCCTGAAAGAAAACAAGCGCATAGTCTACGTGCGCGACGGCAGCAACTTTCAACCGCGCGAAGTAAAGATTCAGGCCCAGAATGAGAGCCGTGCCGCCATTGAAGGTCTGAGCGCGGGCACTGAGATTGCGTTAGTCGATCCGACGGCTCCGCGGAAAGCTGCGAATTCCGGCGCTGGCTCCGCTGCGGGCGGAGGAGGCGCTCCGTAATGGCGACCGCTGCGCCAACTCGTCCATCCCATTTGCTGCACGCCTATCAGCAGTGGCTTCCCGACCTGCAACTTGGGCTGCAGAATCTGTTGCTGCACCGGCTGCGCTCGTTGCTGACCATGCTGGGAATGATTTTTGGCGTGGCGGCGGTGGTCTCGATGCTTTCAATCGGCGCGGGTGCGCGGCAGAAAGTAATGGCGCTGATCGAGCAGATGGGCGTCCACAACCTGATTGTGGAAGCAAAAGAGACGACGGAGTGGCAGGCTCATCAAAAAGTTCGCAAGCTTTCTCCAGGACTCTCGTTCCAGGATTATCGCGTAATTCGCGATGACGTGAGCGACATCGTCGCAGCCACGCCGAGAAAGCGGATGACGCCCTCGAAGACGATTCCGAAATCGCAGCAGGACCCGCCGACCGTCTACGGAGTGAATCCGGATTATTTAAACATTGCGGGACTGCATGTTCTGCAGGGCAGATTCTTCAATGACGACGAAGAGACTCGCGGGGCTCCTGTCGTTGTTCTGGGCGCGGCTGCCAAGTCGAGCTTGTTCGGTTCTGCCGATCCGGTTGGCCAGTATGTGAAGGCGAATGAAACCTGGTTCCGCGTGATTGGCGTGGCTTCGCCGCAACTCAGTTCGCAAACTGAAGTCGCGGGAGTGCCCACGCAGGATCTCAACAACATCATGTACGTTCCGTTGAACTCGGCGCTTTTGCGTCTGGAAGATAACTACAGCGATGTGCGCGACGAGATTGACGGCATCTATTTGAACATCCGCGACGGCGCGGATATGGGTTCGGTGGCTCAGATCGTGCGGGCGATTCTCGATTCTTCGCACCATGCTGCCGGCGATTTCAGTGTGATTGTTCCCGCTGAATTGCTGGCCGAACAGAAGCGGACGGAGCGCTTGTTCAATGCGGTCATGGTTGCGATCGCGTCCATTTCCCTGCTCGTGGGCGGCATCGGCATCATGAACATCATGCTGGCCAGTATTCTGGAGCGGACGCGCGAGATCGGGGTTCGCCGCGCGGTGGGCGCGCGCCAGTCGGACATCATCCGCCAGTTCGTGGTCGAGGCCATGCTGATTTCGTTTGTGGGTGGCAGCTTCGGCATCATGTTCGGCTTCGTAATGTCGCGCCTGATCGCGTGGCTGGCTGGATGGTCGACCATTGTGACGCTGAGTTCCATCCTCCTGGCGTTCATCGTGTCGATTACGGTGGGATTAGTTTTCGGAATTTACCCTGCAGTTAAAGCCGCACGGCTTGATCCGGTGGAAGCGATTCGTTGGGAGTAGGCGGGGCGGGCCGTCGTCATTCGCGACACCAATTCGTAACACCGATTCGTAACACCGATTCGCAGCGCCAGTTCGCGACACCAGTTCACGGCAGCACTCAACACACCTTTGGAGGAATTGAGCGATGAAGCATTCTCGCCTGGGGCTCTTCTCTTTTTCTTGTCGTCCGCTTTTCTTTTTCATTCTGATGCTTTTCGTTTTGCTGCTCACGCCGCTGCTCGCTCCGTCCTGCTGGGCGCAAAAAGGCGAATCCTACAATGACATGGCCACGCCGCAGGTCCGCTCCGGCAAACTGGCAAGTCCGGAGCATTTACGGAACTATGTCGTAAATGGAAAGCTGACGCTCAGCCTGCGCGATGCGGTCGTGCTGACGCTGGAAAACAACAGCTTCGTGAGGGTTCAGGAAACGCAGGTGGAGTTCTCGAAGTTTTCGCTACTGGGCGCGCACGCGCCATTTGACCCGCTGTTGACTTCTTACTACAACGTGAATAGTTCGACTTTTAGCGCGGTCAGTCAACTACAGGGAGCTGGAACATCCGCCGTCAACTCGACCACGCAAAATGCCCAATTCAACTATTCGCAAACTTTTGCGACGGGCACCAACATACAGGCAGGACTGGGCAGCAACAACAATTTCTCCAACAACTCGTTCTATTTTCTGAATCCTTATGTCAACTCGACCCTGAGCTTCCAATTTACCCAGCCACTGCTGAGGAATGGCTGGCTGTTTGCAAATCAGGCTCCGCTGGTTATCGCGCGCCGCAATCTCGAGCAGTCGCAGGCCAACTTTTCTGCGGAGGTGAGTAATAACATTGTGCAGGCAGTGGGACAGTATTGGGCGGTAGTGGAAGCGCGCGGAAACCTGGAGGTGGCGCGCGGTTCGATGGATGCCGCCGAAGTCACTTACAAGCGCGATAAACGCGCGCTGGAACTGGGCGCTTTGCCTCCGCTCGATATCTACCGATCAGAGTCGCAGGTGGCCTCGCGGCGGGTGCAGGTCATTCAGAGCGAATACGCACTCAAGCAAGCCGAGGACGCTCTCCGCATGACCATAGGCGCGGATCAGGATCCGAATATTCAGGCTCTCGATCTTGAACTTACCGAACAGCCGGAACCCGCAGGCGAACTTCGCACCATCGACTCCGCGACTGCGTTGCAGGAAGCTCTGACCAAGCGGCCGGAACTGGACGCGGCTCATGCGGCCCTCGCGAATGACGAAACCAGCATTCATTTGGCTCACAATCACCTCTTGCCCGAACTGGACCTGAGCGCACAATACGCTTCGAACGGGGTGGGGGGCACGCAATTCAGCGCTACGGGTGTGCGGATGACGAGTTCATCGCTGAATCAGCTGTCCACTTTCAACTACCCAACTTATTACGCACAATTGTCGTTGAGTCTGCCGCTGAAAAATCGGGCAGCGAAGGCGGCGCTGGGAAGCGCGCTGGTGTCTCGCCGCAGTGATTTGTACAACCAGCGCCAACTCCGCGAGCAGGTCGAACTCGACGTCAGCAACGCGGTTCACCAACTCGAGCAGGCAAAGCTGAGCATTGCCGCCGGCAAGGAAGCGCTCGCCCTGTCCAAGAAAACCATGGCCGCCGAGCAGCGCAAATATGACCTGGGTTCAGAGACCATCTTCTTCGTGCTTGAGGCGCAAACCGAACTGGCCGATGCACAGTTGAGCCTGTTGCAAGCTGAAGTCAACTATCAGCTTGCGGTGACGGCCCTCGATCATGCCACCGGCGAATTGCTGGAGCCCTATCACGTGCAGATCGCCGACCTGACGCACTAAAACTGGCCAAGGCTTACGACGAATGCTTTAGGCGGATCAATCCTCTTCGGACACATTGGGAGGATTCACCAGGAGAATTGCGATCCGCATCTCACTTCTCTTCCCAGAAGCAAACTGCACAGGAAGCTTGAACTGGATGGCACAATTGCCCTGATCGTCCAACACCGCATAGGGAAACGCCTTGTAAGCTGGATTCAAAGGAGGCAGCGCCAGCATTACCGGCTTCTTGCCAGGTGACACCTGCCGCGAGAGTTCGAGCATTTCGGTAAGTTTCAGATAAGTGCGGGTCGGCTTGTCGGGTTGCAGGCGTGCAAGAAGAACATAGTCGCGATACTCGCCGCCACTATGCTTATGTTCGTCTTCCCTTGCCTCTTGATCCTCTTCCTCCTCTTCTTTGTCGTGCGCATCCTTCTCCCGGTTGCGTTGCGCGTAGCGCAATGTATAGAACCCTGGCGGGATTTTCTGGTTCTTCACATCCTCGAGTTCCGCGGGCAGGTACAAGACGGCCAGCAGTTTTCCCGGCGTGAGCTCTGCGTATTCTGCACGCGCTCGAGTCTTGCCGGAGGAATGCACTGTCAGGCTCTTAACCCACCACAACTCCGCGACCGGGATGTCGATGCCGTTTACGGTGCGGAACAGGCGTGTCCCACTTGCCTCAAGCCGGTTCCTCAGTTCCTGCGGAACTTCCGTTCGTGGCGGTCCGGCGGGCTCGATCCCGAACGATGCCTGGCCGGCGGCCTCTACGAGAAAGCTCATCGGCAGTAACGCGAGAACCGCAGCGACCTGCCAGAGAAACATTCCTCGACGTCGAGGTCGCGGGCCACACCGACTTCTTAGACGAAGCAGAGGATCCCCCTTCTGTTTTTAAGCCTTCAATTTCCAGTGCCGGTCACGCTGATCACCTGCGGGCTGTCCTCTTCGTTGTCGAAGATCTGAACGCTGGCGTTGATCGTTCCTGTCAGCGTGGGCGAGAACGTCACGGTAACTGTGCAGCTTGCCCTCACCGCCAGGCTGGTGCCGCAATTGTTGCTCTGCGTGTAATTGTTCGTCGGCAGGCCGGGATATTCGTAGATGACCTTGGAGATGCTTTGGGGATCGCCGGTGATGGTGACCGGAGTGAGACTCAGCGCGGTCGGGCCGTTATTAGTCACGGTGACGGACTGCGAACTCATGGTTCCAATCGTTTGCGCGGGAAAGGTCAAGCTCGACGGCGAAAAGGAAATCTGCGTTCCGACGCCGGTGAGGTTCACGACGTGCGGACTGGCGCCATCGCTGTCGACTATCGTGACTGTTCCAAAACGCTTGCCGGTCGTGGAGGGCGTGAATGTGACCGTAATGTTGCAGCTCGAATGGGCAGCCACCGCCGCGCTGCAAGAGTTGGTCTGTGTGTAGTCGCCGGACATCTTGATGCTGTCGACCGTGAGTGGGCTGGGCCCGTTGTTGTTTAAAGTGACCGACAACTTCTTGGACGACGATTTGCTTCGCAGAACGGTGCCGAAATTCAGCGTGGGCTTGCTGAAGGTGACGTAGGTCCCCATTCCGCTCAGTTCCACAGTTTGCGGGCTGCTGGGGTCGCTGTCGGTAACCGTCAAGGTCCCCGTCCGCAGACCAGTCGCCGTCGGTGTGAAGGTAATGGGCACATCGCAATCAATGAACTGGGGAATCGACCCGCCCTTGCAGTTCGCAGTCGTCGAAAAATCTCCGGTGGTGGTCACTGATTGGAAGCTCATGGTAGTGGTGTTGTAATTCGTGAAAAACACGGTTTCGGAAGGACTCGCGGTACCGACCTCCTGATCCAGGGGAAAAGTCAACGATGGCCTTGACGCCACCGGGCACGTGCGGGTCTCGAGCACCAGCGGCGCGAGCGGAGTTTGCGTCAGGTTGAAGCTATCCAACGTGTCATTGGCGTTGTCGTCACGCGTCGTCAGCGCCGCCAGCCCGAACCTCTCTTCCACGAACTTGAGCAACGATGCGGGTTCGTACTGTGTATTGGAAATGTGCCCCGCAAGCGCGTAGGGCGAAATGATCAACAAGGGTACGCGCAAGCCCAGACCGTATTCGTCCTCCGCCGCGGGGGGCGGCACATGATCGTAGAAGCCGCCGAAATCGTCCCAGGTGAGGAAGATGGCCGTGGAGTTCCACTCCGGCCCTTGCATCACCGCGTTGATCTGTTGCACGGTCCAGTTTTCGCTGGCGCAAATCGAAGCGGTGGGATGTTCGCTGGTCGGCCCCGGGCCCACCAGCCAGCTCACGCTGGGCAATTGTCCATTCTGGGCGTCAGTGACGAACTGCGTCGTGTTTGGGATGTTGGCCGTGTTCCACACCGAGGAGTTATTGCGAATTTGATTAATGGAGTTGAGAGCGTTCCATTCGTAACCGTCTTGATATTGCGCAGGAGAGTAGTACTTCCACGAAATACTCGCACTCTGAAGACTGTCCACCAGGGTATAGAGGTCAAAACAGGGAAACACTTCTGTCAAATTGCCACTGGTGTCGAGCACGTCTACGAGCCGCGCAGACGGCGCATCGCATCCCCACGAGATCGTGGCATCCCCGCCGTAGGGATTGGTCGCCACCCCTCCGGATTGGGCGGCCACGGTGTACAGATGGTTGGGAAAACTCGGACCGTGCAGAGAGCTGAACATATTGTCGGCCAACACGAAGTTGCCGGCATAGGCCCAGTAGTTGGGCATATCACTTTGCGTTTGCTGGGTCAGGCTGAGGTAATCATCATTAATGTTGGCCTGCTGAATCAGGTCGAAGCCGTCCATCCGGCCGTAATCGGTGGCGATGAACGAGCCATGCCAGGAGTGATCCATGTCACGCGCTACGCGGTCCCATGCGTGTCCCAGCGGAATGACCTGTCCGAGTGAGGTAGTAGCCGTAGTCGCTCCGTTGGCTCCCGGGTAAGTGCCGAACAAATTATCGAAGGTGCGGTTTTCTTTGATGATGAATACGATGTGCTGAATGTGGGCGAAGCCAGGAGCGAACTCTGGAGTCGCACTTACCTGGCTGGAGTAGCCGCTGGTGCCTCCGGTTCCGGTGGCGTTGACCACATAGAAGTAGCTTAGATTATTGCTGAGATTCGCATCGGTGTAGCTGACTGCGGCAGTGGTATTGACAAAAGTGTAAGGACCGCCGGTGACGGTGGAGCGATAAACGCCATAGCTGGTGGCGCCGCTGGACGCATTCCAGCTCAGCGCGACCTGCGCATTGCCGGCTACTGCCATTAGCCCGGTTGGCGCAGACTCTTGGGCTTGGAGTAAGGACGGGCAAGCTAGAAGAGTAAGTATAAGGATAAGGATAATGTACAGTTTTGTTCTCATGGCGCCACCTCCCTGCTTACGACGCGGCATTTTACTTTTTTAGGGAAAGAGTGAGAAGGAGAATATAGTTTTTTATTGGCTTGATACTGCCCCATTTCCCAATCTAACGCTTTTCGTTCAGGCTTATTCTCCGAACGCAACCTAGTACGCGTCCGAAATGCGCGTCCGACATGATACCGGTAGCGTGGAGGAGGAATTCTCCGAAACCGGACTTTGGCAGCCGTTTAGGAACGACGACGAGCAAAAACCTTGTGATAAGCGGGCGCAAACCCTTTGTATAATCTTAACGTTGCGAGAGTGGCGGAATTGGCAGACGCACCAGACTTAGGATCTGGCGGGTAAAACCGTGGGGGTTCGAGTCCCCCCTTTCGCACCAAAGATTTGCACGCGGCGCGATTTGGCGCGCGGACGCTGGCTTGGGAGACTTCTCTTCGATTGTGCGGAACCCGAACCGCGTTTCCCGCAACTCTCAAAGACGGCAAGCGGCGCACTGCAACGCGGCCAACTTCGCGGAAACGTACAAAACTCGCGATACAAATCAAAACATGAACAACCAGCAATGAACGACCAACAATGAACGACCAGCAATGAATGACCAAGAACTACTGCAAGCGGCTCTCGAAGAGGCCCGGCAAGGGCTGCGCGAAGGCGGATTGCCGATCGGCGCGGTTCTGGCGAACCGACAGGGTCAGGTTGTGGCCCGGGGACACAACCTGCGCGTGCAGTGCGGCGATCCCACGGCGCACGCCGAAACAGTGTGCCTGCGCAACGCGGGGCGACGTCGCGATTGGACGGAGCTGACGCTGGTCAGCACGTTGAGTCCCTGCATCATGTGCGCGGGTGCGGCCCTGCTGTTCCGGATTCCCCGCGTCGTGATTGGAGAGAATCGAAACTTCCTCGGCGCGGAAGACCTCTTCCGGCAACAGGGCGCCAGGGTCGTAGTGCTCGACGATGCGGAATGCGTTCGCATGATGCGCGAATTCATCGGCACGCATGCGGATTTGTGGAATGAAGATATTGGGAAGTAACGACGGAGTTGGGTAGTGGCGGGGTTGAAATCTTTAACCACGAAGGACGCTGAGTAACACGAAGGAACCCGCGTACACGCGCACCCTTAGCGTGGGGCGGGCATCTGCCGATCCGGCTTCGGAGGCGCAGTCTCGCTGGCGGGCAGAACACTCTTCAGGTCCCACTTGCAGAGCGGACAACGGGTCGCAACCGAGTAGACGATGCGTCCGAAGGTTACGCACTTGGTATTGGGACACGCTCTCATCTCGACCTCCCTGTGACGCCGGAAATAAGTCCGATCTTCTCAGACTCGAAAATCGGCAGCTCAGAAAGTGACGTTAGCACGAAGATGAAATTCGCGTGCGCGTCTTTTCGATTCGCATCAATTGATTTTTCTTCTAGTTCATCCGCATCGGTCCGCGCTCGCTCGCGGGATAAGGCTGGCGGCGCGTGTTGTACAATCCCACGCCAATCGCATTTGCTCGACGAAGGAGCAGCCTAGCTCATGCAGTCCACACCGCCGGTGCCTGTGCCAGGCGCGGACTACGGCTTGCGGCGCGGAATTCTCTCTCCTCTGGAGACTCTGGCGCAGTCCGTTTCAACTGTCGCGCCGACCACAACGCCGGCGGCGACAATTCCCTTAGTCTGTGCGCTCGCGGGCAACGGGACGTGGCTCGCGTACGTTCTGGCTACGGTCGCAATTTTCTTGGTCGCGTTGTGCATCGCGCGCTACGCGCGACACTCGTCTTCTCCCGGATCGCTGTACACCTATGCATCGATGACCCTGCCGCCGTGGCTTTCAGCGACCGTCGCCTGGAGTCTGCTGCTCGCTTACGTGGCCACGGGATCAAGCGTGATCGGCGGCTTCTACCACTATGCCAACGTGTTATTGCGCGATGCCACCGGGCACGTCTTCTCTGCCGTGTTGCTGGCGCTGCTGGTGACTGGGGTTTCGATCTGGATCGCCTATCGCGATGTGAAGATTTCCGCGCGGCTCATGCTGTGGATTGAAGCGGCGTCGGTCTCAATAATCGTGGTCGTGATCGCACTCGTGCTCTTTCGTCACGGCTGGCATTGGGATGGCGATCAACTTCACCTGCGCGGCATGAGCGGGAGCGGGCTCCGGCTCGGCCTGGTACTGGCGCTGTTTAGTTTTGTAGGCTTTGAAAGCGCGACCACCTTGGGCGCGGAGGCTCGCGATCCACTCCGAACGATTCCGCGCGCGGTAATTCAGAGTTCCGTTCTGGCCGGAGCTTTCTTTACCGTATGCGCTTACTCGGAGGTCATGGGATTTCATTCCGTGGGCGGAGACTTGGGCGCGAGCCAGGCTCCCATGTACGTGTTGGCCAACGTTGGCGGCGTGCCGGTGCTGGGATTGCTGATTGACATCGGTGCGCTGGTGAGTTTGTTTGCCGGCACGCTGGCGTGCATAACGGCTGCGGCGCGCGTGCTGTTGCGGATGGCGCATGACGGGCTCGCGCATGAATCGCTGGGCGCGACTCACGCCCGCAATCACACTCCCAGCCGGGCCGTAGTCATCACTGGAATCGCGGCCGTGCTTCCGGTCGCTGTGCTCGCGGCTCGCGGAGCCAGCGGGTTGGATGTGTATGGCTGGATGGGCTCGCTTGCGACTTATGGCTTCATTGTGGCCTACGCGTTGGTGTGCGTGGGGCTGCCGCGCTATCTGCGGCAGTACCGGGTGTTCAGCGGCGGTGCGCAAATCGTTCCCTGGCTGGCTGCGACAGCCATGCTGCTGGCTCTGCTGGGTAATCTCTATCCGGTGCCCGAGGGGCCTTATGGCAAGCTGCCTTACATCTATCTCGCGTATTTGATCGCCGGACTAGGATGGTTTCTCGTGCGCGCGCGAAGCACAGGTCGGGGCGGCCGCGAGCATTGAGCCGTTCAAGTTTTGACAATCGACTATAAAAATTAGTGATTCAGGTCAAAAGAATTTTCACTGGGTCGACGGCTTCCGCTTTCTACGGAGTTCGCGTACATTTGGCGGCATAGTTTTCCAGCCTAACTGTGCAGCACCAGTGCGGAGCCGACCAGCTCCCGGCCGAGTCGTAGATAGTGAAATTGCAATCCACGACCGGCAGCGGTCGCATGGGATTTGTGTTTCTACCCCGACGAGGTTCACTTTGATGGCAACGAATTTGACGGCGAAGAATTTGATGGCAACGAAGATGAAGCTTGGAATCCCCTTACTGGCCGTGCTTTTGCAGCTTTCCCTGTGCGCCGCGGCGCAACAGACACTGGGCGGCATCACTGGAACTGTGTCCGACAAGAGCGGCAGCGTGTTGCCCGACTCTACCGTCACCATCGTCGGAGATCAGACCAAGCTGACGCGCACGCTGAAAACGAATGGCAACGGCGCGTATGACTTCGTCAACCTGCCCATCGGCACTTATACCGTCACGGTGGCCCATGATGGATTCCAAACCGAAAGACTGGCTTCGATTCCGGTGCAGGCGGATCGAACCGCGACCCTGAATGTTTCCATGAAGGTCGGCCAGGTTGGGACCACCGTTGACGTCGAGGCAGCGCCGGCGATGAATGCGGTCGACACGACAAACGGCTACATACTGGAGCAAAATCAAATCGAGGAAGTACCGCTGCCGACCGGCAGTTTCACCGGGCTGGCCATTCTTTCTCCGGGAGTGAATGCGGAACTGCCCAGCGGTACCGGCGTCAACGCCGGGCTGGGAAATCAGCCGATCTGGGCCAACGGCCAACGCGACACGAGTAATACTTTTCTGCTGAACGGCGTGGACGCCAGCAATCTCTTCAACGGCAAGAGTACGAGCTCGGTAGCTTCGGCGCGCATCGTAAATAACACCGGCGTTTCCGGCGCCGGCAGCACTACGGCGCAGGTCATTCAGAGCACGGCATCCCCGTATCTGGCCATCGGCCAGGCTTTGCCCACGCCCGCCCCGGAAACCATTCAGGAGTTTCGCGTCAATACATCGATGTACGATGCACAACAGGGCTCGACCAGCGGCGCCCATCTCGACATGAGCACCGCTTCCGGCACCAATTCCATTCACGGCTCGGCTTACGGTCACTTCGGAACCAGCGCGTGGAATGCAGCCCCGTATTTCTACAAGCAGGACGCCAACATCCCGCCGAATGAAGATGTGCCTGAGCTGCATCGTTACACGGTGGGCGGAACGCTGGGAGGTCCGCTCATTAAGAACAAGCTTTTCGGCTTTATCAGTTACCAGCACACCCACGCTTCCGATCTGGAGATTGGAACCTCGCGAACGGCCGTGCCTACCGGCCTGGGGGCCGATCGCAGCGCGGCCGCACTGGCGGCGGTTGACAACGCGAATTTCAGATCTGGTTGCGGCACCCCGGGGAACACAACGCCCTGTCTAACGGCTGCCGGGGTGGATCCAACCGCGCTGCAATTGTTGAACACCACGCTGCCCAACGGCCAGCTTCTGTTCCCGTCAGCGAATCCTAATTTCGTACCAACGCTGAACTTCCCGGAGAATGTTTTCCTCACACAGTCGGCCTATTTCATCACCGATCAGGCGGTAGCCAATCTCGACTACCAGCCCAAATCCACCGACACTCTGTCTTTGAAATATTATTACCAGCACGATCCCACGATTGCGCCGTTCGGATACTCCGCGGTGGAAGGCTTCCCGCAACACCTGGACGCGGGCAGCCAGGTTGCCTCCATCACAAATACTCAATCTTTTGGACCGAACTTCAGCGTCGCCGAAGTGTTTGGCTTCATTCGCGAAAAGGTTTACAGCACGATTGGCCAGCCCTTCTCGCCTGGATCGGTAGGTATCAATAACCTGGGCTCCAATGTTTTTCCGGGCATAACGATTGTGGACGATCTGGGAAACGAATCCCCGTTGAATACCAACTTCGTTTTCAACGCGGGAACTACGATCGGCTCGACGGCGGCTTCGCAGGGCGCTTTTACCGGCATTTTTCAGAACCGCTGGATGCCCTCCGCCAATGCGATTTGGAGCCACGGAAAACACACGGTCACCTTCGGCGGAAACTATTCCTACACGCAACTCAACGCGCGCGATGAACGACCGAACTCGGGCATGATCGGTTTCGTCAACTGGGACGACTTCCTCACCGGCTCGCCTATCACCTATACGGCCGATGGATTCATCACCACAACTTTTCTGCAGGGCGACGCCAACCGCTATTACCGCTCGAACGAAACCGGCTGGTATGTCCAGGACAAGTTTCAAGTCCGTCCCAACCTCAGCTTCAGCGGTGGCCTGCGCTTTGACTATCACGGAGGCTTGAAGGAAAAGAACGGCCGCATTTTCAATTTTGATCCCTCGCGGTACAGCTACGACGCAACCAGCGACACGATTACCTCGAACGGCTTCATCATCGCCGGGAACAATCCTGATTTCCCGTCGCACGGCGTCAGTGATTCGACGCTGACGGGACGGCAATGGGGAATCGCGCCCCGCGTGGGCGTGGCCTGGAGCCCTCAGGCGTTCAAAGACAAGGTTGTGGTTCGCGCCGGCTGGGGCCTGTACTATGATCGCGGTGAACTCTTCACCTACCTCTCTCCGGGTTTTGCCTCGGGCGTGATCGCAGGCGGCCCGTTCGGAGTGAACCAGACTCCACCCTGGGTGAACCAGCAATCTTGCAGCACTTACGGCTATTCGTATTGCAGCAGTTTCGAGGCCCCCTGGGGAACTACGCTGGGGCCGGGACCCAGCGGCAATCCCGCTTTTCTGAACCTGCCGAACGCCGGCGACATCGAGAGCGGGGCTCCGCTGTTCTCATTCGCCGATTACAACCGCGCTAACAAACTGCCTTACAGCATGAACCAGACGCTCGATATTCAGTGGCAGCCACGCAATGATCTGGTGTTTGAAATCGGATATGTCGGAAATCTGGGGCGTCATGAGGTCGTTCCATTGCCCTTCAACCAGGCGGCGATCGCTTCGCCGACCGCTCCCATCCGGGCGGGTACACCGGTCGAGCAGGACTACACTTACGGTTACTCGATCGTCACAGAAAACACAGTCTTCCCATATCCCTCGATTAACCTGCCCAACGGTCAGCCCTATCAACAAACCTTCGAGGGCGGCAACGTCGACCTGCGAGTTCCTTACATCGGTTATTCCTCCGAGTCGGAGTCTTACACCGCTGCCGGAATCTCCGCTTACAACGCGCTTCAAACTCACTTCGAGAAGCGCATGAGTCATGGCTTCTCGATCGGCGCCTCGTATACCTTCTCCCATGCAACGGACGAGCAAAGCGCCATGGGACTGTTCTACAACGGCAATAACCCGCTGGATTTGCGCTCCGGCTACGGACTCTCCGACTTCGACCGCAAGCACGTCATCAATTTCACCTACACCTATGAGCTGCCGAAATTTTTCCCGGCAAGTTCGCTCAAGGGCATCCTCGTCGACGGTTGGTCGATCTCGGGTTTGACAGTCCTGCAAAGCGGGCAGCCGTATAGTGTTATCGATTATTCGGGCGCGGTGGGCAGCATCTTCTACGGCGTGAACGATGGCATTACGAACCCGGTGGTACCGCTTTCGGGCTGCACTCCGAAGCAGGCGCTGACGGGGTCCTCCGGAGCGCATGCCAATGAAGCCGACCCCAACTCGTTTGCGCTGAAAGCATCCTGCTTCGGGCTTCCGCTGTTGAATGCGGGCGACTTGAACGGCGCGATTCCGAGCAACGATCCCTACGAAACAAACTTCATCGCCAAGGGCGAGCGCAACATCTTCCGGCAAACCTGGCAGCGGCGCGCCGACCTCTCGATTGGAAAGTCCACGCAGATCACCGAACGGGTCTTGTTGAAATACAGAATGGAAATCTTCAACCTGACCAATACGGCGAGCTTCGATATCCCCATCGACGATGTGAGCCAGAACATCAACTTCAACGGCTTCCCGGTCGTCGGCCAGCCTGCCACGATTCCGCCATGCGACACGACGTACACAGCCCTGTACGTCTGTTCGTCACTCAGCGGCCTCGGCATTACAAACAAAACCATTGGCAGTCCGCGGCAGATCCAGATGTCGTTGCATCTTATTTTCTAACGAAATTGTGAAACCTGGCGGCTGAAACCGGGCTGCCAGCGGGGCTTTTCAGGAGACGCCCAGATTCGCAGCCGCGACATCAACAATCGCCTTGCCGATGCTCAGCGAGGCCGTCGCCGCCGGCGAGGGCACGTTGAGGACGTGCAATACATTCCCAGAAGGCACAAATAAGAAATCGTCCGCTAAAGCGCCGTCGGGCTTCAGTGCCTGGGCGCGCACGCCCGAGCCGCCGGGCACCAGATCCTTCTCGCTAACTTCCGGCAGCAAGCGCTGCAAGGCGCGGACGAAAGCCGGCTTCGACAGGGAACGATGCCATTCGTCGAGACCATTGCGCCAGTGCTTCCGGGTCATGCGCCAGAACCCGGGAAATGTCAGTGAGGAAGCCAGGTCGCGCACGTTGATGTCGCGGTGACGGTAGCCCTCGCGCGCCAGCGCGAGCACGGCGTTCGGGCCGGCATCCACGCGGCCGGTGATGCGCCGGGTAAAGTGCAACCCGAGAAACGGAAAGCGCGGATCAGGCACGGGATAAATCAGCGCCCGCACCAGCCCGGCGCGCTCGGGAATCAGATCATAGTACTCACCGCGAAAAGGAACGATCATCACGCCGGGGTCATCTCCCGCCATCCGGCTGATGCGGTCGCTGAACAGTCCGGCGCAGTTGATGAGCGAAGTCGTGGAGAACGCGCCTCGCGGAGTCTCGATCACGATTTCGTTTGCTGACCGGCGGATGCCGGTGGCGGCTGCGGAAGTGAGCACCGTGCCGCCACCCGCGGAAATCAGCTCCGCATATTTTTCGCACACTGCCGCGTAGTCGGTAATTCCCGTCGAGGGCACGACCAGGGCTTGCAGTCCTGCAGCATGCGGCTCGATTTCGCGCAGTTCCTCCGGACCGATCAGACGCAGGCCGACCACGCCGTTGGCTTCTCCGCGCCGGCGTAGTTCCTCCAACCGAACAAGTTCGTCCGCGTGAGTTGCGACAATGACTTTGCCGCAGACGTTGTGTGCGATTCCATGTTCGCGGCAGAACTCGATCATGGCCGCCGCTCCGCTCACGCACAGGCGGGCTTTCATGGAACCGGGCTTGTAGTAGACGCCAGAGTGAATCACGCCGCTGTTGTGTCCGCTCTGGTGGCGGGCGACGCGGTCTTCCTTCTCTAGAACCAAGAGCCGGAGGTGCGGAAAGCGGCGCGTGATCTCGAGCGCGACCCCTAGCCCGACCACACCGCCGCCGATGACGACTATGTTGTAGCGAGAGTCGGTCATTTCGCTTACAAGGATCAGGAACTGCGACCGCCGGCCTGTAACCGCCTCAGTCTACGACAAGCGTCACTTGCGTGCTGTGGCTGAGAGATCCAGAGGTGCCGGTAACAGTAATAATGTAGGTGGTGGGCGTGCCCGTCGTGCCGCCCCCGCCTCCGTTACTGACCCCGCCGCAGGAAAGCAGCGATAGGGACAGGAATAAAGACAAGGTGAGCGAAACCAGCAGAGGGAACCAGCCCAACCGGCGTTGCCTGCGCTTCGCGCCGCGGCGTGTGCCCGCCATTCCGAAGCCGATTACGATTCCGGGCAGCAATAGCCACGGCACATACTCCGGCACATACTCCGGCGCACCGAGGAGGGCGGCGCGGGAAATGCTTGAGGTCGACGTTGTGCTCGGCTCTTTTCGCGCAGTTCGCGTCTGCCGTCGCACGTCGGCGTTGCTTGTCGTTGTCGTAGAAATGTTCAGGACTACATCGACTGCGGAGTTTCCGGGAGTTGTCGGTGTCGATGGAGTGAATATGCACTGCGCCTGCGCTGGCAGTCCGGCCGTGCATGCCAGCGTGACGGCAGCGTTAAACGAAGCGCCCGGCGGATTCGGAGCAACCACGAGCTGGTAAGCGCCGCTGGTCTGGCCCGCAGTTACCGTTTGAGTGGACGTGGCCGAGCTGATGGAAAAATCGGTAATCACGGTGAGTGGCAGTTGCACGGTTTGGCTCGGCTGTCCGGATGAGTCCGTCACCGTCACGTTGATGTTGTAGGCGGCGGGTGGTGCATTATTGGGTGCGTTCAGCGTCACCGTCAAGACCGCCGCGGCATTCGCGCTGATGGTCACTGGATTTGCCGGCGTGAGCGCGCACTGCGCCCCGGGCATTGCGCTGGCGTCGCACGTAGCATTGACTGAGCCGCTGTAACTCGGAGTTACCGACACTTTGGCAGTCGACTGCGTCCCAGCATCCGTGCTGGCCGGAAATGGCTGGATCACCGCCAGCTGAAGTTCCGGGCTCCCGGCGCTGCTCGTCACCACCAGCGATACGGTTACCGAATGGGCCAGTGAGCCTGTCGTCCCAGTGAGAGTCCCCATGAGAGTTCCAAGGAGCGTTCCTGTGAATGTTCCCGTCACCGTGATCGAGTAGGTGCCTGCGGGGGTCGTAGCGCCCGTGGAAATACTCATCCCGACCGGCGCCGACGTATTTCCTGGCGTTACCGGCGTGGATGGGCTGAAAACACATTGCGCCCCGGCAGGAAGTCCGCTGGGGCACGACAGAGCAACGGCACCGCTAAACGACGCGCCCGTGGGCTGAACGGTCAGGTTATAGGCTGCGGTGGTTTGGCCTGCGGCCACGGTCCGACTCGCGGTCGAGGAAGCGACCAGAAAATCCTGCACGGTCACAGCTACGGTGAAATTATGGCTTGGCACTCCGGTCGTATCCTGGGTGTTGAGGTTGACGTTGTACGTTCCCGGCGTCGCACTGCTGGGCACACCGATGGTCGCGACCAGCGATTCGGTTGATCCGAGGTTGACGATAATCGGATTCCCCGGGTTCAGCGAGCAGGTTGCACCCGCCAGTGAGCTGGCGACGCAAGTCGCGTTGATATTGCCGGTGTAGTACGTCGATGGCGTGAACATCATCGTCGCTGCGCCTTGCCCGCCCGGAGTGAGCGAAAGCGCTGCCGTGCCCGAGATTTGGTAGTCCCCCACGTTGAAGGGGATCAACAGGGTGTGATTTGTGGCGCTTGAGGCTCCCTGCACGAGCAGTTGGTAGCTGCCTGCACTCAGAGTTGTCGCGTTGACGGTGACGTTCGCCGTGGTGGGAAAAGAAGTGACCGCGCTGGGATTTACGCTGCAACTCCCGCTGCCCGAAATGAGCGAGCACGTCAGATTGACGATCCCGGTGAAACCGCTGGCTGCGGTAATACTGATCGGTCCGCTGCCGGCGCTGTTACCGGCGTTTACGGTGGGGAAAGCGGTGGGGGAGCTGAGCGTGAAATCAGGGTTGTTGCTCAGAACATGCAGGACGGCGCTCACTTCGTGTGTCGTATTATTTGCATCGGAACCGGTTCCCTGTACGTTGAAATAGTAGTCTCCGACTGCCCCGCCGGCAGTGACCGTAAAGGGCGTATTAATCCCCGGGGTCACCGGCGAAGGCGCCGGAGTGCACGTGCCCGGCAGAGGCGGTACGAAGATCGCGCAGCTTAATGTCACTGCGCTGGAATACCCGTTCAAGGCGCTGGCTGTGCCGTTGAAGATTGCGACCTGCCCGAAGTTGACAGTCAGGGGCGAGTTGGAAACGGACATTTCAAAATCCGGCGCGAGTACCAGATTGTATTGCCACACGCCGCGGCCATACGTGGAAGCCCGCAGCAGTTGCTGGCCACCGGAATTGAAAACCGCAAGAGCGGTCACCGCGACATTAGGCAGGAATCCGGTCTGGCCTTGGCCGGAACTTGGCCCCACTTCCGTCCAACTGGCCGCGGAGGTGGAACTGCCGAAGACGCCGACGTCGGTTGCGACGTAGACTTGAGACAGTGCAGGATAGACCACCACCGCATTCACCGGCGAGTCGGGAAGGTTGGCGGTGAAATCGGTCCAGGACGCCCCAGCGTTGATGGTCTTCCACACATGGCCCGTGCCCCCGGTAAATCCCATCACTGTCACGTAAGCAGTTTTTCCAGTCGCATCGGACGAATCGATCGCGACGCCGGATATGGGGAACTGGTTCGGGTTGATATTGCCCAGCGGACCGTTATTAGTCACATCGGCAAATGCAGAACTTCCGGCCGAAGCATCGGTGGTCACCCAGACGTTGCCACCGGCGGGGGTAGTGAGAGGACCATCCAGCGGGCCTTGTGCGCTGGTCGTGGCGTAAATGACGCTCGAACCGTTTTGGTCGGTCGCGCCTCCTGCAGCCAGAGCCTGCACCAGGTTGACTTCGCTCCCCGAGCATGTCCCCGAGCCCAGAGTGTCGAAGTTCGGGCTGAGAACGGAGTAAGCGCCGCCCGCGCGCGGCCCGCGCCACACGCGGCAAGTCCCAACCAGCGTCGCCGTGGAAGACTGCGGATCGAGAATGTAAGGAAAATAAAAAGCTCCGTCGTCGCCGCCGACGGTACTGCTGGTGACAACGAAGTTGAATCCGCTGTCATTGCAGTTCACCCCGCTGGGGCAGAACTGAACGCCGAGGCCGCCGGGCGGAATGTCCGGATTCGAGGCATACCAGTTCGTTGGCACGGCTGGATCAATCGCGTTATAGCCGCCGTCGCCGCCCAGGATATTCCCCCAACTCGTGTTCGTGGTCGCCTGGTTCGTCGCGGGCGAGCCGTTATCCTGCGTTCCTCCGAGCAACGTGTTGGGATCAGTGGGATGCTGCGAGAAGCTGACAAATTGCGTCATCGATCCCAGATCCTGATTGAGATCGTCAAACTGATTCGTGCCCGTGCACGCGCCGCTGTTCAGCCCGGCAAATCCGTTGAGGGCGCGGTAAATGCCTCCGTCGTTGGCGAAGTACAGCAACTCATTGCCGGAGTCGCTGCCTGAACTCGGAATCGCGTAGGCCAGCGCGTGCTGGTCGGGATGCACGTGCGATGGCGCGGCAATCGGGTCGCATCCGTAAACGTGAGTGAGGTTGATGAACGGAGAGGTTGCGCAAGTGGGATTCACCGAATTGATGCCGCACTTGTAAAGATTGATGGCACCCGCATACAGGTCCGTCGCCGCCCCGTTCGGAACCGCCAGCAGTTCCAGGTTGTAGTCGCCCTGTTGCACGCCGCAGCCGTCAATATCGCCGCAATTGGTGATCGTGGTGTCGGGAATCGAAATCCACGACGCGCCGCCGTCGAGGCTTTGCCACATGCCATCGTCGACGGGACTGCCGTTGACAGCGAGCGAAATGTACCAGGCATACATCTCGTTGCGTCCCGGTACCACCGTGATTTCCGCGCGATAGATCGGACAGGCGTAACTATTCGAGGTGGATTGCGGCGGACATGCTGTAGTGCTAAGCGCAGCGCCACCGGGCTGAACCGCGAGACGAGTCCAGTTCACTCCGTCGGGCGAAGAATAAAAGCCGTGATAGCGAATGGCGGCAAAGAACAGCCCTGCCGTAGCGTTGTAGACGACCGACGTCGCGGACGTGGCGTCGGTGGCTCCGCCGGGATCGATGAGCGCGTCGTAGTTCCAGGTCTGGCCGGCATCGAGCGAAGTGTAGAGCCCGCGCGTCGTGTTGACGGTGACAGCTCCGTCGACCAGCCCTTCGGATGTAGTGGCCATGGCCGAAACCACTGTGCTCATCTGTCCGCTGGTGGTGCTGAATGCCATGCGCGTACCGCCCAGTCCACTGAATGACAGTGCGCCGCTGTTGGCCGTGGAGACCAGCGTCCACGTGGTTCCGGCATTTGTCGAGAGCAAAATTCCGAGGCCGAAATAAGAGTCACCGGAATTGTCCGCTTCCCCGGTGGCGGCGAGAATCACAGTCTGAGCGGGATTGGTATTGCCGGGCTGGATGGCGATTGCGCCGATTGAAAGCGTAGCCTGGTCGTCGGTGACCGGAGCCCAGTCCACGCCACTAGCGGTGCTGCTGGCGGCGTTGGTCGACTTCCAGACTCCGCTTTGGGCTCCGCCAATATATAGAGTGTTGCCGGTCGCGTCTGCGGGATCGATGGCGACGGCGGTCGCGCGTCCGGAGACCTGGCCATAATTCTGCGTGCCGTTGCCGGTCGCGTCGGAAGCCAGAGGCACGGGGCCTAACGGAGTCCACGCGCCAGTCGAGATCGAGGTATTTCCATCGACGAGAGCCGTTGGCGTGTGAGCAGCGCCAGAGGCGGCAATAGCCGCTGCGTGCTGCGCGCGCATCCGAAGCTTCGCCTCATAGGCGCGGCGCCGAAGTTCGGCAGACGGTTTCCCGCGGACCAGGCGTCCGCGGAAAAACCACTGGCTGCGCTCTTTGACGTGATCGGCGTCAGAATCAGGGATGGGGCTTTCAGGAACGGTCTGCTTCGCGCCTTGTGCCCGGGCGATTGACATCCATGCGAGGCTCATCAGAAGGAAGGTTGGAATTCGCCACGAAAAGAGAAAACGCCGGCTGGGCATGAGGAAGCTCACCGCCAGTATGGGAAGCGGACGCCGAGGAAGCAATGTAAAAGCGCCGAAAACCGCCGTCGATGGACCACTTCGGGAAAACTGCTTCCGCCGGTGAACGCCACGAACCTGCGCTCACCCTGTACAATCTGTTTTTCCCAAGATTGTTTTCCAAGATTGCTTCGAAGAAACGGACGGCCACGCACATGAGATCTTTTCCCCGCGTCTTACTGGCCGCATGCATTCTTCTGAGTACGATTTCCGGCTGGGCCCAGGAGAAGAACGGCTCTCCTGCATTGGTCATAGCGGCAGCGGCCGATTTGAGCTCCGCGCTGCAAGAGATCGGGGACAGTTACGAGAAGAAGACCGGCGTGAAGGTGAAGCTTTCGTTCGGAGCCTCGGGGGCTCTCACGCAGCAGATTCAGAACGGCGCTCCATTCGATCTGTTCTTTTCGGCGGACATGGATTATCCGCGGCAACTAATTGCCGCGGGCAATGCCGACGGGTCAAGCCTGTATCAGTACGCGGTCGGAAGGCTTGTGCTGTGGGTTCCCGCCGACTCTCCGCTCGATGTCGAACACCAGGGCATGAAGGTTCTGCTCGATCCCTCGGTCAAAAAGATTGCCACCGGCAACCCGCAGCATGCACCCTATGGCCGCGCAGCCGTGGCCGCCCTGCGCCACGCCGGGCTCTACGATCAAGTCGCGGATCGACTCGTTTTGGGCGAGAATATCTCGCAGGCGGCGCAGTTCGTGGAGTCAGGCAACGCGCAGGTGGGTTTCGTGGCACTGGCCCACGCCGCCGCGCCCGCGATGCGCGGCAAAGGAAAGTACTGGGAGGTTCCGGCCGAGTTTTACCCTCCGCTGGCACAGGGAGTCGTTGTGCTGTCGCACTCCCAGCATAAGAAGGAAGCGACGGAGTTTCTCGACTACATCAAAACGAAAGATGTAGGCGAGTTACTGCGAAAGTACGGTTTCACGTTGCCGCAATAATAAACAACGAATTTTCGAGAGACGCTGCGCAAGGCATCATGGCCAACCCATTATGACGATCGACTGGCAAGCCTTCCGGCTAACGCTGCAACTGGCGGTCACGGTATCGGCCGTGCTGCTCGTGATCGGGCTGCCGATCGCCTACTGGATTGCCTTTTCTCGCTGGCGCTGGAAGTTTCTGGTCGAAGCAGTCGTGGCGCTGCCCATCGTGCTTCCGCCGACTGTTCTCGGATTCTATATTCTGGTGGCGCTCGGACCACACAGTCCGCTTGGGCGCTGGTGGATCGCACTCACCGGCCACACCCTGGCCTTCACCTTCAGCGGCCTGGTAATTGGTTCCATCCTCTATAGTCTGCCGTTTGCGGTGCAGCCCTTTGCCGCATCATTCGCCGGCGTCGATCGCAAGCTAATTGCCGCTTCGGCTACCCTAGGCGCTTCCCCGCTAAGAACTTTCTTTCGTGTAATCGCGCCGCTGTCGGTCCCCGGACTGATTACCGGCGCTGCCCTCAGCTTTGCCCACACCATGGGAGAGTTCGGCGTCGTACTCATGGTGGGCGGAAATATTCCCGGCGTCACGCGCACTGTTTCGATTGATATTTTCGATCGCGTGCAAGCCTCCGATTACGCCGCCGCCAACGAGACCGCGCTGCTGCTGCTAGCGCTCAGCTTCGCCGTACTGGCGCTCGTATATGGTCTCAACCGGAAAGCGTGGGTGATCGGCCCCGTAAGATAAGTGCGAATTAGTTTTCGTCTGTCATTCTGAGCGAAGTGGATGATTCGCGAAGCGAACCATCCACGCAGTCGAAGAACCCCCTTTCCCCGAGGAACTGCCACCGGCCTGTCGAGGAACTTCTACCAACGCTCTAAGGCTTGACTTTGCCAACCAAAGCACGCCTCTCTAGAATGAACTGCGATGCAGGAACGTCGTGCGATCGATTCGGCCGAACTCAGCAAAGAATCCGGCCCGTGCCTCCAGGCATCGCTTCGCAAGCGCTTGCCGTCTGGAGGTCGCGAGTTCGTGCTGGAAGTCGACTTCCAGACAGCCCCTGGTTTCACGATTCTCTTCGGCCCATCCGGAGCGGGCAAGACGACTCTGCTCGATTGCGTCGCCGGATTAACCCGACCTGACTCGGGACACATCGCGATCGGCGACCGCGTCTGGTTCGATGCCGCGACCGATGCCAGTCTCTCTTCAGTCGATCTCCCAGTGGCGAAGCGTCGCGTCGGATATGTTTTTCAAAGTCTCGCCCTGTTCCCACATCTCACAGTGGAACAGAACGTGCAATATGGCCTGACGCATTTGCCGCAGGCGGAGCGCGCGGCGCGATCTTCCGCGATTCTTCAGGCATTTCGAATCCCTCATCTCGCGCGGCGCTACCCGCGAGAGATTTCCGGGGGAGAAAGCCAGCGCACCGCTCTGGCCCGAACGCTCGTGACTGACCCCGCCGTGCTGCTGCTCGACGAGCCATTGGCCGCGCTTGATGCCGCGACGAAGTCGAAGATCATCGACGATCTACGCCTGTGGAATCAGGCTCACCGCATTCCCATCCTCTATGTCACTCACAGTCGGGAAGAAGTTTTTGCCCTGGGCGAGCGTGTGCTGCTCCTTGACGCGGGACGCATCGTGGCCCAGGGTTCGCCCCACGAAGTGATCGCTGCGCCTCAGCAGGAAACAGTCGCGCAATTGGTGGGCTTCGAGAATGTTTTCGACGCGGTGGTGGAGGCAATCCGTCCTGAACGAGGCACCATGACGTGCCGCATCGCAGGCGACGGTGGCGCAGTGCTGCTCGAAACCCCGCTGGTGCGCGGAGGCGTGGGCTCGGAACTGCGCGTCGGCATTCGTGCCGGCGACATTCTGCTGGCCACGGTGGCGCCGGTCGGTTTAAGCGCCCGCAATGTGATTCCGGGCCGCATCTCCTCGCTCGAGCAGCGCGACGTAATCGTCTCCGCCCGCGTGAAGTGCCGAGTCGAAATGGAAGTCCACCTCACCCTCGCCGCCCGCGATTCCCTGCAACTCGAGACGGGCAAGGAAGTATGGCTGGTGATCAAAACGCACTCCTGTCACTTGATGCAGAGGTAACGAAAGCATCACTGCGGTCGTACAGCCGCATCCTGCACTTGACTCTGCTCCATCTCAATCACCGCGGCCCACTGCCCCTTGCGTTCTTCCGAAAAGACAATGCGCCCGCCGAGAATCTGCGCGGCGGCGGGCGGCGGCAAGTCGCGATGGTAGCCGAAGAATCTCCGCTTGAGATCGGTCCAGGCTTTCCCGAGCGAGGCATCCCAGCGATCCAGCAGCGGATGCGCGGGCTCGTACTTAGTTGAGAACACCAGCGCAACGTCAAAGTGCGATCGAAAGTCGGCAGCCGAAAGCACTTCTTCCAGCGAAAAATCCTCGATGCGCACCACCTGCACCGGGCGCGTGACGTAGCCCAACCAGGGACGAGCCAATTCATCCGAAGCCGGCCACGCGGTGAGCACGTGCGCCATGGGATAGCGGGCCTCGAGAAAGCGCTCCGCATCCTGATGCAGAACAATGTAATCGCGATAGGCGAGATTATCTTCCGGAGCGAATCCGTAGGGCGGATTCCAAAACCACGCCGCCACGAACGCAATCGCCACCACTGCGACGGCTGCGGGCCAATAGCGCAGTCTCCGGCGCAGAGTCGACACGGCAACGATGATCACCAACGGCACCGCCGGCAACATATAGCGTGCCAGTTCCGCGCCGCCGATCAATGCCATCGTCACAATATAGGTAGCCGCGACCACGAGAAAGATCATCTGCACCGGGATCGCGATGCGCGGGCGTTCGACGTCGACATCTTCGTCCTCTTTTAATGGCGGCAGCAGCATCGCCAACAACATGCCCAGCGTCAGCAGCCACAGATGCATGTAGCCGAAGACCTGCCACAGGCGCAGCAGCAGAGCCAGCAAGAATCGCCAAGGGTTTAGAGTGGCGGCGACGTTGTAGCGGAAGAATTCCGGATTACCGAAAACGTATCCCGTGCGGGCATAGTGATAGGCGTACCAGAGGATTAGCGGAACGAGAGGAAATAAGAGCGGAAAAATCCGCCTCGACGAGCGCCCGTCGGATTCAGCATCTGAGCCTTGCCATAAGCTTCGCAGCGAACTCGCTTTCGGCGCAACAAGTCCCTGCGGCACGACGAAGCGTAAAGCTTCCCATCCCACCACAGCAAGCGGCGCGAGAATCGCCGTTTCTTTGGCTAGCGCTGCCAGCGAGAACCAGATCGCCGTCGCGACCGAACGTTCCTCGAGATAAGCACACAAGCCCCAGAAAATCAGCCCCGCTGCGGCCAGATCCACCTGCGCCAGCGAACTTTGCGCAAAGAAAACCGGATACAGAGCAGTGCACAGAGTCGAGGCGATCGCCACCTGCGTATTCGCCACGCGCTGGGCCAGCCGAAATACTCCCAGCAGAGTGAACGCGGCGACCACCAGCATCGCCGATCGAGTCACCAGCGGCGCGTAGCCAACGCATTTCCACCACAGCGCAAGCCATGCCATCACCAGTGGCGGATGGGCGTTTGATACTGTCGTATGCGGAATCAGACTCCCGCTGAGCAACAGATCACGCGCCGCAGGCACGTAGTATCCCGCTTCATCCCAGAAGTAAGGAAGCTCCAGCAGCGGCAGGTGCAGCAGAAAAATCGCAATCAGGACACCAGCGAACACTACGGCCGGATGGCATCGCAACCCGGCACCTGACAAGGGATTGCCACGGATCGCTACGGGCGGTGGTTTCTTGAGCATTTCCAATTTTGTTGTTGATAAGGTTGTTGATCCGTGTAGATCCGTCCAAATCCGTGGCCCAGGGATTTGGACTCAGTGCACCGGCCCCTGCGGTCCCATCCGCGGGTCCAGTTTGATCTCGCCGAAAGCGCTCTCGTAGCCGGCCACGTTCTGCTGTAGAAGGCCGAGCAGCGCCTTGGCCTGCTGCGGGCTCAGGTAGATGCCCTGAAAGCTCTTGATCTCCACGTGAGTCTCGCTTTGTTGCTGCAGCGTCCCGAAGACCAGAAAGAAATCCCAGATATTCACCCGCATCTGCACGCTGTTGGCGTAATTCTCGCGATAGTCGGGGGCGTTGAGTAACTTCACATTGGGTTGTGTCGGATTATTCATACGCGAAAGTGTAAATGAGTTGCTGGCCGGGAAGAAACCGCCGGCAGCCAAAGCCACTCCCGGTTTATGCAAAAAGCCCCGGCAGACAGCCTTGAATCCAGTGCAACTGACAAAAACTGTCACGCATATGAAGGTTTGCGGCGGGTAACGTCCCGTAACGGACACCGACCTTGGTTTTTCCCGATATTGAAAATACAAGACTTACACCCGCCCGGTTCGTTACTTTGGGCAGTACCTTATGGCGCGCAAAGTGCGATAGAGTTTATGTTCCTCGGAAAGATGGAGTCGCGGGCTAACTTTATGACGCAAAATAACGATCAGGGGATGATGGAAGAAATTGTTCTTCCCGAACATCTGCTTCCTTTGGGCGCGGTGCTGGGCCAGGGGGTATCGGCGCTGGACCTGTGCATGGTTCTGGCCAAGATTTTTCGCGTGCAGTATACCGAAGTCGCTCTGATGCGGCTGGAGCAGGGCTCGCTGCACTTTGTGTTTCCCGAATACTTGCGCACCTCGGGCGCGATTCCGCTGTCCGGCAAAGCGGTCGCGGCGCACACCGCGCTCAGCAAGAAGGCGGAGATTTTCAACAACTTCGCCCGGGTCAAGCACGCCAGTATTTTTGAAACCATTAAACCGGCCGCGACCGACACGGACGAACCGATTCATCCTTCGCCCATTCAGAAGCTGATGTCGGTGCCGATCATGGACCAGGATTCCGTAGTGGTGGGCGTGATTCAGATCTCGCGCAAGGCGCTCGATGCCAAATTCGCGCAGGATTTCAGCCGCGAAGACCTGCACGACCTGGAGTTGGTGGCTGGACTGCTGGCCACGGCGCCGGCCCTGCTGGCGAACTAAACTTCAATCAAAACTCGCTTTCGATCTGAGGCTCTGGGGACAACAAGTTTTCGTCCTCGGAGCTTATTTCGTATTCAGTTCCTTCAGTGGAACCCGCAGGTCCGCTCCCGTCATCTCTTTCGGCTCGTCGATCGCCATCATTCCCAACAAAGTCGGCGAAATGTCGCGCAACGAGCCGTTCGGCTTCAGCGTGAACTGTTTGGCGTTTTCTGAGATCACAATAAATGGCACGGGATTGGTCGTGTGCGCCGTATGCGGACCACCGGTCGCGGGATCGATCATCATTTCGGCATTGCCGTGATCGGCGGTAATCAGCATGGCACCACCTTTAGCGCGAATGGCAGATTCAATGCGAGCCAGACAGGCGTCGACGGTTTCGACCGCTTTGATCGTCGGCTCGATCTTGCCGGAGTGGCCAACCATGTCGGCATTGGCAAAGTTGACGATCATCACGTCAAACGTGCCATCTTCGGTGGCCTTAACCACCGTATCGGCAATTCCTGCGGCGCTCATCTCCGGCTTCAGATCGTAAGTCGCAACCTTCTGCGAAGGCACCACGATGCGCTCTTCGCCGGGGAATGGAGTCTCGACACCCCCATTGAAGAAGTATGTCACGTGCGCATATTTTTCCGTCTCGGCCACGCGCAGGTTGCGCAGGTTCATCCCGCCCATGACGTTGGCGAGAATGTTGGCCATCGACTCCGCCGGAATCACCACCGGCAGGCTGAAATTCTTGTCGTACTGCGTCATGCAGACGTAGCGCAGATTTTTCGGCACGCGGTCGCGCGGAATGGTCGTGTCGAGATCGGCCGCACCCGGAAGATCGCTGCCGCCTTTGTCGTTCAATCCGCTGTTGCGAGTTAGAGCGCGCGTGATCTGGCGAACCCGGTCGGCGCGAAAGTTGAAGCAGATGCAGGCGTCGTCGTCGCGAATGGTAGCGAGGGCCTCTCCGTTCTTGTCAGTGCAAACAAACGGGATCACGAACTCGTCCGTCACTCCCCGGTTGTAGGAATCTTTCATTCCCTGCACCGGATCGGCGCACTTGCCGCCTTCCGCGTCGGCGAACACCATCGCGTTGTAAGCCTTGGCAATCCGCTCCCAGCGCCGGTCGCGATCCATGGCGTAGTAGCGGCCATTGACCGTGGCAATCTTGCCGCAGTTGTACTCGCGCATTTTCTGCTGTAGCTGTTCGAGATATCCCGCGCCGTTGGTAGGCAGCGTATCGCGGCCGTCCATGAAGGCATGCACGAACACGCGATCCAGCCCGTTTTGCTTCGCCATCTTCAGCAGCGCGTAAAGATGCGCCTGCTGCGAGTGCACGCCGCCATCGGAAACCAGCCCGAACAGATGCAGCCGCCGCTCACCGGTGCGCGCGTGTTTCATGGCATCGAGCAGTACGGGATGCGAAAAGAATTCCCCGTTCTGGATCATCAAGTCGATGCGCGTAATGTCCATGTGCACGATGCGTCCCGCGCCCATATTGAGATGCCCGACCTCGCTGTTACCCATCTGCCCCTCGGGCAGTCCCACAAACGGCCCGCTGGTATGAATCAGCGTGTTGGGATACTCGCGCAGCAGCCGGTCATACGTCGGCTTCCGTGCCAGTGCGATGGCGTTGGCCTTGGTTTCGGCTCGATAACCCCAGCCGTCGAGAATGATGAGTATGAGTGGTTTAGGACGAATCATGCAAAGAGTTCCTTATCAAGTTTAGCGCGATCAATTTCAAGGTAGTCCGCAACTTCAGACAGAATGCATGCCAACGTTCCTACTTTGAGCGGGTCGTCGGGACAGTGACGTGATGGGCTATCCCGCGAAGCGTTGATGTCAAGCGCATGTGGCTGCCGGTTTGCCGGACTACAGAGTAGTCGCAGCGGCGCAGGAGTTTCGCGAGATCGTGACCGGATAGATCACGAGGCAGCCTCAAGCCGAAATAACCTCGTCCTTGACGATATGAAGACGAATGACAGAAGGAGCCGTATTGTCATCGAAGTGACATCGAACGGCATCGCGGACCATGGCTTTCAACTCTTCCATGGTGTCTGCCTGAGTAAAAATGGCGTGACCGAGCGCCCGAGCTTCATAGCCCTCGGGAGAATCATGCACCGAGAAAATGATTTCGCTATCGTTCATGCCTGCAATTATATTCCTTGGTGAATGAACCATTTGCTTTTATCCGCCGCCTCCGCTACTCAAACCGCAGCATCACAATCTCCGGATTCGATCCCAGCCGCAGGGGCGGTCCCCACGTCCCGGCGCCGCTCGAAGTGAAGACTTGCATCTTCCCGATGCGGCTCAGCCCGTACACAAACTGGCGATACATCCTGCGCGCGAACCAGCTCCACGGAATGAATTGCCCGAGATGCGTATGCCCGGAAAGTTGCAGCGAAACTCCAGCAGCCTCCGCAACTTCCGGATAGTCAGGCGCATGCACCAGCAAAATACTCGCGCGGTCGCGATCCAGGCCGAGCCGCTGCAGCACTGACTCCAAGTGACCTTTTCGCGTCGCATTCCGATAAGGCACGCCAATAATCTGGAGACCCTCGACGTCTACTTTTTCATTGTCGAGCACTCGAACTCCCGCCGCGGCGACGGCGCGCAAGTACTTGCCGTCGTCACCGAATTGCTCGTGATTTCCCGCGATAAAATACACACCCTGCGGAGCCGTCAATCGATTCAGCGGCTCGGCTGCGCTGGCGGCGTCAATCGCCGTGCCGTCATACAGATCACCGGCAATAAAAACGGCGTCCGGCTCTTCCCGCAAAATCTTCGCCACCATGCGCCGCAGAAAACCGCCGTTGCGCACGTGCCCCAGATGCAGATCGCTGATGAGCGCCGCCTTTCGCCCGCGCCACGCCTCGGGCAAGTTCGCCAGTTTCACTGTGGCTCGAGTAACTCGCGTCCAACTGGCATTCGCAACGGCGTAGAGTCCGGTCAATATCGCAGCCCCAAACAACCATTCCACAGTCGCGTGAAAATTCGTCTGCAGGCCGGCCACGCGCGCCACTCCGAAGATGATCCAGCTCACGACCATTGCCGGAAACAGGAAATTCTGCAAACCCAGCCAAACTGCCGCTACTCGATAGAACCCGCGCAACACCGGGTTGGTGTAGCGCCAGGCCAGCAACGATGCGGCAACAAAGCTCACCGACAGTACACCGAGAATCAGCTTGATCCACAGCGCGCCCGGAGCATGCCCTGCAACTGAAAACGTCCACGTCTCATAGAGCAGGAAATGCTCTAGAAAAAGAATGGATTGAATGACGACCAGGGGACCGATTAAGCGTCTTATCTGCATGCTGCATTAGATTCTCCCACGGGTCATTTGGATTGCATTCTTTCCGCTCCCTAATCCTGATCTCGGAAAGGGATCTTTAACCACAAAGGACACGAAGGGACACGAAGGAAACTCATCCAAACGAAGTGCTTCGTGATCCTTCGTGGTTGTCGGTTTTCTTTTCAAACTGGGCCACTTCCCGAGTAAACTCGGTTCCCGGAGGCGTGAATCGTGGCTATACTGCTTGGTGGAGACCCTTATGCCCTTTAGCGAATTGCTGCTGCCTGAACTGGATGAAGAGATTAAGAAGACGCGCACCATGCTGGAGCGGGTCCCCGCCGACAAGAAAGACTTCGCGCCCCACCCCAAATCCATGCCGCTGGGCAAGCTGGCGCCTCACGTCGCACAACTTGCCGGCTTCGGCTTGACCATTCTGACCACGCCGGAATTGGACTTCAGCAAGAGCAGCACTCCTCGCTTGCCATTCGAGTCGGCCACACAGCTGGTGCAGGCCTTCGATGAAGGCGCGGCCCAGGTTCGCGCCGCGCTGCAATCCACGCCCGATAGCGCCTGGAAAGAAAACTGGAAGCTGAGCTTTCAGGGGAAGCCGATCTTTGAGGGATCGCGATTTCTTGCTTACCGGGAAATGTTTCTCAATCACATCGTGCATCATCGCGCGCAACTGGGCGTTTATCTGCGATTAAACGATCAACCCGTGCCCGCAACCTACGGCCCGTCCGCGGACGACAAGATGGGTTTCTGAGCCCAGGCGTAAACGAAGTCAAGACTACTGCGGCGCACTCGATCTCTGCTCCGCGCGCTTCATCGCCGCGTCCACTGCCGCTTCAATTCGCGGATACACCGCCCGCATGGTCTCCGCCGTCACCGCCGGGGTCTCGTGCAGAAATTTCTGCCCCGCCGGAGACGAATAAAACGCAATCAATGCGTCGATATCCGACTTCGTGAAATGTCTCTGATAGATCGGGATCATATCGTTCAGCATTTCGTCCATCGGAAAATTCTTGATGAGATCCTCCGACTCCCGATCGCCCCGCGCCAGATCAGCGTCGCTCATCTCCGGATGCTTCTTCTTGAGCAGTTCGCGGTTCATATTTCTCATCTGCGTAAACATCTGCTGCATCATCTGCCCCATCTGCTGGCGGCTGGCCATCACATCAAATAGCTTCTTGACGTCCTCCTTCGACGCCGCGTCCGGAGCGACCGAGACCGTGGTCTGCGCACCGGCGTAGATGGACACCGCAAGAAGACATCCGCACAATAACGACCTCAGTCTCATCAAAACGCACCTCTCGAAACAGCTAATCGCTCAGCCTTTGTAGTTCAACGCCTTCAACCCCAGGAATCGCGACGTCCCCGCCAACTCTTCCTCAATCCGCAGCAGCTGGTTGTACTTCGCAACGCGGTCCGTGCGCGATGCCGACCCAGTCTTGATCTGCCCCGCACCCGTCGCGACCGCCAGATCCGCGATGAACGTATCTTCCGTCTCACCGGAACGATGCGAGATCACCGACGTGTATCCGTTGCGCCGCGCCAGATCGATTGCATCCAGCGTCTCGCTGACCGTCCCGATCTGATTTACCTTCACTAAAATGCTATTGGCCACACCCTTGTCGATTCCCTCTTGCAGAAACTCCACATTGGTCACGAACAAATCGTCGCCCACCAACTGAATCTTCCCGCCGAGTTCCTTGGTCAGCTTGCCCCAGCCGTCCCAGTCGTTCTCGGCCAGCCCATCTTCGAGCGACACGATGGGATAATCCTTCACCCACTTTGCCCAGAACGCGACCATCTCGTCAGAACTCTTAGCTGACTTGTCCGACTTCTTGAAAACATATTTGCCGTCCTGATAAAACTCGCTGGCCGCCGGATCGAGCGCGATGGCAATTTCTTCTCCCGGCTTGTACCCCGCCTTCGAGATCGCCTCCAGAACGACTTCAATCGCCTCCACATTCGACTTCACCGACGGAGCAAAGCCCCCTTCGTCGCCGACTGCCGTGTTGTAGCCGCGCTTTTTCAGCACTCCCTTCAGCGTATGAAACACTTCCACGCCCCAGCGCAAGGCCTCATGAAACGTTGGCGCGCCCACCGGCATCACCATAAATTCCTGAAAGTCGACGTTATTGTCGGCATGCGCTCCGCCGTTGAGTATGTTCATCATCGGGGTGGGCAGCGTGTTGGCGCCCGCCCCGCCGAGATAGCGGTACAGCGGAATATCCAGCGTCGCCGCCGACGCCCGCGCCGACGCCATCGAAACCGCCAGCAGGGCATTCGCGCCCAGCCGGCCTTTGTTTTCGGTGCCATCGAGTTCAATCATCCTGGCATCGAGTCCGCGCTGATCGAATCCATCCCAGTTGGCGAGAGCTTCAGCAATCTCGCCATTGACGTTCTCCACTGCCTTGAGCACGCCCTTGCCTAGGAAGCGATTCGTATCTCCGTCGCGAAGTTCAACCGCCTCGTGCTCGCCTGTCGACGCGCCGCTGGGAACAATCGCCCGGCCCATCGAACCGTCGCCCAGAAAAACTTCCGCTTCCACTGTAGGATTGCCCCGAGAATCCAAAACTTCCCGCGCATGAATGGCTGCAATATTTGACATAGCTCTTCTCTTTTCTTGGATTTATGCCTTGGATTTATGATTTCGGCACGTTTGATTGGGAAACCGACAATTATATCGGATGGCCTTCTACGAAATGCGATGTCGACAGACTGCCGGGCGCGCAATTTCCGCCTTCGGGATCGTCCGCCACCCCTCCCCGCTCGTGTCGCCGCTGGTTCCCGGTCCGGCTGGCGAGTTGCCGCGTTTCGCCGCCGGGACTACAGTTGGTAGAGCGCCCGGATTCTAGGAGTCTCCCATGAACATGACGAAATGGATGGTTCTGCCCTGCCTGCTATTGGCATCGATGTTGGCGGCCCAGACTAGCGTGCCCGAGCCTAGCTCGCCCGAGTCTAGTTCGCCCCAGACCAGTTCGACCCAGCCGGCTTTGCCCCAGTCTGGTCCGACCGAAACCGATCTGCCTCAGGCTAGTATGCCCCAGGCCAGCGTGCCCGTACCGGCTGGCGTTGCCGCGCCCGTGCCCGCAGGCACTGCGCTGATGGTGAGGCTCGATACGACCCTCGCCACTTTCAGCAACCACGTTGGCGATCCCTTTCAGGCGAAGATCACCCAGCCAGTCGTCGTTAACGGCAGCACTTTGATTCCCGTGGGAGCGACCGTCGAGGGCCGCGTCACCAAGGTGAATGAGCCCCGTCGAATTTCCGGCAAGCCCACCATCGGAATTCTTCCCGAGGCCGTGATTCTGCCCACCGGAGAACGCTACTTCCTCGATGCCACGCTGGTCGACACCAACATCCGCGGCACCGATGTTAATCAGGAGGGCCAGTTCAAAGGATTCGGCCACAATCGCCGTGATCAACTCGAAGTCGGCGGCGGCACCGCCGGCGGCATGTTGATTGGTGGACTCGTCGGCGGTCCCGTAGGAATACTTGTCGGAGGCGCAATCGGCGCAGGTGGAACCACAACTCACTGGCTGGTCAAGCGCCGCTCTGCGATCCTGCCCGCCGGCACCGGACTCACTTTGGAATTGAACCGCCCGATGGCGATGGGCACTCCAGCGCCGAGCGGCGGCAGTAAGTAGGAGATTCCCTAACTCCCTGCCCGCTGACCGAAGCGGGATTGGTACGGTCTATTTCTGGGATCGGAACGACGCTGAAGGACTCAAGCTTGACATGTAGCCATAAATATGGCAGTATCGCAGCATGAGGACCACCGTCGATATCCCTGATCCCCTCTATCGCGAGCTCAAGGGCAAAGCCGCCAGCGAGGGGCGCTCCGTCAAGGAATTGATTCTTCGGGGCGTGGAACAGGAACTGAAGGGACGCCGCGGCCGACCCGGTCGCGTTACCCTTCCAATCGTGCCCTCGAAGCGGCCGGGGTCACTCCGATTAAACAATGCCAAGATCTTCGAGATCATTCCTTTTCCCTGATGTGAACGTCTGGGTCTCCCTAACCTACGGTGGCCATGAGCATCACAACGCAGCCAAAGCATGGTTCGACGCACTGGATATGGATGCCCGCATCGGCTTCTGCCGCTTTACGCAGATCAGTCTATTGCGGCTCCTCACTACCTCAGCAGTTATGGGTGCCGACGAGGTGATGACTCAGGCCCAAGCTTGGGACGCGTACGACCAGTGGAAACAGGATGATCGCGTTCTCTTTCTCGAAGAGCCGCCCAGCATCGAAGCAGCCTTCCGTGGACTAACTCGCCAGCTCCCCCCAAACCCGAAGAACTGGGCCGATGCCTATCTGGCTGCATTCGCCGCCGTTTCTGGGATGCGACTCGTAACCTTTGATCGAGCCCTTCAGGGCAAAATTGAGAACGTCGTCATTCTGAAGCAGTAGCGCCGGCCAACTCTTACGCCCCGAAAATTAAATCTCCCTCACTCAGCACCTGCAGTTCGATCCATCCCTCCAGCGGCAGCGAATCCACCGGAAGCCGATTCTGCCACAGGCTGAAGCGAAGACGCAGCTTGCTGGTGGCAGCTACTGGGGCGGGTTTTTGCGGTCCCTCACGTTCACTCGATGACTCCGGCGGGCCCGCGCTCGGAGTTGCCAGCAGCCACGCCAGCGGCAGCTTGAATTCAAAATTCCGCAGCAGCGCCAGCTTCACATGCTCGTCGGGCTGGGACGACGACGCCTTTACTTTCTCCTCTGCCCCATTCTCGATCTTCCAGGTTCCGAGCTTGCGCTCGTGCACCGAGGCCTCAACCCGCAGCCCGCGCCGTGCACGCGGCTCACCACTGGCCCACGACTCCAGGTTCACCACCAGATCAAAATCTTCCTCGGGAACGTTGCCGGTGAAATCCAGCCGCCCATAGACATGCGTGGAATCAATCCCGGCATACACAGAATCCAGTAAAAACTGTTTACCGTGCATCGCTCCGGCACGGTGATCAGCGGTATAAATGGCCGCGCCCATCCACTCGAAGTAGCGCACCTTGTCGCCCGCCACGCGCGGATGGATGTACGCCGTCTGCGGCACGAACGATGGACGCACCTCCGCCCCCGTAATCGGTTGCGCGAGAGAATCCGGCGGAACCGCTCCCAGCGCCTGATACACGTTCGAAAGATGCTTGCGATACAGTTCGTCGAAATCGCTGTCATTGGCCGAGTGATGCTCCGGCCCGTACCACCAGTTCCAGTCGCTGCCCTCCGCAATCAGAATCTCTTCAAAGGCCAGCTTGCGTTGCGCCTCGGTGGCGCGCGCGGCATTCTGCGCGTAGAACTCGCGCGCATGGTGGAGATAGTCCCACGCCCGGTTGTCTTCGGGAGCGCCAATCCATACGTTAAAGTTCGCGTTGATCCACGACCCCGGCACCAGCGACGTCAGCTTGCCAAAGTCGTTGTGCCGCGCAATCGCCTCGGAAATCGTAACCGCCTCCACGCCCGGCTCGCGCTGCAGGCCATCGTAAAAGCGCCGCAGAAATTCCCTCCCCGACTTGGGGTAATATTCCCAGGCATTCTCGCCGTCGAGAATGATCGACACTACCGCGTCGCGCCCCCTGGCCAGCACCGGCCGCGCCGCTTCCTTGATGTTGCCGATCAAATGGGCCGCGGCGTCCGCGGGTTGCATCCCGGAGTACACAAACCCGATCAGATCGGAAATCGTGTGATCGCGAAACACCAGATGCATCTCTGCTGACCCGTTTTCATAGCGGTGAATGTTATAGAGCTTCTCACCCAGATGCGCGGGCAACCGGCCGGTATTATCGCGCCCGAAGGACACGCCCAAACTCCGGCCCAGAACTTCTTCGTCGGTAGCCATCCACTGAATGCCGAGACTGTGCGCAATGGCCAGCACTTCCTCGGAGACACTGCCCTCCGACGGCCACACTCCCTTAGGGCGAATGCCGAAAACTTTCTCGTGCAGATCGAGCCCGCGCACAAGTTGCTCGCGTGCGTCTTCGGGATGCCGAAACCGGCTCTGCGGCAGCGGCAATCCTGGCGACGACACCGCTCCTGCATTGGTATCGCACACCAACGGCAGGCAGAATCGGATGATAGAACGGCGTAGCCGAGAGCTCGATCGACCCTTTCTTCGCCGCCTCAGCGTGCGCCGGCAGCACCCTCCCCATCAACTCTTTCTCGCACGCAATGACGAATTTCTGGTCGTCGAGCGAGTAGCCGTGCCCCTTGGCGACCAGCGCGGCAATGTCCTTCTCTTCCAGAAAGAATTCGTCGAACCATGCCAGCTGCGACAAGACTTGCAGATCAGTAAAGTCCTGCGGCTGAAAATAACGCTCCGCGCGTTCGGGACGGTCGCCATGATCCCGAAACCTCTCCCACAATTCCCGGTAGCGTGGATAGCGCCCAATCACATTCAGCAGATTGGCCTGAAACAGATATTGCAGCGCAAAACGCCGCTCCGCCTGCGACAGATCTTTCGCGGGCATGGCTGCCACTCGCAGAAACGGATCCTGCGCCGTCCCCGCCACATAGTCTTCAATCTGCACCATCAGCGACGGCACCAGGTTGAAGTTCTGGTGGACGTTGGGAAACTCGTCCAGCAGCTTGACCATCCCGTAATAGTCTTTGAGCGCGTGCAGCCGCGTCCACGGCAGACGATATTCGCCCGTGACCAGATCCTTATAAAACGGCTGGTGCTGATGCCAGAGAAGAATGACGCGCAAAGCAGGCATGGCTGGAGCAGCCAGTCTAGCATGGGGATTTTCTGAAGTGTTTATGTGGGGACAGCCGCCCTCGGCTGTCCACGGAGCGAAGCTCCGCTAGGTGTTGGCCGGCGCAATCACAGAATTATGACCTGGAGTGCCGGTTCCAGCTGGGTCAGTCCAGGTTCCCATAGACGTCGTTGATGACAATGCCGCTTCGCAAGAAGCGTTCTGTAGCTCTCCAGAGAAGGCGGTTTTTTCGATCTTCTGCGATGACCAGGTCTAAAGCAAGCTCGATGGTCTCAGTTTCCGTCTTGGCCCCGAAGGCCTTCTGAGCTCGCCTGAGTTTTGCAACATCCAAGCAAAGATATTTATGGGCTCGACTACCTGCCTTGGTCATTGGGTCCTCTTCTCCTGATCAGAATACTACGATGCTGGGGGCCCTCTGCCAGCGGCCCACAAATCCGTGAGGAAGCGCTCCTCTTCCGGTAAACTAAGTCGGCCCACATTCCGCCCAGCCCATGACCCCTGAACCCACCCTCGCCAGCCCCCAGTTCCTCACCGACCAGGACCTCTACCTCTTCAACGAGGGCAGCAACTACCGCATGCACGAAAAGATGGGAGCCCACCTCGTTACCCACAACGGCGAGGCCGGCGCAGTCTTCAGCGTGTGGGCCCCGAACGCGCGCACCGTCTCAGTCGTGGGCAGCTTCAACGAATGGGATACCAAATCGAATCGCCTCAGCCCCCGGGGCTCGTCAGGCATCTGGGAAGGTTTCATCCCTGGCGTGACCAAGGGCGCGCTGTACAAATTCCACATCGAATCGCACAGCAAGGGATTCCGCGTCGACAAAGCCGACCCGCTCGGCCTGCTGTACGAAAAGCCGCCGCGCACTGCGTCGGTAGTCTGGGATCTCGATTACCAATGGAGTGACAACGACTGGATGCAGAAGCGCGCCGCCCGCAATTCCCTGCGCGCACCGCAGTCGATCTACGAAGTACATCTAGGCTCGTGGATGCGCGTGCCCGAAGATCACAACCGTTCCCTCACTTACCGCGAAACCGCGCCGAAGCTCGCCGACTACGTCAACAAAATGGGTTTCACTCACGTCGAGTTCCTGCCCGTGATGGAACATCCCTTCTACGGTTCCTGGGGATACCAGACCACCGGCTACTTCGCGCCCACCTCGCGGTTCGGCACGCCGCAGGATTTCATGTATCTGGTCGACTACCTGCACCAGCACAACATCGCCGTGATTCTCGACTGGGTGCCGTCGCACTTCCCTTCCGACGCGCACGGTCTGGCCTTTTTCGACGGCACGCATCTTTACGAGCACGCCGACTCGCGCCAGGGCTTCCATCCCGACTGG
>JBEKRY010000002.1:0-81538 GCA_049517555.1 Candidatus Sulfotelmatobacter sp. | reverse complement strand
GCTCTTCCTTTCGATCTTTTCTGCGGTCACGTTGGGGATCGCGATTCCGCTGTTCAAGCGGACGTTGTAGAACATTTACCGCCGAGTACGCAGAGAGAAGTATCCGCTACAGGAGGGAAGATATGAAGACGAGGATTCTCTTCGCGACGTTAGCGCTGATCGTAAGCTCTGCCGGAGTTTATGGGCAGGATTCGTTGGCCCGTCAGCACTCCGAAATCGTTCTCCATGCGGATTTACCACGGTATCCACCACTCGCGATCGAAGCACGCCTCAGCGGAGCCGTACATCTCCACGTGCTTGTGAAAAACGGTGCGGTGACCAAGGCGGCATCGGATTCTCCAACAGAGCCGCCGATCCTTGTTGGCGCAGCCACCGAGAACGTAGAGACATGGCGATTCGCTCCAGGAGCCACAGGCACGTTTGACGTGACGTATACGTTTGAATTGCGTAAGGATGAGGGTTCTACACTAGAGAATCCGCGCATTGAAATGGAACTACCTACCTTCGTTAAGATCGTGGCGAGGCCGGTTAGACCGGCCTGCGAGGACTGCGGGCCTGGTTCTTTCGTGAGTAAGCCAATGAAGAAGTGAAAAAAGACCTATTGACCGATCTTTGCCGATTCGCGAGTGAGGCGAACGCAGAGAATCGAAGCTCGATTTCCCGATTATTCTTGGCTTTCTCGGCGGTAAATGCCTTTTCGGGAACTTTTGCATTGCCCGCCGTGTCCGTTATGCTAGAGGGGTATGACACTTCTGGACGCGCAAGAGTACGATTCGGAAAAAGGGCGGAAACGAACACGGCGAATCGTTTCGGCAATCGCGGTCCTGCTGATCGTCGCGGGCATCGTCTGGTGGAATCGCTATTTGCCGGAAAAACTTGTCGTGGGACATTTTTTCGACGCCCTGCAGCGGCAGGATTACAACACGGCCTACGGGATCTGGATGCATGATCCTGAGTGGCAGAAGCATCCGCAGAATCATCCGAAGTATCCATTCAACGAGTTCTATCGCGACTGGGGGCCGGGTAGCGAGTGGGGCCTTATCAAGACACAGAAAATTTACGGCGAGAGTGCCTGCCCCGGCGGCGGCAGCGGCGTCGTGGTGGATGTGGTCGTGAACGACCGCACGGAACATGCGCAAGTGTGGGTGGAAAAGTCGGACAAGACGCTGAGCTACCCGCCGTGCGAACTGCTTTTCCGGTGAGCGGGTTTTTTATGCGGGCGCTTGCGCAAGCGCTTCGAGCGCTTTATTCAACGACGACTCGTCGCTGAGGTTCAGGCAGGTCTTCGAGCGGTCAATCTGCCGCATCAGTCCGCACAAAACTTTCCCCGGCCCTACTTCGACAAAAGTCTGCACGCCCTGCGCCATCAGCAAGCGCATGCACTGTTCCCATTTCACCGATCCCGTGACCTGGCGGACGAGCGTATCGCGGGCGCGCAGATCGTCGGTCACCAGCGCAGCGTCCACGTTGCATGCAACAGGATAGACGGGCTTTTGAAGCTTCAGGGCGTCGAGATCGTGTTGCAAGCGATCCTGCGCCGGTTTCATCAGCGAACAATGGAAGGGAGCGCTTACGGGCAACAGTTTGGCGCGTTTAGCGCCGCGTTCGTCGGCCAGCTTCGCGGCGCGCTCGACCGCGGCCGTGCTGCCGGAGATCACGATCTGCTCCGGAGAATTGATGTTGGCCGGTTCGCAGACTTCGCCCTGCGCGGCGTCCTTACAGACCGCGGTGACCGCCGCCAGATCCATGCCCAGGATCGCGGCCATCGCACCCACGCCCACCGGCACGGCTTCCTGCATGTACTTGCCGCGGTTGCGCACGGTGCGGACGGCGTCGGCAAAGCTGAACGTTCCCGAAGCGACATGCGCAGAATATTCGCCGAGACTGTGTCCCGCGACGTAGCAAGGCTTGGGTATGCGTGTCTCCAGCACGCGCAGCGCCGCGATCGATGCGGTCAGAATTGCCGGCTGCGTGATCTCAGTCAGCCGGAGCTTGTCTTCCGGCCCTTCGAAACACAACGTGGACAACTTGTAGCCGAGCGCCTCGTCAGCTTCTTCAAATGTTTGCCGCGCGACCGGATACTTCTCGGCCAACTCTTTGCCCATGCCGACGGCCTGTGAGCCCTGGCCGGGAAACAGCAATGCGATGATTGTTTCAGTCATGAAAGAAATTGAGTAATTGGGGAATTTAGTAATTGTGTAATTTTCAAGATGCCGCTTACGGTTTTTCAATTACTCAATTACCAAATTTCTCAAGTACACAATTACAATACGGCCGTCGCCGGATGCACCGCCGCGAGGCCCCGCTCGATCGATCCGTTGATCCCGCGTTCGGAAAATTCCGCCGCCACCCGCACCGCGTTCTTGATGGCGTTGGCGTTCGACGAGCCATGCGTGATGATGCACGCGCCCTTCACGCCCAACAGCGGCGCACCGCCGTATTCGGTATGGTCGAGCCGCTTCTTGAAATCGGTGAATGCGCTGCGCGAGAGCAACGCTCCCACCTGCCGCGTAATGGTGGCCTTGAGCGATTCTTTCAGCGTCGTGCGTACCAGGTTGGCTACACCTTCGGAAATCTTCAGCGCGACGTTGCCCACAAATCCGTCGGCTACAATCACGTCGACCTTCCCGTTGTACAAATCGCGCCCTTCCACGTTGCCGATAAAGTTCAGCGCCAGTTGCTTCAGCAAAAGAAACGCCTCGCGCGTGAGTTCGTTGCCCTTGCTCTCTTCTTCGCCAATGGAGAGCAGTCCCACGCGGGGTCCCGGCGCTCCGGGCCGCTTGCCGAACACGTCTCCAAACCGATCTCGGAACATCGCCCGAAAATAAACGTCGCCCATGACGGCAAACTGTTCGAGATTCTGCGGCGTGCAGTCGACATTCGCTCCGACGTCGAGCAGCATCGCAGGATTGCCTGGAGCGGTGGGAAAAACGGCGGCCAGCGCGGGACGATCCACGCCCGGAACCGCGCCCAGCACGACTTTCGCGGTGGCCATGGCTGCGCCAGTATTGCCAGCGGTAACAAAGCCCGCAGCCTGTCCCTCGCGTACCAAGCGCAAGCCCACGCGCATCGACGAATCGCGCTTGGCGCGAATCGCCTCCACTTTATCTTCCATGGTGATGACTTCGCTGGCGTGAACGACTTCAATGGGCAGACGCGCGGCCGCGGAGTGGCGGTCCAATTCTGTCTTGACTACGGTTTCCGGGCCGATCAGCAGCACGCGCACGCCGTATTGACGTGCAGCAAGTATGGCGCCCTCAATCTCAGGCTTGGGAGCGCGGTCCGAACCCATCGCATCCAGCGCGATCACGCTAGGCATGGTGGCAATCGTTAGCTGGCTTCTTTGACGTCGAGAACTTCGCGGCCCTTATAGTAGCCGCACTTCGCGCAGGCGCGATGCGGCATCTTCTTCTCATGACAGTTGGGGCACTCGGAAAGGCTGGGGCCCTTCAGAAAATCGTGGGCGCGCCGGGTTGAAGTGCGTTTCTGGGAATGTCTACGTTTTGGATTAGGCATGGTTAAAAATCCTTTCAAAAAAGCTGTCAGCTCTCAGCTGTCAGCTAAACCCTATTATGGCTGCAGACTGCGTGGCTGAAAGCTGACGGCTGATAGCTGACAGCTTCCTCAGTTTTCCAGTTTGCTGCGAATTTCCCGCAGCGCCATCCACCGCGGATCTTCGATCGCGGTCGAGCAGGAACACTGCTCTTCGTTCAAATTCTTGCCGCAGTGTACGCACAAACCCTTGCAGTCTTCGCGGCAGGTGACTTTCAACGGCAGCGTCAGCAACACCTGCTCACGCAGAACGTCCTCAAGCAGAATGCCGTTGCCCTGATAATAGCCGATCTCGGCTTCCGCGTCGGTCACCGAAAGCTCGTCGCGTCCGGCATCGGCCCCGAGCGGCCGATAGAGCAACTCGAAGTCGCGGACAATATCCTGGGCCACCGGCTCGACGCAGCGGGCGCATTGCAATTCGAGCCCTGCCGTCAGCCGCCCGCGCAGCCGTATGTCCTGGATTACCTCGTGCTTGCCGTGATGCTCTTCGACCACTTCGGCACGCCCCGAAGCCTTCAGCGGCGTGCGCTGCCGGGCTTCGCCTCCCAGGTCGATGACGCCGGGCTGAAACTCCTCCTCAAAATCCAGAGGATGAAGTTCCAATTCATGGATGTCCAGGAACATTGCGAACCCTCCGCGCCAACGTCGCCAAACTAGTTTCGCGGAAGCACGCCAAGTGGCGTAAGTACCGCAAGGAGCAAGACTTAGGATAAAGGGCGGAGAGTCGGCCTGTCAAGAAAAGGGATGCTTCTTTTGCCTTGGGAAGTGCTAGACTATACCTAGGAGTCCCATATGCCGACACTCTACGTCGAAAACGTGCCCGACGAAATTTACAAAGCCCTGCGCAAGCGCGCCCGCGCCAACCGCAAGTCGATCGCGGCGGAGGTGATCTCGCTGCTTGAGCAGAACATTCCCACTGCCGCCGAACTGAAACGACGTCGGGAATTTTACGACCGGCTGGCGGAACTCCGGGCCAAACCTCCTCTAACTCCCGGCCCGTTCCCATCGGCTGAAGAGATGATTCGCGAGGACCGCGAGCGTTGAACAAGTTGGTGCTCGACGCCAGCGTTGCCATAAAGTGGGTGATGCCGTCGGCGCGAGAGCCATTCACCGACGCAGCTGTGCGATTGTTGAAGCGTTACGTCGGCGGCGAAGTCGACTTCATCGTGCCCGATGTGTTCTGGGCCGAGGTCGGCAATGTTTTGTGGAAAGGTGCGCGGCAGCGCAGGTGGAGTCAGGACGAAGCTGAATCCGTCGCGGCTGACATGCAGGCCCGCGATTTCACGACTGTGCCGTCTCTCATTCTGTTGCCCGAAGCTCTACGAATCGCCTTCGCGCACGACCGGGCAGTCTACGACTGCCTGTATGTGGCTCTGGCGGTGCAATCCAAGTGTGACTTGATCACCGCCGACGAACGCCTGGCCAACGCCCTCGCGGCCCGCTTTCCGGTGAAATGGCTGGGCGCGCTCTAAACTCGCGTAGACTCAGTGCAATCCTAGCGCCTTCACCGTTCCTTCATCCGGCGTGGTTTTCCCGTCTTCTTTCGTGACCACGCCGAAGTTTCCGGAGTAATCCCACATGGTCCAGCCAATGGCGTGGTGCTCGAGCGCGGTGCGCACGTCAGTGATCCACCTTGCTCGGTCCTGCGGATCGGCATATGGACGGTGCACCCCGAACTCATTGCAGATCAGCGGCACATTGCGCTGCTTGGCCCAGTCGGCCGCCTGATTGATCTCGGCGTCGACCCGCGACGCATCCCAATGGTCTAGCCCGTAACGAATCACCTGCATGCGCTCCGCTGCTTCCGGAACGGCTGCGGCAACCTGCGCTGCGTTCTCCGGAGACGAAGGATAGTGCAGTCCCTTCAGCCAGTGCCAGTAATACGATCCCCAGGTCGCGCCCTGGTGAGTGAAAATGTGCGGCTCGTAGAAATGAAAAACGTAGATGACGTTGGAATCGCGCAGCGGCTCCAGGAAAACCATGTCATCGTCGTCATCCCAGCGCGCGCCAGCCGCGATAATCGTGTTTCCGGGTGCGGCCTGGCGAATCGCAACCGCGATTTTATTTTCCACTCCATACCAGCGATAGGCGTCGCGCATTTCCGGCTCGTTCAGAATCTCGAAAAAAACGCGGTCCTGGTCCCACGAAGAATAGTGTTGCGCCACCGTACGCCAGAAATCGGTGAAGCGCTCAACGAAGTCGTCTTCCTTGGCCAGTCGCGCCTTGAAGTCGGAGTCGGGATGCATGTCGAGCTCAACCGCCAAGCCTGCGTCAAGAATCATTTTCATGGCGGCGTCGAGATAACCGAAATATTCGTCTCTCCCTCCGTGCCGTCCGGCGTCCATAAAGGGCTGCGGGTTCACGCTCAGGCGCACGTGATCGAAGCCCATGGACTTGATCAGCGCGATGTCGGACGCCGTGGTCCAGGTCTGCAGATGCTCCTTCGTATATCCCTTGGGATCATAGACCTGCGCGAACCATCCACTCAGATTGATGCCGTGGCGAATATGCGCTAGCCGCGCGGCTGGAACCGAGGTCAATTGCGGTGCGGTCTGAGCCTGCGTGAACAATGCCGAAATCAGAAATAAAGCGACAGCGATCAACCTGCGAATCATGAATGACTCCTGAGGGTGAGGACTAGCCGAGAATCGGCAACGTGCGAATCCTCTTTTTCGTGGCCGCATAAATGGCGTTGCACAGCGCGGGAGCAACCGGCGGCACCGACGGCTCGCCGATTCCTGTCGGAACGTCGGTGCTCGGAACCGCGTAAACTTCGACTGCCGGCGTTTCGCTCATCCGCAGCGGAGCGTAGTCGTCAAAGTTGCCCTGCACTACGCGTCCCTTCTCGATGGTGATTTTCGCGCGCAAGGCGTTAGCGAGTCCGTAGACGATTCCGCCCTGAATCTGTTGTTCGAGAATGCTCGGATTCACGACCTGTCCACAGTCGACGACGGCCACGACGCGATGCACGCGCGGCTGATCGTTCTCCATCGTAATCTCCACTACTTCGGCCGCGTAGGAAGCGAAGCAGCCGAAGCAGGCGATCCCGCGATAATGGCCTGCAGGCAGCGGCTTGTCCCATCCAGCTTTCTCCGCGGCCAGTTGCAACGCGCCGCGCATGCGCGCAGTTTTCCACGTCGTCGTGAAGTATGCCAGGTCCTGATCTTTCGCCAGCAGATGAAGCCGGTACTGCAGTGGATCTTTCCCCGCCGCGACTGCGAGTTCGTCGATAAAACTCTCCAGCGCAAACGCCGCCTGCAGCGCGTAGACCGACCGCATCCAGCCCAGCGGCACCGGCGTCTCAGTCATCACGTACTCGAGCGAATAGTTAGGAACTCCGTAAACCGGTCCAGCCTCATCGGGCAGATCGGGGTCGACTCCATTGGGCCCGGGCTGCCCCTTCTGTCCGCTGATCGAGGGTGCGATGATGCGATGCGTGAGCGCCACGGGAAATCCTGAATTGTCAATTGTCGCGCTCAGCTGGTGAAAGCTCGCCGGACGGTAGGTCGAAAACCGCATGTCATCTTCGCGCGTCCAAATTACTTTTACCGGGGCGTTGATCGCCTTCGACACCAGCGCAGCTTCGACCGCATAGTCGTGCTCCAGTCGCCGGCCAAAGCCCCCGCCCATCAGCGTGACGTTGACTTTCACTTGATCGGGATCGAGGCCGACGGCAGTCGCAACGGAGTCGCGGCAATCCTGCGGAACCTGTGTCGGCGCCCACAGTTCGCACTTCGTATCCTGATAGTGCGCCGTGCAGTTCCCCGGCTCCATCGGCGCATGCGCCATGAAAGGCACAGAGTATTCTGCGGAGATGCGCCGTCCCGAAGTCTTGGCGGGGTCGCCGGCCGAGTACAAGCTCGCGCCTTTCTTCGACGCGCCCTGCTTCAGCGATGCTATGACGGCAGCGGTATTCAGGTCTTTGTTTGGGCCTGCGTCCCAGATGACATTGAGCACGCGGCGGCCTTCCATCGCTGACCACACACTGTCGGCAACCACTGCAACAGCCGAGTCGCTGATCTTTCCCACGTAACTCACGCCGGAAATCTTCTTCGAGTCTTTGTCGTCGAACGAAGAGACTTTTCCGCCAATCGTCGGACATCGCGACAGCACCGCGAATTTCATCCCAGGCGAACGATAGTCGATGCCGAAAATCGCCTCGCCCTTCACCTTCGCCGGCGAATCTACGCGCGGCAGCCGCTGCCCGACAATCTTGTAATCTTTACTCTGCTTCAGCGGAACGTCGGTCGGAATCGGCAACGCCGCCGCTTTGCTCACCAGTTCTCCATAACTCAAACTCCGGTTGGTCGCAGCGTGCTTAATATGGCCGCTCTCCGCCGTGCATGAAGATCGCGGAACGTTCCACGTCGACGCCGCCGCCGAGATCAGCATCTCGCGCGCCGCCGCGCCCGCCTTGCGCATCGGGTCCCACGTAGTGCGGATGCTCGCACTTCCTCCCGTGGTCTGGTCGCCGAACAGCGTGCTGGCTCCGGCCTGCTCGATTTCGATCTGCTTCCAGTCGGCATCCAGTTCCTCGGCCAGGATCATGGGCAGCGCCGTGCGCACGCCCTGTCCCATCTCGGAGCGCGCAACCACGATCGTAACCTTGTTGTCGGGAGTGATGCGTAGATAAGCATTCGGCGAGAAGACTTCCTGTTGCGAACCGGACTTATGCGGCAGGTAGAAGCCGATCACGAGTCCAGCTCCAGCGGCAACTCCGGCGGCCACAAATTCACGGCGGGAAAGTGGGCTCATTGTGCGCCACCTTTCCCGGCGCTTCCGGCGGCGCGATGAATCGCTTTGCGAATCCGTTCATAGGTTCCGCAGCGGCAGAGGTTGCCATTCATCGCCGCCGTGATCTGATCGTCGGTGGGCTGAGGAGTCTTTGCCAGCAGCGCCGCGGCCGACATAATCTGTCCGGTCTGGCAATAGCCACATTGCGGGACTTCTTCCGCGATCCAGGCCTGTTGCAAAATGTGCAGTCCGTTCGCCGAAAGACCTTCGATTGTCGTGACGCTCTTGCCCGCGATCTGCGAAACCGGAGTCGAGCAAGAGCGAACTGGGCTGCCCTCGACGTGCACCGTGCAGGCGCCGCACAATCCGGCGCCACATCCGAATTTTGTTCCCGTGAGTTCGAGAGTGTCGCGGAGAACCCAGAGTAGCGGAGTTTCCGGAGAAACGCTGACTTTCTTTTCGCTGCCGTTGACGCGGAGTGTGATGTCTGCCATTAGGATTCGGTTGCAGGTCCAGTCGTGGAGTTTGAAGACTGGACAACATGGTACTCAACCTGCGGAAAAAGGGGAATGGCAGGACGAACAGAAATCAGCGACGAACAAAATCAGGTGTGACCACGGGCCAGAATGGGCTGATCCGTCGGCCTTTATTTCAGCGCCGTCAATTTCTCCGTGGCGATCTGTCCGGCTTCGGTGCTGGGGTTTTCTTTCTTAACCTGCTCGTAGAGACGCTTGGCGTCGAGCGGCTGATTGGAGTTCTGATAGATCTCTGCCAACTGCAACTGCGCCGAAACCTTGCTGACCGATGCGGTCGGCTTGTTGATCAGTTCCTGGCAAAGCGCGACGGCTTCTTTTACGCGGTTGGTCTGGGCGTAGAGCGAGGCCAAGGCCGACTTCGCGACGGACGCAACCTCGCGGTTGCCGACGGCCGCCACATCTTTGAAATTGCGTTCGGCTGAGGCGTTGTCCGATAAGTCAGCCGCGGTCACTCCCACAAAATAATGCGCCATGTCGGCAGTGCGGGTGTGCGGATACTTGTCGACGATCCCCTGAAACTGTTTCTGCGCTGCCTGCGCGCGCTCTTTAGCGGAAGTGAAAGTCGGAAAGTCAGGCTGTTCGGGCGCCCCCGCCGGGCGCAGCTGCGTGGTCATGGTGCGTACAGCGACCGCCAAGTCGAGGCTGGCTTTTTCGTCCTGGGCGCTCAGGTAATACCATCCGCCAATCACCGCCGCGAGAACGACCACGGCGGCGATGACGGAAATGGTCACGGTCGAGCGATGTTCAACCGTCCAATGCGCCGTTTTCTCGGCGGCGTCAATGGTGACACGGCTGAAGGCATCCTGTTTCAGTTGATGGCGGGTTTCTGCGCGCACGGACTTCCCTTCTGATTAAGACGGTGGGCTGGCTGAATTATTAAGACAAACCACTAGTTTAACAGGGGTAAAACGGGGCGTCAAAAGTCATGTTCGCATCACGACGGCTGGGCCTGCCCCACCTGTCGCGATTTTCGACAGGTAGGTACCACTGACCTCGACACCATACTCGCTCGTTACCTACAAGCAGCCATCCCTGAGGTTAGGTATCGCGCATTCGCGGTCGACTTCCAGACGAAACAATGAACATCTGTCAAGTTGTCGCGTTGAATCCTGGCTGCGGTTTCATCTTTAACAATGCCGGGCCTTCTGCTAGTCTGCGCTTTCCGTTCTGAGGGGAGAAATCAGGAAAATGCCATCACATAGATTACTGTTCTCAACTGTTGCAGTTGTATTGTGCCTTAGCTTTTCTTCTTCTGCGGTCGACAAAAAATCCAAAGACGCGAAAGCCGACGAAGCCACCAAGCCATCCTACGAACTGCCCCAGCCTGCAACCGAGACGCTCGACCTGACCATGTACCAGCGCATCCGCGAGGAAGGGCTTTCGCACTCGCACGTGATGGAATTCGGCTCGGCTCTCGCGGATGGAATTGGCCCACGGCTGACCGGTTCACCCAATCTGCAGCGCGCCAATGCGTGGACGCGCGACCAGTTCACCGCCATGGGATGCAGCAACGCCCATCTCGAAGACTGGGGCGAGTTTGGCATGGGCTGGCGGCAGCTGAATACGTGGGTGCGCATGTCGGCGCCGGACACGGCGGTGTTCATTGCGCAGGCGCTGCCCTGGTCGGCGTCGAGCCACGGGCCGGTTAACGGGCGCGCGATCTGGGTCGATGCCAAGAATGAGAAGGATCTGGACAAGTACAAAGGCAAGCTCGCGGGCAAGATCGTTTTCTTCGGCGAGATGCGCGACGTGAAGCCGGTCGACAAGCCGCTGTTCGAGCGCCGCGACGATGCCAATCTGAAAACGCTCACGGAATATCCGGTACACATCGGGCCGCAGGAGGATTTTTTCGCGAGCTTCATCAAGAGCCTGGAATTTCGCGAGAAGGCCGGGCAGTTTTTCGCTGCTGAGCATGCCCTGGGAGTCGTGACTCCAAGCCGCGATGGCCGCAACAACGGCGGTTCCGGTGGGACGATCTTTGACGATGGCGGAGCCGGACTCGGCTGGTTCACCTATCAGCGCGAACATGCCGAGCCGCTTCCAATCGTGGTGATGGCAATCGAAAATTACGGCCGCGTCTACCGACTGCTGAAGGCGAACGTGCCGGTCTCGGTTGAAATGGATGTGGAGGCAGAATTCACCGGTGATCACGAGCATGGCTTCGACACCATCGCCGAAATTCCCGGCACCGATCCTAAGCTGAAAGATGAAGTGGTGATGGTCGGCGGCCACCTCGATTCGTGGGCCTCCGGGACCGGCGCGACCGACAACGGCGCGGGAACAATTGTCGCCATGGAAGTGATGCGCATTCTGAATACGTTGCACGTGCAGCCGCGCCGCACCATCCGCGTAGGTTTGTGGACGGGTGAAGAACAAGGCGAATTCGGCTCGTACGGTTACGTCAAGCAACACTTCGGCTACGTCCCGCTATCGACCGCGCCCGACCAGGTGAAGCTGCCGGACTTTCTGCGCAAGCCAGCCGGTCCGGTCGAGTTGAAACCGGAGCAGCAGAAAATTTCCGGATATTTCAATCTGGATAACGGCACCGGGAAAGTGCGCGGCATTTACCTGCAGGAAAATGCCGCGGTCGGCCCCATCTTTCAGCAGTGGATGGCGCCGCTGAGCGATCTGGGCGTGAGCACAATCACCATGCGCAACACTGGCGGCACCGATCACGAAGCGTTCGACTCGGTAGGTGTGCCGGGATTCCAGTTCATTCAGGATCAGCTGGACTACGGCTCGCGCACCCACCACTCCAACATGGATGTGTACGAACGGTTGCAGCCGGAGGATCTGGCACAGGCGGCGGTGGTGGAAGCGATCTTCGTCTACAACACGGCGATGCGCGACAAGATGCTGCCGCGCAAACCGCTGCCGCATCCGGAACTGGAAGAGCAGCGCAAAGCTCCGCTGAAAAACTTGATGCCGGGAGCCGAGGCAGCAGAAGAGGACGCGAAAAAGCCGGGCAACTAGCGTAGGTTTAGCGCTGGCGTCTCGCCGGGACGGCAGCGCTGCGGTAAAGCACGAACGCCGCCGGTATTCCGGCGGCGTTTTCGTGCGATGCATCCGTTCTTGAATTCTTACCGCGGAGCTTCTTCCAGCAATCCCTGCTCCAGCTTTTCCTGGCATTCGATGCAGTGGCGGGTCCAGGGGACGGCTTCCAGGCGCTTGGCGTTGATCTCTTTGCCGCAGTGGACGCATTCGCCGAAGCTGCCTTCGCGGATACGTGCCAGGGCCTTGTCGACCATCTGCAAAGTCTGGCGGTCGTTGTTGCTCTGGCTGAACAGGAATTCCTTCGTATAGGAACTGGCGGCGCGGTCGGCGACGTCCTGCGCGGTGTCCTCGTCGGCGGAGCGGCCGTCGGCCTGGTTGCGGTTCACGGTACGGCGCAAGTCCTGCTGCCGCGTCTCTAAACGTTTCTTGAATGCTTCCAACTTCTTCTTATCCATAAGTCACTTCAGCTCGGTATCAAAATCCCCGCATCAAACTTTGCGGACGCCTCATCCTGGAGGCGTCCGTGGCGAACAGGCCAAACGAAGATGATAATCGCGCAAATTAAGATGCGTCAACCGGGACAAAACTGTAGAGGTTGGCGCGTAGCCCATTCCGAACATTTGAATCGGTGTCATCCTCGTCTCGACTCGTTATTCCCCAACTCCTTGTCATCCCTCACCGAGGCGAAGCCTCGGTGAGGGACCTTACGATATGCGTGAGGTGGCAGCGCGGCCGCGAGGACCGGAACAGCTGAATCCGTTGTAGCAGTTCCCATCCACCGTATCGTGACCCGAGGCCGACGTAAGGTCCTTCAACCTGGCTTGCGCCAGCTCTCAGGATGACATCGCTACAGAGCTTACCTCGGCAACGGACTTTTCATACTCGCCAGCGCGTAGGCCATCACCGCCATGGCGGCCGCGTTCTCGCGCAACTCAGCAGGAACAATTTTGTCCAGCGTGTCCGCGGCGGTGTGGTGGTAGTTAAAGTAGGTCCGGCCGTCCTGTAGCAGGCCGAGCGCGGGCACGCCAGATTCCGACATGGCCGCGATGTCCGCTCCCGGCGGATAACTGCTGGGCTGCACGGCATTGGCCCCGAAACTTTGCAGAATTTCGAGCGCGGGTCGCAGAAGTTCCGCCGCGTGTGGGCTCATCTTGACCTCGAAGCCCAGAGGATGTGCTGCGCCGGAATCGCTTTCAATCGCCGCCACGTGGTTCATGAACTCCGCGGAATGATCCTTGGTATACGTCTCGCTGCCAGCGCCGCCGTTTTCCTCGTCCATCCAGGCAATCACACGTAGCGTCCGCTTGGCTCGCAGGTGCAGCTTCTGCAGAATCTCAGCCGCTTCCATGGCGACGACGACCCCAGCGCCGTCATCGATTGCGCCCGTGCCCAAGTCCCAGGAGTCAAGGTGGCCTGAGACAACCACAATCTGCTCAGGATGTTCGCTGCCCTTCAGATCGCCGATGACGTTGTAGCTGGTCGCGTCGGGCAGTTTTTGCGGTGTCAAAGTAAGCCGCATGCGGACTTTGCCCTGCGCGAAAAGATGCGCGATCAGGTCGGCGTCTTCCGCGGTGACGGCCCCGGCAGGAATTCCGGCCGGAAAGCTGAAGCCGGTATGCGGCAAGCGAAAGTCGGCATTGCCCACCGAGCGCACCAGAGCGGCCGCAGCGCCCAACTCAGCTGCGGCTCGAGGACCGGTTCCGCGATAGCGCACCGCTTCCCCGTAGGCCATGAACGCCATGCCGCCCGCGGCTTTCTGCTTATCGAAAATTTCATTGAACAGGACAATCTTGCCCGCGATTCTGTCGTGGCCCAGGGCCTTCAGTTCGTCAAAATTATTGACCACAACCACGTCGGCCGTGATGCCCTCGGCTGGAGTCGACGAGCTTCCGCCCAGCGCCGTCAGAACGACCTTCTGCATGGTGCCGGTGGCCTGACCCGCGTATTCGGTCAGTTCAGCAGTTTCCGCTCCGCGCACCCAGTGCGGAACTTTGACTTCTTCCAGATGAACCTCCAACCCGAGCTCCCGCAATTCGCCGGCGACGTAATCCACGGCTGCCTTGGCCTGCAGTGACCCGCTCATCCGCGGGCCAATGTTCTCGGTCAAGTGAGCCACCTGACGATAGGCATAGTCATCGGAGAGCGCAGCGCTCTTGATCGTGGAAAGTTCCTCGAGCAACTGAGGAGGGAAGTTGTCCCCATCCGCCTTCGACGGCTGGGGCGGCGTCATGAAGGGAACGGGCGCGTTCTTGGGCTGCGGATTCTGGGCCCCGATGAGCTGCGGCGTAGTGAGAAAAATGATGGAGTAGAAAACGGGCGAAATCAGGATGGGGCGAAGAAATGCGGTCGTCATAGTCGTTGGTCAGTGTATCTGACGAGGGCGCGGAGGGGATACAACAGACCGCCTAAAATTTTGTCAGCTTCTAACAATTCCCTTTTTGCGATAGGATGGCTCCGCCTTTCCCAGGAGGACTACATGGCACAACACAGTCCCGCCGACATCGCGCGGCAGGCTTCGACGTTGTCAATCTTGTGGGGAGTTCTGCTCATCATCTTCGGTATGGTTGCGATCGGTTCTCCGTTTCTCGCCGCCGCGGCCGTCAACTTTCTCATCGCCTGGCTCATCGTTCTGGCCGGCGTCGTTCACATCATGCTCGGCGTGCGTACGCATGGCGCCGGCAGCATGATCTGGAAGCTTCTGGTGGGGGTGGCCTATCTGTTCTTCGGCGCCTACCTGATCATCCATCCCGTGCTCGGCGTGGCCTCGCTTACATTGCTGCTGGCCATGCTTTTCCTGATCGAAGGCGTCCTGGAGATTATTTTGTATTTCAATCTGCGTTCTCTGGGTGGTTCGAGCTGGGTCTTGATCGACGGCATCATCACGCTCCTGCTGGGAGGGATGATCTACGTGCACTGGCCGTCGAGCGCGGCTTGGGCGATTGGCACTCTGGTCGGCGTGAGCATGATCATCAGCGGGACGTCCCGCATCATGATGTCATTGGCGGTGCGCAAGACCGCGACCGTGGCGGCATAGCTTTTCGCCAGTTCATGTTTTGGGTTCGGCGTTTAGCTCGGCGCTCGGCGCTCGGTGCTCGATGCTCCATCGGGTGCCGACCGACGCGCTCGCTCGTCCCATGAACCGAAGAATGGAGGAACACTAAATGGGAGGCATGATCCCGCTCGGCGACGTAACTCGCCGTCCAACGCGCGTCCCCGTCGTCACCATCTTCATCATCCTGGTGAATGCTTTCGTTTTTGTCCGTGAGCTGATGGGTGGCGACGCGTTCGTGACCGCATGGTCGGTGATCCCAGCCCAGATCGTTTCCGGCCATCATTGGATCACGATTCTGACGGCGATGTTCATGCACGCCAGTTGGTCGCACATCATCGGCAACATGATTTTCTTATGGGCCTTTGCCCCGGAGATCGAAGACGCCATGGGCCGCGGGCGGTATCTGGTTTTCTACCTGGTGGGCGGATTGGTGGCTATGCTGGCCCAGGTCGCGGCTAGTCCGCATTCCACGGTGCCGAATCTGGGCGCCAGCGGCGCCATTGCCGCGGTGATGGGCGCTTTTATCGTGACCTATCCTCGCGACCGGATCCGCTCACTTTTAATCATCTTCATCTTCGTGAAAGTCACATTCATTCCGGCCGCACTGCTAATCGGATTTTGGTTTCTGACGCAACTCGTCAGCGCCGGCTCGGTCGCCCAGGTCCAGGGCGGAGGCGTAGCCTACCTGGCCCACATCGGCGGCTTCATTTTCGGGGCCATCACGGCGCGCCTTTTCGAAGATTCGCGCCGAATAGCATTGCCAGAGCGCGCGGAATGAGCGTCCGCGGATAAACCGTTTTAGGCGTAAGCGAATGGCCGGCTGGCGTGGCTTTTCCAGAAATAGGCCAGGATGATCACGCTCGCGACCGCTGCGTACGCACACCACAATGAGGTGAACGCGTAGCGCTTGACCTCCATGACGACCAGCAGGATCACCAGGTTCGCCGCGCCGAAAAGCACCATCATCCTGATCTTCGAGAAAAAGAGCGAGCCGCAAGTCGCGATCACATAGAGAAATCCAACCGCCGTGTTGTTCGTGGCTTGATTGATGTACACGATGCTGTTTCCCTTGACATATAGTTCCAAGGGAAACGCCGTCAGCGCCCACAAGATATAAAGCGTCGTGGCGCCGCCCAACACGAGGAACGGCAGCATCCGCTGTCGGGCCGCTGCAGTCGGCTCGAACAGCATCACGCTAAGCGGCAACAAAAATGGCAACAATCCCTGCGCATAGAGCATGAACGCCGCGCCCATGTCGTGCGCCACCGCGGGTGAAAGAATCCCATCCAGCCCCAGCCAAACGAAGCCTTCAATGAACTGATGAATGGCGAAGAGCGCCGGCAACGCCGCGAACAGAAGCTCGCGCCGATGCTTCACCCTGGTCAAGGTAACGACGCCGACGGCGCCCAGTGCCGCGCTGCCCACAAAGTTTGCTGTCGCTGAAAAACACACGGCTGATTTTCTCCGCGGGGAGGATTGCATTTTTTATCGCAAAACGCAAAGCAATTCTTTACGAATGTGTGTCGCGAACATTAGCTCGGTTGGCACTAGCCTTTCCCCATGAACTTCGCAACCAACCCAGCACAAGCCTCAATAAAAACCTGATCCGATTCCGTAAACGCGTTGGTGAAATAGCTCTCAATATCGAGTTCCGCTTCGAGCTTTCCCTTCACGAAGATGGGGACCACAATTTCACTCTTCACCAGGGGCGATCCGGCAAGATACTGCGGGTGTTTTGAGACGTCGTGTACCACCACGGTCTCGCCGGTCCGAGCCGCAGTGCCACAGAGTCCAGCATTGAGCGGAATGCGCGCGTGGGGCGTGAAACTGCCGACGAAAGGTCCGATCAGCAGGACGCCGGGGTCGGTCGGGTCGACCAGATAAAATCCGACCCAGTTATAGCGCGTCATCTTTTCATGCAGACGCTGGCAGATCAGCTCCATTACGGACTTGGCCGTAGGAGCGCTTTTCGCAAAGTCCTGAAACTCCTGCAGAAGTTCTTCGTGCACAGGCATTATGGTTCGGCCCTCTTCCCGGGTGTCAGGCTTTGGTGGTCGCCTCCAACCGTACACCAGTTTAACCGGAGAGTGAATCGAAGTGCGGACAGCGGTTCCGCGACGGTAACGGGTGATACTGAAATAGCCGCCAAGCGACTTGGCGTAGTGACCAGCGAAGTAACTCGACGAAGTTACTTGAGGTCGTTATTTGAGATCATTGACCAGATACAAATCGGAGAGCGTGCGACCGTACTCGTAGACGTAATTGTTGCCATCCGGAGTGATGAGGACGGAACTGATGTCGGTCACGCCGGAGACGTCGGGAGGAACCAGTTTCTTCCAGAGCTGTTTCCGGCCCGTGGCCAGGTCCAATCGGTTCACCGTGGCGGGGACTTCGCCCAGCCGGTAGACGAACAGCGAGCGGCCGTCGCCAGTCCATCCGACGGGAGCTTCTCCAGCTTCGAGGCCAGGAATCGGCCGAATTTCGCCACTGTCCACCGTCAGCAGCGAAGGCCTTTGATCGGGGCCGATGAGCGCGACTTGCTTGCCGTCGGGAGAAATTGCGATCAGGCTGCCGTTGACTCCTTCGCCAGTGATGGCCTTTGGAGGTCCGCCATTTACATCCTGCACATAAAGCCGCACGCCTTTGCCAGGCTCGTCGCCCGAAAACAAAATCTGCTTGCCATCGGGAAACCACCGCGCCCAAAGGCGATTGATCTGATCATGGCTCAGCGAGCGGGATTCTCCCGCGCCGGTGGGCAGCAGAACGAATTGCACGGGCGGCTTGGGCAACCCCGACAAAACCCATCGCTGATCCGGCGACAGAGCAAAACTCAACCCATCGCCCAGCCGGACAGCCGGCGACCCATCGGTCCCACGCAGATAGCTGGAATAGTTCTCGCCGCCCGCTTCCCCCGATTCCACGAACAGCAAATTCTTTCCATCCGACGACAAATCCTTCGGCGCCGACCAGTCCATCCAGGAGAGGTCGCGCTCCTTGCTGGCCCCGGCGCTCATGCCGACCATCCCTACGCGGGGCACATCGCGCGTAATCAACATCCGGCCGTCGCGAGCGACATCCTGCAGCGTAAGCGTCCCCGGTTCACGCGCCAGCAGCCGTTCTTTCCCCGAAAGAGTTACTGCGGAAAGATAACGCCCGTAGCCCAGCCGCGTGCTGGAAAACCACACTTCGTTGCCAGTCGGCGACCACCCCAAGCCCCACGCCGTTTCCCACCCGACCGACAAAGTCTTCTTCTTCCCGGCAAGATCAACCACAGCGATTGATCCTGCGTCATCGCGCCGGACAGGATGCTCAATGAAAGCGACGTAATCTCCCTTGGGACTGACCCGCGGATGGCTGAGCCACGCCCCAGTCTCGTACAGAACTTTTCCGATGGGATACTCAACCCGGCTCAAGCCGCCAACCTCGCGCACCACGGCGAAGTTCGTGCCATCCGGCGACCAGTCCGCCCATTGAACCTTCTCCAGCACTTCGCGCGGAGCGCCCCCGCCCAGCGGCACCCGGCCGAGCGTGCCCTCATTGATGTAAGGGTCGACGTTATGGCTGTTGAGTAGAACCGCCATGTCGCCCTGCGACGAGATCGACAGAACTTCAGCCCCCGTTAGTCCAAACGGGCGGGATTCCGGGCTCTCCGGCCGCGTCACCAGCAGTTCGATGGGATTTCCTTCCCAGGCCGCACTGTAGACGATGTTCTTTCCTTCCGGAGCAAACCGCGCCATGCGAATGGTGCCGCCGCGAAAAGTCAGCTGGTGATAGGTCGGCGGCATAATGCTGGCCGCCAGCCCTTCGCGTTTTCCCAGAACATAAGCTCCAGCCATCAGCGCAAGTGCGACGGCTCCCAGCACTGCAGCGGCAATCCACCAGTGGCCGCCTTGCCCGCTGGATGCTGCAGCCTTGGCAGGCGCGGGCGCATCCGCCTGCGCCGTGGCTTTCGAGCTGCTTTGCGACTCCGTCTGCCGCTTCAAACGCTGCAAATCCACTCGCAGATCGGAGGCCGTCTGGTAACGAAGTTTGAGATCTTTTTCCAGCGCCTTCTCGAGAATCTCCTCCATGCGCGGAGGAAGTTGCGGATTGAGTTTCAACGGCGGCACCGGGGCGCGGTTGAGAATCGCATCGAACACCGCGGCGCTGGTCGGCCCGGAAAAAGCCGGCCGCCCCGTCGACATCTCGTACAAAACGATTCCGAGAGAAAAAAGGTCGGTGCGCCGGTCCAGTTCTTCGCCCATAGCCTGCTCGGGCGACATGTAAGCAATTGTTCCCACCGCCGTGCCGGGGCTCGTTAAGCCGTCGGCGTGGAGGGCCGTGGGCATGGAACTGGTGACGCCCGAATGCTTCGATTGCGCTTCGGCGGTATATTTCGCCAGACCAAAATCCAGAACTTTCGCCTGGCCGCTGCGGGTCACAAAAATATTGGCCGGCTTGATGTCGCGATGGATAATCCCCTGAGCGTGCGCCGCATCCAACGCGTCGGCGACCTGCACGGCCAACTCCAGCACTTCATTCAGCCGCATCGCCTTGCCCTCGATGCGGTGCTTGAGCGTCTGCCCGTCGATATATTCCATGACGATGTAGGCAGCTCCGCCCTCCTCGCCAATGTCATAAATCGTGCAGATATTGGGGTGATTCAGTCCGGAGGCAGCCTGGGCCTCCCGCCGGAAGCGTTCGAGGGCGGCAGGGTCTTTGTCCGAATCCTCGGCCAGAAATTTCAGCGCGACGGTGCGGTGCAGCCGCGTGTCCTCGGCCTTATAGACGACGCCCATGCCGCCGCCGCCAAGTTTCCCCGTAATCTTGTAGTGGGATATGGTCTGCCCGATCATCTCTGCCCAATCATTCGAGAGGCCATGTTAGGCCCCGCGTGGGCACACCGTCAATTGCCGCGACCCCAAATCCCCACTGTCATCCCGACCGGAGTGGAGGGACCTGCTGTTCCTAAGTGTTACACGTCGCGCGGGTGGCTGCGCCCTCCTTACGGAGTGACGACAAACCCATGGTAGACCCAGTTCTGGTCGGAGTAGCTGCCCGCGATCACGCCCGCGTCGTTGATGCTGAAGGGAACAGTTCCCAACTCATAAGTCGTCCCCGCTCCGGGTGCGTCGAATGTCGTGATCCTGCCGTCCGGCGCGCGTTCGAATCCATGATAAGCCGTGTTCGCATCGGTGTAATAGCCAATCACGGTCCCGCTGGCGTTGATGCCGAGCGGATAAGTATTCGTCGCTCCCGGCACCACGAAGGATGTCATGCTGCCGTCCGAGTCGCGGATCAGGCCGTAAGTCGGGATGTTCAGACCGTAATACCCGTAGGATCCGATGACCGCGCCGCTCACGTTAATGCCCGTGACATTCTGCAGAGCGCCTCCGTTCGGCGCCTTGAACGATGTGAAGACGCCATCGGGACTTCGCAGGAAACCAAAAAAATTGGGACCGGGGTCCTCGTAGAATCCTGTAATAGTTCCTGCGGCGATGCTCGAGGGAAATGTGCCGAAAGAGTGGGGCGGATCGAACAGGGTGATGGTTCCGTCCGTCGCACGCACAAATCCATGCGTCATGTTCCCATCGACGTTCCCGACCGTCCCCGTGATGGTGCCGGCGTCGTCGATCGACATAGCCTGCAAATTGTTGAATCCCCGCGCCACGATCCGGCTAATCGCGCCCTGCGGAGTGCGTGAGAAGTTGATGCCGCCAAGTCCATTCACGAAGTATTCGCCGACAACCACTCCCGACGCGTTGATGCCAAAGGCGTACGTATCGCTGGAATGTGCAATCTTGATGTCGGCGAGCGCACCGTCCGGCGTGCGCACGTAGGAGTCGACCACACGATTGGAGTCTTCATAGTATCCGGTGACCACTCCCGACGCGTTGATGCCGTAAGCGAACGTCCCCTCTTCAACCCCGGTTCCCGCCCCCGGCGCATCGAAGGTGACGATTGTGAACGGGCGCCCGTCAGCCCCTAACAGACCTCCTGAGAGATCTCCTGACCGACCTCCTGACCGACCTCCTAAGACACCTGGGGGCTGGTCATCGCCGCCAGTGGCGCGAAAGCTCGCCGGCGTGGGCGACGATTGCGCGGCCAAGGTGATGGCGGTTGCAGCGCAAAATGCGAATACCAGGCAAGCTGTCTTCACTGAGCTGAGCCTTTCCATAGAGTCACCTCTTGCGGCTTCGCGCCATGCGGAAGCAAACGTTAACGGCGCCAGCAAGCTCCGGGATTATCGTGCCGCCGAGTTGGGCCGTCAAGGTGAAACATCCTTCGCACCGCAACGCGCCATTGTCATCCCGACCGCAGCTTCCCATTCCCGAAGGGACTGGGAAGCGGAGTGGAGGGACCTGCTGTTCCTCCAGTAAAAGTCGATGCCGCATCGCTCATCCGCGCTTTGGCCGCGAAGGCGGCCAGAAAAAAATGGCCCCATTGCTGGGGCCAGATTTCAAGAGGCTACGGATTTGGTGGGATGTCAGGAAAGGCGATGCAAGGGTCCGTTCCGGCGGCCGGAACGGTTCGGGTAGTGACGCGGAGAATCGATGCGAGTGAAGGTCATGTTGCTAGAGTTTGCGGCCTCTTTATTACCCCTGACAGAAGCACTTGCCGCGCCAAAGCTTGAAAGCCGTGTGAGCTTGATCGCTCCGCGAGATAAATAAATGACAAGCAAGGACTTAGTTGCAGAGCGGCGCTGGAAGGACTGCCCCACGCGGGAATCCGGGAAAAATAAGAACTGCAGAACAATGCACATTCCATGCAGGTGGATACCAAAGCGCCGGAAACACCAAGCCCATGGCGGGTTATGGCCAGCCATGGGCTAAGGTGAAACGGTAATCTAGCGCCGACCTCTAGCTGTTCCCAGCCACGGTGCGCAGCTTCCCCGGCAGAAAGTGATAGGGAGGCCACGGTCCGCTCACCGACACTTCGCAGTTCTTCAACTGCTTGGCGGCGGTCGAATAGCGGTTCTGGTACTTTTCCACGCTCTTGGAGTCGATCAGGTGGGCGATGTCGATCAACATGCCCTCGGGCGCGACTTTCTTGCAGCTGACTTCTTCCTCCAGCGGGTTAAACAGCTTGTGCACCTGGACCGACAGCGCGCGCGCCTTGGTCTGGCGTTCGCGTTCGCGGGAGGCTTTCACCTTCAGCTTCGACAGGTAGTCGCCGCCGACGGTGTCCGGCAGTTCGATATCAATCATCGCCTCGCGTAAAGAACCATCACGGACGACCAGTTTAATGTGCATTTCGGACTTTCCGCGCAGCTTGGCGACGCTCACCCCAAAAGCCCGCCGGTTGACCCGGACGGCCTGGCGGAGCGCGTCATCGCTCTCGAAAATGGTTCCGAACTTGAAGGGCAGGACGGTCGAATTGCGGAAACAGTTGCTGACCACCCGCGCGTGCTCAATCGCGGATTTTTGATCTAATTCACTGGCTGCGTGGTCATATTCGCTGACGATTACCGCGAATTCACCACTGGGATAGCTCAGAACCGCAGCGCCGTTCACTCCTTGAACGCCCTCTAACAGGAAAGGGCGGCGAGTGCGGGTTCCATTTGGGAGGGTTTGATGCTCGGTAAGACAGTACGCGTACCACGCCATGTTGAACTCTCCGAACCGGGATGGAGGCGAACCGGGTCACCTCTCACGTCGAGTTTTTCGCCAAAGCTTGTACAGCGATCTTAGGAAGTTGTGGAAAAACGGGCGGTACAGGGTTTCGAACCGGAAACGCTTACAGTCAACGCTTCCTGACTGCATATTACTTTGGGCATCTACCAAAATGCAACTTTTTCTTTGCGAATCGCATCGGAACCCTTCGTTTGGCGGGCGCGGACCGGCTCGGTCGGTTTTGCAGGTCACAATGACGAGGATTTAAACCGCCGAACAGCCATTTACCGGGTAGTGGACGTACCCGGGCCTCCGATGTAACCCCATTAACTGATGTTACAGGTTAAGGCCCGCGATTGAAGGAGTGGTGTCCCACTCAAGCCAAAACCCGGCTTGAACGGACCACCCGCACCCGATTCTGACGTCCGCTGCCTTGCCTCTATTTCGCGGATGCGGCTAGGGTGGCGGGATCCAGTTCCAGTACGACCCAGTAGGCGGGGCGGGGCGGCGTCGTAAATGGAGTTTCCTTGCGCGTGTAGGACAAATACAGGGCACGCAACATGCACACACCGAAACTGTCGGGACGTTGTTGCGTCTCTGCATTGGTTGCGCTTCCGTCCTGTCCGACTTGCACGAACAGTTCAAACTTGTGCTGGTCGCCGTTTGATTCCTTCAGGCATGGATCCTCGAAGGCAGCCAGCTTTTGTTCCAGGTCTTTCCGATAGGCTACGCCTTCCGGAGTTTGCATGTTGGCCTCGGCTTCCTTGCGGTTGGCACGGGCGCGGATCTGCTGAGGGCCGACTTTAGCCGCTGCATCTCTGTTTTGTTTAAAGAATGCCTCGGTGCTCCATCGATCCTCGCTCCAGTTGTCCCCGATGCGCTTGAATGCGGCGTCGGCGGCCACCCAGTCTTGCGATTTGACGGCCATGAGCGCGAACGAGTTCACCGAAAGCATGGATACGCCATATTTCTTTTCAAAGGCTGCGAATCCGCTCTGCAAGCGGGGCCAGGAAAAGTGGTCGAACTCCTGCTCCTCGCAACCGCAAACGATTGCCTCGGCAATCTGGAAATAGAGGATGTCGCCGGCCTCCCCGCCCACGCGATTCGCTGTCTCCTCAGCGAAGCGCGTCGTGTCGCCGTCCTGTCCGCTCCACTTAGGCAGAAGATAACTGCCATAAGTGCGGTAATAGTATTGGTAGCCGGGCTCGAACGCGATCGCCCGTTGCAATAAATCCTCGGCCTGCGCTCGTGGCCAATTCTGTCCCTCCACGACCTTTTGCATTGCGGTATACCATTCGGGGCACTTGGTGGCTAAGGCAGCATGCTCATCGAGAATAGCTTTTGCCTTTGCCAGGCGTTCGCCAAGCAACTTCCATCCACTATCGCTTACGCTGTCGGCAAAGCCATCGCCGCGCGCGGACCATCCGTAGTTCGTATAGGACTCGGAGAGGGCAATCGTGGCAGTGATGGAATGGGGGTTGCGGCTCACCCAGCGTTCGACCAGATCCAGATGCTGATGCCAATCTTCCTCGGTCGGATGACCGGGCCTTGGAGTCTCCAGTCCGCCATAGATGTTGCGCAGCTTCCACGCGCCTCCGGGGAATCTGGTTTTGCCGGCCCGCGCGGCGTCGGCCAGGCAGTCCAATTCCGCGAACTTTTCCTGCTTGAGCAGTTGCGCAATGGCGTCCCGGTATTCCTCTAAAGCGCGAACATCCGTTGCGGTATCAAATTCGGCGTCGGAGAACCCGCAGGGCGGAGCAGCGGATGGTCCTTTTTCGTCCGTGGCAGCTGCATGGGCAGCGTGGCTGAACGTCAGCAACAACGCGGCTAAGGTTGCAATATGGACCGTGACACTAAGTAAGTGACGGTCAAGACGAGTAAGAAGCCAGCTACGATAGCTCATAAGTGAGATCCAATCCGAAAGTCTGACTATCCGAACAAAGCTGCGGGGATACTTGATGCTACTAAGGCAGGAATAAATGTCGATGTTACCTTGGTGAAAGGCGAGGGCCAGAATCCGGGTGCTTCATGATGCTTCGTGGAATAATCTGGCGTTCGTAAGGAAACAACATCGTCATGCGACTACTGAAGATCATTCTCGGCCTGGCTGTTCTTATTCTGGTGACGATGGCGGGCTGGCAGATCGGTTCGTCGGAAGTAGCCAACATGAACCTTCCCGGGGAGAAATCGATCCTATACGTCGCGGCAGACTATACCGTGCCGGTGAATCTGGTGTTCTATTCGTTTAATCTCCATTTCACTCCGTCGAGTGACAAGAAGGGAAGTTAGAGTCAAAATGGCGGTTCCTAGGGGTAGACCGATGGCCCGATGTTCATCTTGCGCGGTTGATTTGCCAGGACATGAGGAACTCTGCCACAAGTGCGCCCGGTACGGGGCATTGGTCGCACCACAGGACAGCTTCCGCCACAGTTCGACCGCCTACATTTATTTGCTACTCTGGATATTTGTCTCATACCTGTTTGTTACGTACGTGCCAGCCCCTGCAACGGTAGGCGTTCTCCTGGTAGGCCTTGTGGTCACCTGGTATCTTTTTCTTGGGGCTTACTCGAAAAGGCCGAGGAAGAGATATAGAACACCGCAGGAAACGTTTTGCCTCGTTCTTGGTTTCTGCTGTGGCGTGGTGTGGAAGATAAACGGCGCGGAGGTCTGGGGAAGGCTCGCCATAGCGTGCGTATTTGTGGCCGGCGGCTATCGAGCTGTCTACAGAGTCATTGATAGAATCAAAATGGCCGCGGCTGGCCCGCGCCCCGGGGAGAACTAAATAAACCGGGACAGACGGGACGTTCACCAGTTTCCCGGCGTCGAGCCTACCGGGCCACTTTCATTTACCGGCGGCCGAGCGGTTGGTCCGTTCCTGCAGTGCCAGCAGCACCACGCGCAGCATCTCGTCCCAGGGGGCGGGCTTGCCGGTCCAGATTTCGAACTGGCGGGCGGCCTGGTGGGCGAACATTTCGATGCCGGGGATGATCTGGGCTCCGCGTTCTTTGCCCAGCTTCAGGAAGCGGGTTTCCGGCGGATCGTAGATCATGTCAAAGACATAGCGGGCGTTGATCTCTTTTTCCTGCAGCGGAGATTCTTTGCTATTGCCCATACCGACCGGTGTGGCGTTGATGATGACGTCGAAGGCCAGTTTCTTCAGATCAGGCCGCTTGATGATGCGGGCGTGAGCCTGGTGAGCCAGCTTCTTGGCTGGGCCGGCGGTGCGGTTCAGAATGTAGACTTCCGAGCCTCGTTCCTTGAGGCCGAAGACGGCGGCGCGGGCGGCTCCGCCAGCTCCGATCACTAAGATGCGGGCATTTTCCAGTGTATTCAGGCGACGTTCCAGCGGGCGAACGATTCCGGAGGCGTCGGTGTTGAAGCCGTAGAGTTTGCCGTCCTGGGCGCGGACCACCGTGTTGCAGGCCCCGATCTTCGTGGTGTGGGAATCGGTGTTGTCGAGATGCGGCAGGATGGCTTCTTTGTACGGCATGGTCACGCTGATGCCGTGGATGGGAATTTCGCGCACGCAGGTCAGCAGGTCCTTCAGCGTTTTGGCGTGCAGCGCCAGGTAGACGGCGTTGACGTTCTCGCGGCGGAAGGCCGCGTTCATGATGGCCGGGGAGAGCGAGTGCGCGATGGGATCACCCACGACTCCGTAGACTCGCGTGGCTACGTCGACGCGCTCGATGCGATATACATTGCGCAATTCCTGTGCGGTAATCTGGCCGGGCGCGGTTTCTTCGCCAGCGACGGCGGAGGCGAAGGTGAACACGCTGCCGGCGCGCACGCCCAGCACGCGGCTGATGATGCCTTGTTCGCCCATGCACATGCCGACCAGCGAGTGGCGGTCGCCCTCGCGCGCCAGAAACTTGATCATGGTCACGTTGTCGGAGAGCGTGGTGGCGGTGCTGACGATCTTGTAGAAGTCAGCCGGGTAATGCAGCATTTTTTCCAGGGTCTCGTCGAGCTTCTTGGTGGCCCGGAAATCGTGGAATGACAGAATCAGGGCGGCGCGCGTGCGGAGCTTTTGCAGTTGTTCGGGCTTGCACTTGCTTGCGGTCTGCAATTCGACGTCGACCAACTGGCAGCCTGCGGTGGCGGCTTTGCTCAGAATGTCCAACTGCGAGGCGATGGAGCCGCGGAACTTGCCTCCGCTCGCCACCCGGCGGCAGGTGGCGATTACCATCGTCCCAGGATGGGTTTCCATGAATCGCTTGACTCTGGGCATCGCCAGCCCGGGCTTGGAAAGGTAGTCTAACCTGAACTCGAGAAAGGGGTTATCCCGAACCAGGAGTTCGGCCTTCTCGGCCATTTCATTGGGGTCGGTGCCGATCACCGCCACGCAGACGCGTGGCAAGCGAAGGGGTAGAAGACGAGGCGCGTAAGCAGAATTCATCGTTCCCAGAGCACACTGAATGACGGCGCATTATTACAGGGCCTTAATTAGTTATGCAACAACGGATTCATGGTCGGGGTCAGAAAAGAACCGAAAAGGGCCAAACCTCTGCTCCAGGGTGCCCAACACCCTCGTAACCTTGACCCACCCTTACCTGCTTGTTACCTTCCGGCTGAAGCCTTTCTTTTCTGGCATTTAACTTTTTGTGGCATGGGAGCGGGACGCACGCAGTCCCTCCCGGAGGTAACATGAAGAAAACAGGACTGTTCGTGCTCGTACTGGTATCGTTGCTCGCGACCGCCGCTTGGGCGCAGGGCGGGGCTGACGCAATTTCCGGCGAGGCTCCGCAGGGAACTGCGCCGACTTCGGCCAGCTTTCCCACCATGCGGGTTCAGACGCCCACTTACGCAGACTTGTATTGTGCCGGATTCATCAGCAAACAGATGCTGCCAGACGCCAACTTCGTAGCGGGCGGGCTGCAGACGCCGACCACCACGAAATTCACCCGCGGCGACATGATCTATCTCGAAGGCACGGGCTACAGCGCGGGCGCGGAGTATGAAGTCGTGCGTGCGCTGCGCGATGTAAACGAATACGAAATGTTTCCCGGGCAAAAGAAACTGCTGAAAGAAACCGGCCAGCCCTACGAGGAAGTTGGGCGGGTGAAGGTGATCGACACGCGCAGCAAGACCGCGGTCGCGCAGATCGAATACTCGTGCGATGGCATCAATCCCGGCGATACGACGATTCCGTTTGCGGAGAAACCGGCCGTGACCTTCCACGCCCCGATCCGTTTCGATCGCTTCCTGCCGGCCAGCAGCAAGGTTTCCGGACGCATCGTGATGGGGAAGGATTTCGACTCTGTGATTGGTACTGGGCACAAGGTTTATATCAACGTGGGCGCCAACCAGGGTGTGAAGATCGGCGACTTCTTCCGCGCCGTGCGCTCCTATCAGGTGGATCTGGACGATCCCGTCGACTCGCTCTCGTTCAAGGCCGCCATTGCCGAGGACACGCAGCTCAAGTCGCCTTCAGTCGATCCCGCGATGTTCACCAAGGGCAAAGGTCCGGTGATTCACGTGCGGGACTTGCCGCGTAGAGCCGTGGGCGAGATCGAGATCATCGGCGTTACCAATACCACGGCGACCGGCATGATCGTGTTCTCGATGGAAGATGTGCACGCCGGGGACGGCGTGGAACTGGATCAGGTGCCGCAGTAGTCGGATAAGTTGCGGCAGCTGATTGTCGGACGTCGAACGTCGGATCAGTGACTAGTGGCTCGTGATCAGTGATCAGTGATTAGTGAAGATTGAGAAACGGGGACGGGAAGCCGTCCCCGGGTTTGTTTGTACAGCGTGGAAAGAGACTTGACTGGGCGCAATGCGGAATCTGAATAAAGAAGCTGCGTAAAGATGAAGATCGTACGGAATGTTGTTGCGTGCTTCCTGCTCTCGTTGGCTTGTGCTGGCGGGCAGATGACGATCATCAGTGGCCCGGCGAAGGACCCCGAGGTGAAGCCCGAGCAGCTCACCGCGACCATTGTGCACTACGAAAGAATGCGGACCTCAGCCCGGGGAACCATTCGTATATTGACACTGGCTCTGCAAAATACCGATGGCGTCAAAGCGAGATTGAACGAGGCCATCAACAACGAGCAAGACATCGTGGATTGGGCGAACTGGTGCATCGTCGCGATGCGAGACAAAACGGACGAAGCGAAAGCCTGCATCGTAAGGGCCGACCCCGGCGACGATTCAGGAGCCACCGGACTCGCCAACACACTCCGTCTAAGAGCGCGCCAAAAAGGATTTTGAGTTCCTAATCCGCAGCGCATCCCAGACATTCTTACTTAGCGACTGTCCTTGTCGCCGAAGACTTGTCGCCGAAGACTTCGGCGGTGAAGGCTTCGATGGTTGCGCCTTTCTGCCATGCATCCAGGGGCAGGCCCGCTTTGCGGCAGGTTTGTTCGAGGAACATCGTGCTATCCCAGTGGTGTTCGACCGGCACTTGCGGCAGCAGCAGGCCGCGATGTCCCGCCATAGTGACGACCAGGCCGTGGCGGCCGATTTCGACGGCGTCAGCTGCAATGGGCTGCGGCGGCGACAGGATGCTGAGCTCAATTTCGAGGTCGTGCGCTTCCGGGAGGGTCACGGGAGGGAATCGCGTGTCTTCGAAAGCGGCGGCGCGTGCGGTGTCTGCGACGGTGCGATAGACGGGGCTCACGGCAAGCACGTAGCCAACGCATCCGCGCAACTGGCGGCGCAGGTAGAGCGAGGTGAATGCGCCGCGCGGTTCGGCGAGATGAGGCGTGGGAGGATCGAATGGAATTTCACGGTGTTCGAGTGCGGAAAGAATGGAATCGTGGGCCAGGCGAAGCAGCAGCGCGCGCTCGGCGTTGGAGAATTCTTCGTTCAAGGTGGGCCCCAACAAGGATTGCTCCCGCAAGAGCTCGCCAGACTCCGCGGACGGACTAGGTGGAGGCAGCGACATCGTGTTCCGGTTGGGCCGGAGGCACGGGCTTTCTGCGCCGGCTGAGGATGAAGGCGCGGCGGCGGCGTTTCACCCCGCGCTGGTCAATCTTCGACCAGAAGGCCACGAAGTAGTCGATGGCCGAGGCCAGCGAGACACACACCATGAACCAGATCGCGACGGAGGCGATCCAGTGGATGGGGAAGATATAGTGGCCGTAGACCGGCAATTCTTTCCAGCGGTGGTCGAGGATCACCGCCACCACGGCGACGATCTGCACTACCATTTTGAATTTGCCGAGATTGCTGGCTTCAATGGTGAAGCCCTCGGAAGAGGCGATGGAACGCAGGCCGCTTACCAGGAACTCGCGGCCGATAACGATCACGGCAATCCAGGCCGGAACCAGGCTGGGATTCAACTGCACCAGGGTGACGAAGGCGGCCGCGATAAGAAGTTTGTCGGCCAGCGGGTCGAGCAGAATTCCCATGGTGGTGACCTGTCCGCGCTTGCGGGCGAGGTAGCCGTCAATGCCGTCGGTCATGGCCGCCGCGATGAAGATCGCCGAGGCCAGAAGTTCCCTTTCGCCACTGATACCGTCGAAGCGCGAGCTCAACAGAATCCACATCAGCAGAGGAATGCTGGCGATACGAATGAGCGTGATGGAGTTGGGCAGGTTCACACTGCTGGGGTGATTCCGGAGGCCAGCCGGAGTCCAATTTGATTATGCTCCCACGGCAAGAAGGAACGCAATGGAAGGAAAAACACGAAAGGCAGACAGGACGCGTGGGGCGGACACTCCTGTCCGAACTACATGCACAGATTACTTTTTCTGCTTGGCGATGATCACATCTTTGATCTTGTCGTAGGTGGCTTGCGGGATGATCTTCTTCTGGACCAGTTCATTCTTGGCGCGATACGGGCGGCCGTCGATGATCTTCTGCGAGTAGGCGTCGCCGATTCCGGGCAGCGCCTTGAGCTGATCTTTGGTCGCGGTGTTGAGGTCGAGCTTGTCGGTGGCTGATGGCGCCATCTGCGCCATTGCCGTAGAAGACGACGCTGAAGCAGCCGCCGCGATTTCCGGAACCCCGGGCTCGGAACCCTGTGCCGCGCTTACTCCGCTAATCAGCGAAAGCGCAAAGCACAGGACGGCAATCTGTGCCATCAATTTTCTTTCCACGAATTTCATAGATCCTCCTCAGGGCTAAAGCCCGAGTCTGTTTTCGTTCTTTACTGCACGGCTAAAGCCGTGCCTTTCCCAAAACCTTTCTTTACGGCGCGGCTGAAGCCGCGCCCTACACGAAAATCGTTCCTACGCGTAGATGCCGCGCTGGCGAATGGTGTAGGCCACGCGATCGATCGCCAGCATGTAGGCAGCGATGCGGTTGTTGACGTGGTGAGTCTCGGCGTAACGGACTACGTCTTGAAATGAGGATTTCATGATCTCGTCCAGTTGCTCGTTGACGACCGATTCCTTCCAGAAGTATCCCTGGCGGTCCTGCACCCACTCGAAATAGGAAGTGGTGACGCCGCCGGCGTTGGCCAGAATGTCGGGGATCACGAATACGCCTTTGTCGCTGAGGATGTCGTCGGCGGCGGAAGTGGTGGGCCCGTTCGCGCCTTCGGCCAGGATGCGGCACTTCACGCGGTCGGCGTTGCGGCTGGTGATGACGTTCTCGGTGGCGGCGGGAATGAGAATTTCGCAGGCTTCCACCAGCAGGTCGGCGGTCTCGGCTTTTTCCGCGCCGGGGAATCCGTGGACGGTGCCGTTTTTCTGGCGGAAGTCGACCAGAGCCTGCAAGTCGATACCGTTCTTGTTGTGCAGGCCGCCGCCTACTTCGGCGATACCAATGACTTTGTATCCCGCCCTATGCATGAGCAGAGCGGCGTTGGAGCCAACGTTGCCGAAGCCCTGCACGATTACGCGGGTGCTTTCGCGCGCCAGGCCCAGCTTGGCGCAGGCTTCATCGCAGACGATCATCACGCCGCGTCCGGTGGCTTCGCGGCGTCCGCGGGAGCCGCCGATGTTGATAGGCTTGCCGGTCACGACGGCCGTGACCGTCTGGCGCATGTGCATGGAGTAGGTGTCCATCATCCACGCCATGATTTGCTCGTTGGTGTTGACGTCGGGTGCGGGAACGTCTTTTTCAGGGCCGATGAATTCGATGAGTTCGGAGGTGTAGCGGCGGGTCATGCGCTCGACTTCGCCCATCGACATTTTGTGAGGATCGCAGATCACGCCGCCTTTGGCTCCGCCGAAGGGAATATTGACGACGGCGCATTTCCAGGTCATCCAACTGGCGAGGGCGCGAACTTCGTCGAGCGTGACGTCGGGCGCGTAGCGGATGCCGCCCTTGGCCGGGCCGCGTGCGATGGAGTGCTGCACGCGGAAGCCGGTGAAGACTTCGAGATGGCCGTCATCCATTTGCACCGGGATATAGACCGTGAGTTCGCGGTTGGGATAGCGCAGCACGCGCCACAGGCCTTCATCGAGGTTGAGCTTCTGGGCGGCCAGATCGAAGCGCGCCCGCTGTGACTCCCACGGGTTGGATTCTTTGTCCACGTGCGGGGGCGTAGCTATCGTCGTCATGGCAGTAGTCTCCGGAATGAATGCAGGTCGGTTTCCGCGATATGTCGGCCGGCGCCGGGACGATTCCCGGTCAGAGCGGGCAAACGTTCAGAGTATATGAGCGGGGATGGGGGGGAAGCAAGGCGGAGGGTCGGGTAGTGTCCCAAATCTGCGTTGAATCGGTTTGCAATCTTAGATTGCCCAAATCAAGACGACGGGACTTCCGAGGAATCCTTTGCGAGACGTTGAGGAGAGCCCTCAGGAACACTCAGATGTCGAGTCTGAGGAGTCTTGCATTCATCCTGGCGTCGGCGATACGGCGCGCGCGCGCCTTGTCCTCGGCTGCTCTCCACTCTCCCGACAAAATCAGCGGGACGAAAATGGCTGGAAAGAGGGCGAAAAACATGGCTACAAATATGGCTACAAATCGGGCGCGTTCCATATCAGTCTCCTACGAGCAGTTTACACCTCGTAGGCCGGCACGGGACATCCCTGCGCACTCATACCCCTGCGCACCCGGATCCCGTGCACCCAGGGCCAGGACGCTTCGGAAGAAAAGGCTTGACAAATAGTGATATAGTTATGTATATCACTATATAACATGTAGTGGTTCGACTGCGCAGCGGGTCACTCATGAATTGTTCGCAGGAGAAGGAAAACTATGAAATCTCTTCGTTTCGTGCTGGCGGTTGCTCTGTTGTCGTTCTCTACCGTGGGTTTTGCGCAGATGGACGCGCAAAAGACGGATGCGCCAACCTCTGAGGCGCAAAAGTCCTTCGACCAAATGAAAACTCTGGCGGGTAGCTGGCAAGGACGCGTAACGACCGTCCCGCCTCTAGCCGACATGGGGGATGGGACGAGTGTGCAGGTCTCGATGCGGGTCACCTCGCGGGGAAACGCGCTGGTGCATGAGATGATGGCGGCGGGAATTACCGACGATCCGACCAAGAACGACCATCCGGTGACGATGATCTACCTCGACAGCGATCGTCTCTTGCTCACGCATTATTGCGACGCCGGCAATCGGCCTCGCATGACGGCCCGGACGTCGCCGGACGGAAAAACGCTGGACTTTGATTTTCTCGACGTTGCCGGAAGCACGCAGTACGGACACATGCAACATGCAACGTTCACCGTGATCGACGCCAATCATCACACCGAGGATTGGACGTTCCTGATGCCGGGCGACAAGCCGATGCGTGGGCATTTGGATCTGCAGCGGACGAAGTAACGGCGCGTATCTTCTGAACAGCAATGGCAGTGCGATCTGGTAAGGCAATCGAGTAACGCTACGTAAGGCAAACGGGAAACCCTGATGGACCGTGAGTGGAACGACAGTCAACCGATTTACCGTCAGCTGCGCGACCGCGTGGTCGCGATGATCCTCGACGGCGTGCTCAAGGAGGGCGATCCGCTGCCCTCGGTGCGCACGGTCGCGGCGGAATACCGGGTGAATCACCTCACGGTCCTGAAGGGGTATCAACAGTTGGTGGACGAGCAGTTGGTCGAGAGCAGGCGAGGTCGGGGCATGTTCATCAATGCGGGCGCGCGCAGTTTGCTGCTGCAGGGCGAGCGGCAGAAGTTTCTGACGGAGGAATGGCCGCGGGTGCAGGCGACGATTCAGCGACTGGGGCTGAAGGCGGAAGAGTTGCTGAATGGGGCTGAGGCCAAGCCAGATGCCGCGCCGCCGAAACCCGAAGTGTCGAAGTCATCCGAGTTGAAATCATCCGAGTTGAAGTCATCCGAGTTGAATTTACCCGAGGAGAATTTACCCGAGGAGGAGCGCTGAAACCATGGCATGCATAGAAGCACGCGGACTCCGCAAGGCGTTTGGCACGACCATTGCGCTGGACGGCATTAATTTGCGCGTGGAGGAAGGCCGCATTCTCGGGCTCATCGGGCCGAACGGAGCGGGCAAGACCACCGCGCTCAATGCAATTCTCGGGCTTACTCCTTATCAGGGAGAACTGCGGGTGCTGGGGCGCGATCCCTGGACCGAGCGCGAACAGCTCATGCGCGATGTCTGCTTCATTTCCGATATCGCGGTACTGCCGCGCTGGATCAGGGTTGCGCAGTTGCTCGAATATGTCGCCGGAGTGCATCCGCGATTCGATCGCGCCAAGGCGGAAGGTTTTCTGGCCAAGACCAACATCCAGCGTGGCAGCAAGGTGAGGGAATTATCGAAGGGCATGGTCACGCAACTACACCTGGCGCTGGTCATGGCCATCGACGCGAGATTGCTGGTGCTGGACGAGCCAACGCTGGGTCTCGACATTCTGTATCGCAAGCAGTTCTACGATTCGCTGCTGAACGATTACTACGACCGCAGCCGGACCATTGTGGTGACCACGCACCAGGTGGAAGAGATCCAGAACGTGCTGACCGATGTGATGTTCATGGATCGCGGCCGCATCGTATTCAGTTGCAGCGTGGAAGAAGTCGAGTCGCGTTATGCGGAAGTGATGGTGCGCCCCGAGCAGATCGCCGCCGCGCAAAAGCTCCGGCCGATCGAGGAACGACAGTTGCTGGGGCGCGGGATCATGCTTTTCGATCTCAGTCAAAACCAACTTGATCGTCCGCAACTGGATCGTCCGCAACTGGATCGTGCGCAACTGGCGGCATTGGGCGAGGTGCGCACCCCCAGCATCGCCGACTTGTTTGTGGCGGTGGTGGGAAATCATGCAGGCCAAGCCACGGCCGCGCCAAAAGGAGCAGCCCGATGAATACTCCATCCAACACCATGCACGAGTCTCCGCTGGACGCGCGGGAAATCGCGCCTGCGGTTCTGTCGGCAACCCGGCCCTTTTACTGGTCGGTGCGTCGCGAGTTGTGGGAGAACCGTTCCATCTACATCGCGCCGCTGGCGGCCGGGGCGGTCTATTTGTTCGCCTTCTTGATCAGCTTAATTTGGCTGCCGCATCATAGAATTCGAGGCTTCTCGGCACTCGACCCCGCACAGCAGCACGAAGCCATCACCCAACCGTACGACTTTGCGGCGGGGCTGTTCATGGCGACCGCCATGATCGTCGGAGTGTTTTATTGTCTGGAGGCGCTGCACGGGGAACGCCGCGATCGCAGCATCCTGTTCTGGAAGTCGCTGCCAGTCTCCGATGTCACTACCGTGCTGTCGAAGGCGAGCATTCCATACGTCGTCCTGCCGCTGCTGACGGTCGGGCTCACCGTGGCCACGCAGTTCATCATGCTGCTGCTGGCTTCCGCTGTACTGAGCGCGCAGGGGATGAGTGTGGCGAACTATTGGGCGCAGGTGTCGTGGTTCCAGATGTCGCTGATGCTGTTCTATCACCTGTTGACCGTGCATGTGCTGGGGCACGCGCCATTCTATGCCTGGTTTCTGCTGGTCTCTGCGTGGGCGCGGCGGGCGGCGATTTTGTGGGCGTTTCTGCCGCCGATCGCGATCATGGTGGTGGAGAAGATTGCGTTCAACACTACCTATTTCGCCAACATGCTGGGAGACGCATTGTCGGGTGGCACGGAGGCTGTGCCGTTCCCAGGCAGGATGCCGATTGATCCGGGGATGCAACTCACGCCGGGTCACTTCCTGCTCAGCCCAGGGCTATGGATCGGGCTGGCTATTACCGCGGCTTTCCTCTTCGCCGCGGTGCGGCTGCGCCGCAATCGCGAACCGATCTGAGGAAGAAGCTTTTAGCTTTTGGCTCTTAGCTCTTAGCCAGAACCCTGAGGCGATGCGCTTTGAGCCAAAGGCTAAGAGCTAAGAGCTAAGAGCTTTCAAGGTCAACTATAAGGAGGAACCAATGCGCTCGCCGCTATTATTTCTTCACATTGTCGCTGGCACGATAGGAGTGTTGTCTGGATTTGTGGCCGCGTTTCTCCGCAAAGGTTCCCGCCGGCATGCGATCGCTGGAGATGTATTTGTCGTAGCCATGCTGGCTCTGTCCTCGAGCGGGGTAATCCTGGCGATCATAAAATCCCAGCCGGGAAATATTCTCGGGGGTGCGCTGACGCTCTGTCTGGTGGCTACGGCGTGGATGAGCGCCCGGCGCAGAGACGAGGGAACGAGCATCTTTGATTGGGGCGGGCTGCTGGCTTGCCTGACGATCGGAGCTTTCGAGATGACCTATGGGCTGGAAGCGGCGCTGAGTCCCACGGGGTTGAAGTATGACTATCCGCCCGCTCCTTACCTTATCTTCGGTTTGGTCGCCCTGATCGCCGCGACTGGGGATGTGCGCATGCTGGTGCGGGGCGGGATTTCCGGCGCACGGCGGATTGCGCGGCATCTGTGGCGAATGTGCTTTGCGTTCTTCATCGCTGCCGCATCCGTATTTCTAGCGCGGCAACAACTGTTCCCGGCTTTATTGCGGCGGACCGGTGTACTCGTTCTTCTTAGTTTTCTGCCACTGCTGTTGATGATTTTCTGGCTGATCCGGGTTTGGCTCAAGAATCGCGATTCCTGCAGGAATAAAGAGCGCGGCGAGAGAAGCAATGCTGCCCTGAGCGCCGGTGCGATGGTACATTTGCGGAATGCGTAGACTCATTCCCCTCGTGGTCGCGATGTTGCTTTCGTGGGAGGCCGCGGGGCAAGAAACCGTGTCGTTTCCTACCGACGATGGAGGCGTCGTCTACGCGGATGTTTACGGTGCAGGCGACAGAGCCGTCGTGCTGGCCCACGGGGGTCCGTTCAATAAAGAAAGTTGGGAGAAGCAGGCTCGAACGCTGGTGGCGGCAGGATTTCGAGTGCTGGCGCTCGACTTTCGCGGATACGGCAAGTCGCACGGCCCCGGCGACTCTGACCCCATGGATGCGCCGCTTCACTTGGATGTTCTGGCTGCGGTTCACTATCTTCGTGCCAATGGCGCGAAAAGTGTGTCGATCGTCGGCGGCAGTATGGGAGGCGGCGCGGCCGGCGATGCGTCGATCGCTTCGCGGCCGGGTGAGATCGAGCGAATAGTCTTCCTCGGCTCGGCGCCGAACGAATCCGCCGACAAGCTCAAGTGCGCCTCTTTGTTCATTGTGGCACGCGACGATGCCAGCGGCGATGGACCACGTCTGCCGGGGATTCGCAAGCAGTACGAGAAAGCTCCCCAACCCAAAGAGCTGATTATTCTGGACGGCTCCGCGCATGCTCAGTTTCTCTTTCAAACCGATCAGGGAGTCCGCGTGATGCGGGAGATTCTGCGGTTTCTTTCCGCGAAGTGAACGACTACAGCTTGATTTCCATGCCTTCGGCGGCGGCACGGACTTTGGGGTAGTAGTTGCGGGCGTCCTGCACAACTTTGTCGACTACGGCGTCGGTGTGGTCGGGATCGTGGTGGTAGAGGATTAATTCTTTCGCGCCGCTTTCCATGACTACGTTGACGGCTTCACGCCAGTGGCTGTGTCCCCAGCCGCGGCGGCGGGCTTCGTATTCTTCGGGAAGATATTGCGCGTCGTAGATCAGGATGTCAGCGCCTTCGGCCAGCTTGCGGACGGCCTTGTCGAAGTTGGGGTCACCGGGCTCGTTGTCGGTGGCATAGACCAGCACACCTTCTTTGGTCTCGAGACGGAATCCCATGCAGCCCTGGGGATGGTTCAGCCACGCGGTCTTGATGTGGACACCGTCGCCCATGGGCAAGCATCCATTTTCGATGTTGTAGAAGCTGAGCTGTGCCCGCATCTGCGCGAGGTTTACAGGGAAGTACGGCGCTGCCATCTGTTCAGCCATCACTTGCTGCAGGCCGCGGGTGCGGCTGGAAGCGTGAAAACAGAACTTGCTGTTGGAGTTGTCATACAAGGGACGGAAAAAAGGCATGCCCTGAATGTGGTCCCAGTGGAAATGGGAAACGAATACATGCGCGGCGAAGGGGCGGTCGCCGAACTCGCGTTTCAGTTCGTGGCCGAGCGTGCGGAAGCCGGTGCCGCAGTCGAAGATATAGATCTGGTCTCCCAGACGCACCTCGACGCAGGAGGTGTTGCCTCCGTAGCGCAGGTTCTCGGCTTGTGGAGTGGGCGTGGAGCCGCGCACGCCCCAAAACTTGACTCGCATAAACTCCGGTGGTGCTTAGTCCGTAATCTTCGACCGCAACCGTCTTCCCGTCAATTCGATTGCTGGTTCGTCCGATCCCTGGTTCGTTCGACTGTTGGTCCGCTCGAGCGTCTTAATCTAAGGGGCTTCTTCCCGGGGACCTAAAACACTGCCCCGTGTCGGAAGTCCAAGATATTCATAATACGCGGGATATTAGCAATTTTAGCGCGCGCTAAGGGCTCAACAAGTGACCAAAGTTTCGCGAACTATTGCGAGCAGCCAAGCCTCGGAGCTGCCGATTGCCGCGGTCATGCAGGCTGGAACGTGATCAGGGCCGCGCTTGCGGGAGGCAGGTCGAGGACAGCAGCTCCATTCTCGACCGGCAGCGTTTCTTCTCGCGCCGTCGACCATGCGCCACTTGCGCCCACGGGTGAGCCCCCGAAGGTCGTGTCGGTGGTGTCGTCGACGCGCGGAGCGTGCAGGCGGAGAGCGCTTACGCGCTGTGCGCGCTCGCCTGCGTCGATGGTGAGGCGAATGCCACGATCCGTGTGCTTGTTGAACGCCGCGACTTTGGTGGCTCCGGTGTTGCCGCGGAGTCCGTACGTCGTCAGCAGAGGCGCCGCTTTCGGCGGGTCGAGTTTGCTCTCGACCAGCTGCCCGGCTCCGGCCTGCGCGAACAGCAGCATGCCGTAGTAGATGGGGCGCGCCAGGAATCCATTTTCCTGGGTTCCCGCGATCGGGGTGTACCAGCCGTATCCGCCCCCGTGAAAGTTGATGCCCTCGCCGCCGGCGGCCGCGAGCTGATACATGAGGTCGGCGCCCCAGAGCGCGGAGGCGAAGGTGTCGCTGACCCCCGCTTTGCCGCCTTGGTAGCAGGAGTTGGTTTCGGCCAGGCGGAAGGGCAGGCCGGACTCCTGCATGGTGGTCTTCATGCCGACAAACTCGTCCGTCAGCTTGGGATTGGGGCGCAGCAGGCGTTCAATGGTCATGGAGGGATCGGTGGGCGGACCCTCCGCGTAGTAGTGCTGCGAAAGGAATACCGCCTCGCGCTTGAATTGTTTGGCGAAGGGGACCAGCCATTCGTTGTTGTAGGCGGTGTCGGGTCCGGCGAACGGAGCGTTGGGAAGACGCGCGCGGATGGTCTCGAAGAAATGCTGCCATTCGACGGCGAATTGTTTGAAATCGTAATCCGACTTGCGAATTCCGTTGTGAAAGAAAAGGTCGGGCTCGTTGCAGAGCTGGAATGCGATCAGCTTCGAGCCGGCGGCGTCGATCACCTTGGCGGCTTCATCGGCGGCGTCTTCGGCGGTGCCGGTGCCCATGTTCAGGCCGTAGATCAGCTTCCAGCCGCAGGCGTCGAGGAAGTCGCGCAGATTGCGGATCGCCAGTGGAGTAATGTTCACGGGCGCGGGCGCTGTGTGCCCGGTGTCGGGACCGACGGCCATGCCAAAGGCGGCGGGATTCGCTTTGTCGCCGGAGCGCAGGCTGTCTGGGTTTTGCAGGTTCTGGACGTTCGCTGGCTTGGTGGGATCGGGGGTCCAGTAGCAGTATTCGCTGGTATTGCCGCCGATACGCAAAACGCCGGATGCGCCCAGGCGGCGGATGAAGCCGGCCAGTTCTGGGTTCGTGCCGGAAAAGAAATGCGGATTCCCGAGCTGCGCCGATTCATAGCTCAGGCCGGTGAAGTCCTCGCCGATCTTGTTGCCGAGCCGGTCGGGGCGAAGAGTCAGCCGCACGGAAGCAGCGGGGTTGTCGGCGAAGCTGAGACGACGGCGAAGAATAGCGGCGGAAGCTGCGGCAGACAGACGAATGAAATTTCGGCGGTTCATGGCTGTGATTGCATCACAGGATTGTGCCGCGGTGCAACGTTGAGGATGAGAATTTATGGTCTCGCCTATAATGAAAAGCCCGCGCGGCGCAGATGAGGCGTGCGCGCCTGGGATTGCTAGTCTGGGATCGCAAATCGATGGTGCAACCGGATTTCAAACAGTTTTCGCGGCTGGCGCGCGAGGCCACGCTCGTGCCGGTGGTGAAATCGGTCAGCGCCGATTTGCTCACACCGGTCTCCGCATTTCTGGCGATCGCCGAGAAAGAACCGCACGCGTTCCTGCTGGAGTCGGTGGAGCGCGGGGAGCAGATTGGGCGCTACACGTTCCTGGGGGCGCGGCCTTACATGCGGGTGACGGCGCGCGCGGGAAAGGTTGAGATTGAGCGCGGGCGGCGGCGCGAAGTGGTGCGCGAGAATGTTTTCCAGGTGGTAAAGCGGTTGTTGCGGGAGCACCGGCCGGCCAACATTCCTGGATTGCCTCCGTTTACGGCGGGAGCGGTTGGATATTTCGCTTATGACGTGGTGCGCCAGTTGGAAAAGATTGGCGATCATGCGAAAGATGACCTGACGCTGCCGGACGCTGAGCTGATGTTCTTCGACCGGCTGCTCGCGTTCGATCATTTGCGGCATCAGATCCACATTGTCGCTGCCGCCGATGTGAAACGCGAGAGTCCGCGACGCGCCTATGACCGCGCGCTGCGCGACATTGCCGCGCTGGAGAGGAAACTCGCGGCGGGACTTGCGCCTGCTCTCTGGCGAAGGTCGGCGAAAGGCAAGTTTGGCAAACTTAAGATTCATGCCGGCACGCGGCGCGACACATTCCTGAAAAATGTCAAGCGCTGCAAGGAATACATTGCCGCGGGCGACATTTTTCAGGTTGTGCTGTCGCAGCGGCTCGACTTCACTCCCGAGGTTGCGCCTTTTGATTTGTACCGCTCGCTGCGGCAGGTGAATCCGTCGCCGTATCTTTATTTTTTGCGCTCAGGCGACACGCACATTCTCGGGTCGTCGCCGGAAATGCTGGTGCGGGTCACGGGACGCAAATTGGAGTACCGGCCGATCGCGGGCACGCATCCGCGCGGGCGCGACGAAGCCGAAGACCTGCGCCTGGAACAGCAGATGCGCACCGACGAAAAGGAACGCGCCGAGCATGTGATGCTGGTCGACCTGGGGCGCAACGATTTGGGACGCGTGAGTGAGTACGGGTCAGTCAAGGTGAAAGATCTGATGTACGTGGAGAGATATTCGCACGTGATGCATCTGGTGTCGGCGCTGGAAGGCACGCTGCGCGGGAATCTGGACGCGCTCGACGCTTTTGCCGCGTGTTTCCCGGCAGGAACGCTGAGTGGGGCGCCAAAAGTCCGAGCGATGCAGATCATTGAAGAACTGGAACCGACGCGGCGTGGCATTTATGGTGGATCAGTTCTGTATGCCGACTTCGCGGGGAATCTGGATTCGTGCATCGGCATTCGCACGCTGCTGATGCAGGGGAAGAAAGCGTATTTGCAGGCGGGAGCGGGGATTGTCGCCGATTCGGATCCGGGCTCGGAATTTCAGGAGTCGCTGAATAAGGCGCAGGCGGTTTTGAAGGCGGTAGAAAAGGCTAGAAGCAGTGGGCAGTGATCAGTCACTGCTTTAAGAAATTCTCCACCAGCTTTTTTCCTGCATCGGTCAGCACGCTTTCGGGATGGAACTGCACGCCTTCTACAGCGCAGTGGCGGTGACGCAGGCCCATGATGGTGCGGGTACCGTCTTTTTCGGTGGTCCAGGCGCTGACTTCCAGTTCGGCAGGCAGATGTTCTTCCTCGACGATGAGCGAGTGGTAGCGTGTGGCCGTCATCGGCATGGGGAGACCCTGAAAGACGGTCCGATTGTCGTGCATGACCGGGCTGGTCTTACCGTGCATGAGATGAGCGGCGCGCACCACGCGTCCGCCGAAGGCTTCGCCGATCGCCTGGTGTCCCAGGCAGACTCCGAGGATCGGAACTTTGCCAGCGAAGTGGCGAATGAGATCAATGCTGATGCCCGCCTCGTGCGGCGTGCAGGGGCCGGGGGAGATGACAATCTTTTCCGGATGCATGCTTTCGACTTCACTCACCGTGACCTGATCGTTGCGGCGCACTTCAACCTGATCTGCGACGTCAACCTCCGCGCCCAGTTCGCCAATATACTGCACCAGGTTGTAGGTGAACGAATCGTAGTTGTCGAGTACGAAAATCAAGCGCCAGCGCTCCTGATATCAGCTTACACCGGAGAACAGTTTGGCGTTCTTCCCCTATTTAATTCCTCGCCTGAATGGGCCACGGGGTGACCCAAGGGTGGTATTGACCATGGCGCTCGGGTGGAGCATGCTCAGTTATCGGTTCATCTTTAGAAAGCGCTACTTCACGCCACTTGGAGGGTGTATGGCCGAGCCCCAGGAAGAGAAGCGGGGTGCGAGACGCTTCGCGCTGCACGTACCGGTGACCGTCGATCACGACAACGCTGCGCAACCTGCCCTGCTGCGTGACGTCAGCGCGCGCGGCATTTGCTTTTATCTGGAGTCGGCGGTCGCCCAGGGATCGCCCATTGGCTTCACGTTGACTTTGCCGCCGGAGATCACGCTCACGGAGAGCATCCGCGTGCAATGCAAAGGCCGCGTGGTGCGCGTGGAGGATGGAGACGACGGTAAACTTGCCGTAGCTGCCGTGATTGAGGAATACGAGTTCCTGCCCGAAGTGTGAAAGGCCGCGACGCGGAAACTTGCCTGTTTTGTTTTCCGAATAGCCAAGTTGTCTTCCCGAGCACAGCGAGGGATCTGGGTTCTTGCCTGCCCCATCAGGTTTGCCGCCGCAGGCAGACACCGAGGTCCCTCGCTCTGCTCGGGATGACAAGTGGTTGATCACAAGCAGTTGTGGTTCGGGGGCTACCAGCCCTTGCTTTCATTTTTTTCTCTTTTCTCTTCTCCTGTTTCTCTTCATCTTTTCCTATTTCCGCTCCTCCGCTCTTTTGTCCCTTCTCTCATCTCGTCGGCAAATGATATGTTTTTCTTTAAGCTTCCAGCGAGGGATTCTTTGCGGCGATCTGCGCTCCAATCGATGTACGTGACTGCATGGGTGCTGCTGTGTGTAGTGCTGAACCTTGCGCTACTGGCCGGCGGAGCTGCTGCGCAGACGGATGCAACACCGCATCTTGTGACAAGCGTTCGCCTTGTGCACGGTGACAGCGCGCCAGAGATTGAGATTCTCACCAGAGGCGGACCCGTCATTCCCCAGATACAGTTGCTGGATGCGCCGACGCGGCTGGTCATCGATTTGCCCAACTCGCGTCTGGGGTTGGCAGAGAAGCAGATCGCGACTCAGGAGCCGAACATTCTCGCGGTGCACGTATACCAATATCTTGTCGATCAAGCTCAGGCCGATCACGTTCAGGCCGATCAACCTCGCGCCGATCAAGCTCCGCCCGATCAACCCCAGAAGCAGCGAGCGACGCGCATTGTGCTCGATTTGCGCGCGCCGTATAGCTACTCGTGGGAGGGCGCGGGAAATCGGATTGTGGTGCGTCTGAAGCTGGCGGTTGGTGCGCCGGTTGCAAACGCCAATCAAAAGGCTGGCGAGAAGCCATCGACGTTCGAGCCGGCGTCGGCACCGGGCCTGTCGTTGCACGCGACTCCAACCGTGGTGCCGGTCACGGGTGGTTCGGGCGCAATGGTGGTGGCGGGAAGCCGCATCGCATCGGGGTCGGCGGTGACCGCTGGTTCGGACACGGCAGTGCTGCGGGTATCGGGTGGAGGGGAAGTTTGGGTGTGTCCGGGGACCACGGTTTCGGTGACGCCCTCGAAGACGAAGCGCGACCTGATGTTCGGCCTGAGCACGGGCGCGATCGAGGCGCACTATTCTCTGAAAGCGTCGGCCGACACGGTGTTGACTCCGGACTTCCGCATCCTCTTTGCGGGGCCGGGAGAGTTTCATTTTGCCATCAGCGCCGACGCACATGGCAATACCTGCGTGCGGGCGCTGAAGGGCAATCCTTCTTCGGCGATCGTTTCGGAGCTGATGGGAGACCGCATTTACCAGGTCAGACCGGCGGAGCAGGCGGAATTTCACTCTGGGCAGATCAACAAGGTGGACGCAGACGTTCCACTGGAATGCGGATGTCCTCTACCTTCTCCGGCGATGCAGGCGGACGCGGCATTTGCACCGAACGTGCCCGACTCGGAACTGCCAGAGCAGTCGCGGATTGGCGGAAGTGCAACGCCCGCATCGCCGTCTCCTTCCGACGCCAGGCTTTCGAATGGCCCGGAGACGGCGCCGCTGCCGGCTTCTCGGCCAGATGACCTTCACGTGCAGGTGGATGCGCCGCTGGTATTTACCGCGAAGAACCGTGCGGCAGCTGCCGTGCAGGCGGCTAAAGACTTGCCGGTGGAGGAGTCGCCGGTCCGGCAGGTTCATCTCGACACCTTGATTCAAGCTCCGCTGCCGCCTAGCCCGAACAAGACGGAGCATCGCGGTTTCTTCCGGCGCTTAGGAGGATTCTTCTCCGGCATCTTCAAGTAGAGCGCTCCTAAAGTGAATCGGGCACTCCTGAAGTTTCTGTGGCCGGGAAACGGGACGGGTTTAGACGAGAAGGCGATCGAGGCGGTCAAGAGTTGGCGCTTCCGGCCGGCCACGTTGAATGGCCAGCCAGTCGCGACCCAGATTGCGGTCCAGGTGGATTTCCACTTGTACTAGCTGCGTTGTGCTAGCCGCGATTGATGACGCGGCGCAGCGGTTCGACTTTTTCGCGCAGGTCATCGGCCAGGTCGGCGCCGCGGCTGGCGACATCGCGCACTCGATCGCCGACTTCGCGCACATGTTCCTTAGCGGTGTCAGCCCAATCGCCCAGAGTATCCTTGGCATCGTCAAAGCCGCGCTGCAGATCGCGACGCATCTGCTTGCCGGTTTTGGGGGCGAGCAGAAGGCCGGCCAGGGCTCCTGCGCCCAGTCCAATCAAGAGGAACGTAACTGCCGTACCGATATTGCTGCTATCTGAAGACTCGTAGCGACCGATGCGCATGATGAAGACCTCAATTTTCTGCCCACGGTGATTCGGGGCTGGTTCACGAAAGCTTGCCGGGATTCCGGCCTGACCTGATTCTAATCCTACTGCGCTGGCCCGGCGAATCCAATCGTGAGCAGGCGCGTTGGGCACATCTTGGATGAGATCGCCCGAGGGAAGGTTTCTTTTCCGGCGCGGCTACGTGTAAAATAACGCTTTAGCCATCGTCGTTCATTGTTCGTTGCTCGTTGCGTTCCAGGCCGACGATGGAACTTGTGGCCTGCCCGCCTTCTGCCGGCTCCGCAAATCGCAATCTTTTCAAGGAGAGTTTTTCAAGCGATGTCGATCCCTGCCACCCAGCTTCGTCCCGGCATGATCATCAGGCACAACAATGATCTGCACTCCGTGTTCAGCGTGGAACACCGCACGCCCGGCAACCTGCGCGCTTTTATTCAGGCCAAGCTGCGCAACCTGCGCACCGGCGCCATGTTCGAGCACCGCTTTCGTTCGCCTGACCCGATCGAGAAGGTCAACGTGGACGAAGTCGAAATGCAATTCCTCTACGCCGACGGCGACAGTTATTACTTCATGGACACGGCGAACTACGAGCAGACCCACCTGAGCAAGGAAATCCTGGGCGACGCCGTCGATTACCTGATTGCCAACCTGGAAATCAAAGTGGAGTTTTTCGACGGCAAGGCGGTCGGCATCGAACTGCCGCAGACGGTAATCCTGACCGTGGTTGAGACCGAGCCGGGGCTGAAGAGCGCCACCGCTTCCAGCGTGACCAAGGCTGCCAGGACCGAGACTGGGCTGGTCGTGCAGGTTCCGCCGTTCATCAATGAAGGCGAGAAGATTAAGGTCGATACTTCGGAAGGCGCGTATTTGTCACGGGCGTAAAGGTGCCGTCGTTGGAACTTGCTGCTTGTAATTCCGGTTGATTGTCATTGTTGATTGTCATCCTGAGCGAAGTTGCCATCCGCGAAGCGGACGGCAACGCAGTCGAAGGACCCCATGCAACTTGCTCTTGGCGGTGGTGCGTCAGGGAGTTTCCACCTTGACCCTTCGGTGGCGCGGTGAGAACGCCCCGCGAGGACATGTTCCATATGTGCAGCAAGGGGTCCTTCGACTCCGAGTCAGCATCGCGTTCCGCGAAGCTGATTCTCCGCTCAGGATGACAGTGCGGTGAAGATGAATCCTATCGATAAGCCAATCGAGGCCCGCCGCTTCTTCGTGCGCGGACGCGTGCAAGGGGTTGGTTTCCGCTGGTTCGTGGAGCGAGAGGCGCACATCCTCGCGATCGCCGGGTGGGTGCGGAACAATCATGATGGCAGCGTGGAAGTTCATGCCCAGGGAACGCGCGATCAACTCGCCGGCTTGCATGGGCGTCTGCGCGAAGGGCCGAGGGCGGCGCGGGTTGATGCCGTCGAGGTATCTGAGGCTAGTATCGTCGTCGAACTGAGTACGTTTCGCATTGAAGGAGCGTGGTGAATGCCGCCTGTTGCGGAAATGAATTCCGAGCAACTGAAACGCCTGATTCGTGAGGTCCCGGATTTTCCCAAGAAGGGGATTCTCTTTTACGACATCACGACACTGCTGAAGGATAAGACCGGCTTCGCCACGCTCATCGATAAACTGGCGGAGCATTACATTTCGCAGGACGTCGATCTGGTGCTGGGCATGGAAGCGCGGGGCTTCATTTTTGCACCGGCGCTGGCCTATCGCCTGAATGCTGGATTCGTTCCTGTGCGCAAACCGGGGAAGCTTCCGGCGGAGTGCGTGAAGTACGATTACGCTCTCGAGTACGGCACAAATTCGCTGGAGATTCACAAGGACGCGATTCAGAAAGGCCAGCGCGTTCTTATCGTGGACGATCTGCTGGCTACCGGAGGCACCGCCGAGGCTACCGCAAAACTGGCGGCCACGCTGGGAGCTGAGATCGTCGGCCTGGGATTTGTCGTAGAACTGGAATTTCTAAACGGCCGCGACAGGCTGAAAAATTATGACGTGATGTCGCTGCTGCGCTACGACAAGTAGCGGCCGCGTGGGATCCGGATTTCGAAGTGACAGCTTCGTTGCCGCATCCGGCCAGGCGCCGTCATCGCAAGGTACTGTCATCCCGACCGGAGCCGGAGCGCCAGCGACGGCGGAGTGGAGGGACCTTGGGTTATCTCAGTCCCTTCAACTCTCAGTCAGTGACAGATGCGCCTCCTTCGGCAAATAACTCTTCCGCCGGAACCAGTCTTCCATTGCATCCTTAAGTTGGTCGAGCGGCACGCTGCGGCCGATTTCCATTTGACCGTCCGCCACCGGAAGCGTGTCGTCAAATACGCTCGCGTTGGTGAAGTTGCGCATGGAGAAACTATCGAGCCACTTCAGCGGGCAGGGAAGGGTCTTGCCGTCGCCTTCATATTCCACGCGAATCTTGCGGGCGAACATAGTGGGGAATTATTGACTGCCGATTGTTGATTGCTGATTGAAAGGATCCGACTCGGGCCTCGTCATTTTCAATCAACGATCAGCAATCAAAATTCAGCAATAGGCTTACCTCTGCGCCTTCGGTCCGGCGGCTTTGACTTCCTGCGGGGCGTCGAAATTCTCGAAGTTCCTGGCGAAGCGGTTGCGCAGGTCTTCGGCGGCTTGATCATAGGCGGCTTTGTCGGGCCATGCGTTGCGCGGATTCAGAACTCGCGGAGGCACACCGTGGCAGTGTTTGGGAATGGAGAAACCGAATGTCGGCTCGATTTCGAATTCCTCCCCGATTAACTCGCCTTCGACGGCGGAGTCGACCATGGCGCGGGTGTGCGGAATCTCCATGCGCTTGCCGATACCGTAGGGGCCACCCTGCCAGCCGGTGTTGACCAGCCAGCATTGGGCATTATGCTCGCGCAGGCGGCGGCCCAGCATCTCGGCGTAAGTCTTCGGAGGCAGAGGCATGAACGGCGATCCGAAGCATGTGGAGAATGTTGCCGATGGCTCTTTCACGCCGGCTTCGGTTCCCGCGACTTTCGCGGTGTAACCCGAGAGAAAGTGGTACATGGCCTGCTCCGGGCTTAGCTTCGAGATCGGTGGCAGAACGCCGAAAGCATCCGCAGTGAGAAAAACCACGTTCTTCGGATGCCCGCCGATGCCGGGGATGACGGCGTTATCGATGAACTCCACTGGATAGGCGGCGCGGGTATTCTCGGTCTTGCTGTCGTCGTTGTAATCGGGAATGCGTGTGTGCGGGTCGAGCGCCACGTTCTCGAGCACGCATCCGAAGCGCAGCGCGTTCCAGATCTGCGGTTCGTTTTTCTGCGAGAGCTTGATGCACTTGGCGTAGCATCCGCCTTCAAAATTAAAGATGCCGTTGGCACTCCATCCGTGCTCGTCGTCGCCGATCAGATCGCGCGAGGGATCAGCCGACAGCGTGGTCTTGCCAGTGCCCGAAAGGCCGAAGAACAGCGCGCTTACCCCGTTGTGTCCAACGTTCGCCGAACAGTGCATGGGGAAAACGTTGCGCGGCGGCAGCAGGAAATTCATGATGCTGAAGATCGACTTCTTCATTTCGCCGGCGTAGGAAGTTCCCCCGATGAGCACGGTGCGTCGGGTGAAGTTGATGAGAACGAAAACCTCAGACGCCACGCCGTCGCGCCTGGGATCGCCTTGGAACTCCGGAGCCGCGATCACGGTGAATCGCGGATGATGAGTCTTGAGTTCCTCCGCAGTCGGACGCAAAAATAATTGGCGCACGAAAAGGTTGTGCCACGCGTACTCGTTCACGATGCGTACCGGCAGGCGGTAGGCGGGATCGGCGCCGCAGAAAAGATCTTGGACAAAAAGTTCCCGACCCCGCAAGTGTTCGATGACCCGCTCGTAGAGTGCATCAAATTTCTCGGGCTCGAAGGGCTGGTTCACCGCGCCCCAGTTGACGGTCTGGGCGGTGGTTTCATCTTTGACGATGAACTTGTCTTTGGGCGAGCGGCCGGTGCGATTGGTGTATCCGACGATGGCCCCGTTGGCCGCCAGCTTCGCTTCGTTGCGCCGGATGGAGTGCTCCACCAGCAAAGCCGGGGAAAGATTAAAGTGCGTCCGGCCTTCGCTCAGCAACTCGGCAACGTCGCTGGCGTGCATCGTGGTAGCCATGGAGGGATCTCCTTCGGTGAGACCGAATACAGAGTCGCAAAAAGCCAAACGCACTATTCTCCCTCAAAAGGCGTGTCCTGCCAAATTTTGAGGATCGGGCAGTGGCTCACTTTAACTCTTTGTCCGTGCGTCATCCCGAAGCGCGGCGCAGTTCAGCCGCGGGAGGGATCTCCCCAGGCACGATCTTCGCGGAGATGACTCAATATTGATGATCAACATTGAGATCGACAGGATGCGAAAGCCGAAAGGGAAGCGAAGGCGAGGCAGAAACGAACTTACTTTCCCTGCGGTCGCGTGCTAGTCCGCGGCTTTGTAGTCGCAGGCGGTGCGGCAGGGCTCGCAGTAGAAGAGGCCGTCGGTGCAGAGACGGATGTCGATTACCGACTGGCAGAGGCAGCAGAACTTTTCGCACTCGCACGAACTTTCAGGCTGTTCGCATTGCGCGCATTTGTATTTGGCGGAACCGGTACCGGTGCTCATGAAAATAATGTAGCGCGGGAAGGCGACGGCTGGAACATGACGGAGGTAATGAGCCGGAAGGTAATTGCTGATTGTCGATTGCGATTGAATACCTGGAAGACCAGCGGATCGCCGTCTTTGTCGTTGCCGTTTTAATCGACAATCAGCAATCAACAATCAGGAATCAATAATCGATTTTCCGCGCGTGACCTATAATTCTGAGCAATGACCTTCCAACATCTGCTGGATGGCGCCGAGGTTCTCGCCCGGAGCGGAGATCCCGACGTGAATGGCGTGGAATACGATTCGCGCCGGGTCAAGCCGGGATGCGTGTTCGTGGCTATGCACGGGGAGGCCTCGGACGGCAACCGCTTCATCGACGCAGCCATCAAGGCCGGTGCGGTTGCTGTGGTCACGGATTCAGCCGCTGAGAAGCCGCGCGAGGGAGTGGCCTGGGCCGTGGTGCCGCAGGGGCGGCGCGCTTTGGCGCGCGTGAGCGAGAATTTCTACAAGCGTCCCGCCGAGCGCATTGCGATTACTGGAATTACCGGAACCAATGGCAAGAGCACGACGGCGTTTCTGATCGAATCAATCTTCACGGCGGCGGGGCGCAAGAGCGCACTCATTGGGACGATCGAATATCACGTAGCGGGCAAAGCCTATCCCGCGCCGCATACCACGCCGGAAGCGCTCGAACTGGCGCGCATTTTCAATGAGGCGCTCGGCCTGGGCGCGACCGATGCGGTGATGGAAGTTTCCTCGCATGCTCTGGCGCAGGAGCGCGTATTCGGTGTGCCTTTCGACGTTGCCGTGTTCACCAACCTGACGCGCGACCACCTCGACTATCACAAGACGATGGACGAATACTTCGCCGCCAAGCGCGTGCTCTTCGAAGGCTGTGGCACCGACCCGCCGCGCGCAGTGGTCACCAACCTGGACGATGAATACGGCGCGAAGCTGGCCCAGTTCAGCCGGAAGCGCAGCTCGCTTGTACTGACATACGGCTGGGAGCGTGGAGATTTTCACGCCGAGAATGTCGACATCAACCCGCGCGGCACGCGCTTCGACGTGGTGACGCCGCGGGAGAACGAAAAGATTCCGATTTTCTCTCCGCTGATCGGGCGAGTGAATGTGTACAACATCCTGGCTGCGGCGGGCGCATGCTTTGCCCGCGGCTGCGACTCGCAGGCGATTTCCCGTGGGATTGAGTCGCTGACGCATGTGCCCGGAAGGTTTGAGCGCGTCGACTGCGGTCAACCGTTCACTGTGGTCGTCGATTACGCGCATACTGACGACGCACTGCGGAATTTGACGGTGCTGGCCCGCGAGTTCGTGGCGCGCGACGGAGGAAATGCCAGAGTGCTGACCGTGTTCGGTTGCGGCGGCGATCGCGATCGCGCCAAGCGGCCGCTGATGGGCGAAGCCGCGGGGCGGGGCAGCGATTTTGTCGTGCTCACTTCGGACAATCCGCGGAGCGAGGATCCGCTGGCGATCATCAACGACGCGATCGTGGGACTGCAGAGGACCGGTGTGAAATATACAGTTGAAGTCGCCCGTCGCAAGGCGATTGCGCTGGCGATTGCGGAGGCACGCCCGGGAGACATTGTGCTGCTGGCGGGCAAAGGTCACGAAAAGGTGCAGGTTACGCGCGAAGGCTCGCTTCCTTTTGATGATGTCGCGGTGGCGCTCGAAGCTTTGCGGGCGGCTGGCTTCGAATGCGAGGCGCCGCGAAATAGTCGTTCCGATCGTGAACCAAAATCGTGAACCACGAAGGACACAAAGGTGCAACGAAGGAAAGCAAATTGAAATGAATTCCTTCGTGATACTTCGTGACCTTAGTGGTTCATGATCTTGGCGGAGAGCAGATATGAAGCTCACGTTGTCAAAAATCGCTGATTTTATTTCTGCCGCGGGCGAGTTTCCGCGCGAGGAAGTTGCGCAGGCTTATTCGATCGATTCGCGCACGATCGGGCCGGGACAACTTTTCTTCGCCGTCCAAGGTGAACGGCTCGACGGTCACAACTATGTCAACGCCGCTCTCGAGAAGGGCGCCGTGGCAGCGGTCATCCGCAAAGATCAGTTGCAGCGTTATCCCGAAGAACCCCGGCTGCTGGCGGTGGATGACACACTGGCCGCGCTGCAAACGCTGGCGACCGCTGTGCGCAAGGTTTGGGGCAAGCCCCTAGTGGGCGTGACCGGTTCAGCGGGGAAGACGACGACAAAAGAAGCCATCGCGCACGTTCTGGGCGTGCGCTTCCGAGTCCTCAAGTCCGAGGGCAACTTCAATAATCATTTCGGGCTGCCGCTCATGCTGTTGAAACTCGAGCCGGAGCACGACGTCGCGGTTATCGAAATGGGCATGTCGCATGCGGGTGAGATTCGTGCACTGGCGAAGATTGCGCAACCTGAGGTCGGCGTGGTGACGAACGTTGCTCCGGTGCACCTGGAATTCTTCGATTCACTTGCCGGCATTGCCCGCGCTAAGTACGAACTGATCGAGTCGCTTCCGGCCGACGGAACGGCGGTGCTCAACGCCGACGACGAGTACGTTTCACAGTTTGGCCGCGACTTCAAAGGCAAAGTGGTCACCTACGGTACGCGAGCGATCGCCGACATCCGGGCGGAGAACGTGCAAACTCGGGGCTCCGAGGGTTCGGAGTTTGACGTTGTTTTGGCGGGTGCGCGCGAGCATGCCCGTTTGCCGCTGGTGGGAGAACATAACATCCTGAATGCTTTGGCGGCCGTGGCCGTGGGGCTGGCGCGCGGGCTGAAACCGTCGGAAGCCGTGGGCGCGCTGGCGACCCTGGCGCCGCCCGACAAACGCGGGCAGGTCGTCCAACTGGGTAACATCACGGTGATCAACGATTGCTACAATTCCAATCCGAAGGCGTTGCTCGCCATGGTCGACGCCCTGGCGGGGATGAAAGCCGGGCGCCGCATTGCGGTCGCAGGAGAAATGCTCGAACTCGGTCCCGCCGCCGGGGAGATGCATCGCGCTGCCGGCCGTCAAATCGCCGAGAAGAAGATTGATGTTTTGCTTGGCGTGCGTGGGCTGGCGCAGGAAATGGTCGACAGCGCAAGACACGCCGGAACACAGGCCGAGTTCGTGGTGACGCCCGAAGAAGCCGGCGAATGGTTGGCCCGCGAAACGCGAGATGGCGACGTCGTCCTGCTAAAGGCTTCGCGCGGCGTAAAGCTTGAGAAGGCACTGGAAACGTGGAAGGCTCGCAGAGGCTAAGCCGCCTGCGAATTGTTTAGAGCTGACAGCTGATAGCTGACAGCTGGTGGCTGGTGAACGGAGGCGGATTGCTCTACTGGCTGTTGTTCGTCAAGCTGCAACATTCCGTGGCGCCGTTCCGCATCTTTCGCTACGTCACGTTCCGCACGGCGTTTGCCAGCCTTACCGCGCTATTTACCGCGTTGATCGTGGGTCCGCTGGTGATCGGGCGCCTGCGCGACTTTCAGATTGGGCAATACATTCGCGAAGAAGGTCCGAAGGCTCATCAGAAAAAAGCGGGCACGCCCACCATGGGCGGGTTGCTGATCGTAATTGCGATCGTCGTTCCCACACTGCTGTGGGCGGACCTGAGCAACCGCTTCGTGTGGCTCGCCGTGTTTTCCACTTGCGCGTTCGCGGCCATTGGGTTCGCCGACGACTACAGCAAAGTGGCGCATCGCCGCAACCTCGGCCTGACCAGCCGCGCCAAGCTGGGGCTCCAGATCGCCGTCAGCATCGTGATCGCCTCGATGCTGATCGCGATGCAGACCTACGGGTTGTATTCGACCAAGCTGATTGTTCCTTTTTTCAAGCAGTACCATCCTGATCTGGTGTTGCAGGCGCTGGAACGATCACCGCATCTTTGGCCGCTGGCATTTCTGCCTTTCATGGCGTTTGTGGCGCTGGTGATCGTTGGTTCAAGTAATGCCGTGAATCTTACGGATGGGCTCGACGGTCTGGCCATCGGCTGCACGGTAATCGCTGCGGGAGCGTTGACTGTGCTGACTTATGTTAGCGGGCACGCGACCTTCGCAACGTATCTGGAAATGCCGCGCATCCCGCAAGTAGCCGAGTTGACGATCTTCTGCGGCGCGATGGTCGGGGCCTCGATCGGATTTCTCTGGTACAACGCGCATCCCGCGGAAGTCTTCATGGGTGACGTGGGATCTTTAGCGCTGGGCGGCGCGATTGGCACCGTGGCCGTCATCATCAAGCAGGAGTTGCTGCTGCCGTTCATCGGCGGGGTATTCGTGATTGAGGCGGTTTCAGTGATTCTGCAGGTCGGCTCCTATAAGCTGCGCAAGAAGCGCATCTTCAAAATGGCGCCGCTGCATCATCATTTCGAATTGCTGGGCTGGTCGGAATCGAAGATCATCGTGCGCTTCTGGATCGCGTCGCTGGTGTTCGCGCTGTTTGCCCTGACCACGCTGAAACTGAGGTAGGAAAGGCTTCACCACAGAGTCACAGAGACGCAGAGAAAAACAAGAAATAGAATTGGTTTCCTCTGTGTCTCTGTGACTCTTTGGTGAAATGGATTTGCATGGACTTGAACGGAAAACGCGTGCTGGTGGTCGGCCTGGGAAAATCCGGCGTGGCGTCGGCTTTGTTCTTAAAGGCGCACGGGGCGCGGGTGACAGTGTCCGATACGAAGTCGGGCGACGAACTACGCGACGAGATTCCGGTGCTGCTCGACCACGGCATCACGGTCGAGACTGGCGGCCACGGCGAGCGCACTTTTCACGGACAGGACCTGATCGTGGTCAGCCCCGGTGTGCCCGTGGACGCGCCGCCGCTGGTGCAGGCGCGCACGCTGGGCGAGACAGTGATCGGAGAGATCGAACTGGCGTCGCAGTTTTTGCCTGGGCCGATTGTCGCCATCACTGGATCGAACGGCAAGACCACCACCACAGCGCTGACGGGAGAAATCATGACGGCCGCAGGGTTTCCGGCGCTGGTCGGCGGCAACATCGGCACGCCCGCGATTTCTCTAGTGGAGCGCGCCCTGCCGGAAACCGTGATCGTGCTCGAGGTCTCGAGCTTTCAATTGGAGACGATTCAGAGCTTCCGCCCAAAAGTCGCGGTGGTGTTGAATGTCACGCCGGATCATCTCGACCGGCATCGAACGTTTGAAGTCTACGCGGACGCCAAAGCGCGTATTTTCGACAACCAGCAGGCCAGCGACTTCGCGGTTCTCAACGCTGATGACCCGACGTGTGTTGCGATGGCCGCCCGCACACGGGCACAAATCTTCTGGTTCAGCCGGCAAAAAGAAGTGCAGCAGGGCGCGTGGGTGCGCGATGGCAATATCTTTTTTCGCGATGCGTCCGGGCAGAAAGAGATCCTGCAGGTTTCCGAAATTCCGCTGAAAGGCGCGCACAATCTGGAGAACGTGCTGGCCGCGGTCTGTGCCGGCGTGCTGATGGGATGCGCGCCTGAGAGGATTCGCCAGGCCGTGCGCGACTTCAAGGCCGTCGAGCACCGCCTGGAATTTGTGGCGACCGTTCGCGGCGTGGACTACTACAACGATTCCAAAGCCACCAACGTCGACGCGTCCATCAAAGCGCTGGAGTCGTTCCCGGCGAACATCCACCTGATTCTCGGCGGCAAGGACAAAGGCAGCGACTATACCGTGCTGAACGATCTGCTGCGCCAGCGTGTGAAACGCGTGTACACGATCGGCGCGGCCGCCGCGAAGATCGAATCGCAGATTAAAGGCGTAGAAATCGTGCACGCCGAGACGCTGGAAAATGCGATTCGCAAGGCGAACGCCGCGGCACAGCCAGGCGACGTGGTCCTGCTCGCCCCCGCCTGTGCCAGCTTCGATCAGTTCAAGAACTACGAGCAACGCGGGAAGGTATTCAAAGACGTCGTTCGAGGGTTGGCGTAAGGCCCCACATCTGTCGGCGTGATCCGGCGAACCAAGACAATCAACATTCGAGAATCAACAATCAGCAATCTTCCGCCTCGCCGTGGTGAAATGAGTTTCCCATGGCAAAGCGCGTAAGTGTCGATCGCTGGCTGTTTACTGTCACCATGCTGCTGGTGTTTGTGGGGCTGGTGATGGTGTTTTCGGCGTCGGCGGTCATGGCCCGCGAGCGCTTCGGGTCGGAGTACGCGTTTCTGTCGAAGCAGTTGATCTGGGCGCTGGCGGGACTCGCAGCCATGGTCGTGACCATGCGCGTGGACTACCGTCGCTACCAGCATCCCGCGCTGGTATTTTCAGTGATGGGGTTCACGACTCTGTTGCTGATTTCTGTCTTTTTTCTCGACCGCTCGCATAACACGCATCGCTGGATTCATGCCGGAGGGTTTTCGTTCCAGCCGTCTGAGTTGGCCAAGCCGGTATTGATTTTGTTTCTCGCTTATTTTCTGGAGAGCCGCGCCAAGACCATCGATGACGTGCGCAACACGCTGCTGCCGGCGGCTGCGCCGGTCGTGGTATGTCTGGGCTTGATTGTGCTCGAACCGGATCTGGGTACGGCCATTGCCTGCGCCGGAATCGCAGCCTGCATCCTCTATGTAGCTGGGATGCGCATACGGTATTTCGCTTACGCGTTCGCGGCATCGCTGTTGCCGCTGTATTTTCTGATTTTTCACGTTGCCTTTCGTCGCGCGCGCATTCTGGCCTTTCTAAATCCTTACGCCGATAGCCAGAAGACCGGCTTCCACATCATTCAGTCGCTGATTGCGGTGGGCACCGGCGGCGTCACCGGCACGGGCCTGATGGAAGGCAAGCAAAAGCTGTTTTATCTGCCGGAGCCGCACACGGATTTCATCTTCGCCGTAACCGCCGAGGAACTGGGCCTAGTCGGCGCCCTGCTCGTGGTCGCGCTGTTCGCAATTTTCCTGTGGCGCGGCATGCGGGCTTCGTGGCGCACAGAGGATCTTTTCGGCCGCTATCTTGCCGTCGGCATCACCAGCATGGTGGTGCTGCAGGCATTCATTAACATCAGCGTGGTGTTGGGCATGATGCCGACCAAGGGCATTCCGCTGCCGCTGGTCTCTTACGGTGGATCGTCATTGTTCGTGACCCTGGCCTGCGTCGGCGTGCTGCTAAACATCACAAAGCAAGCGGAATGACACCATTGAATCATTGAGATATTGAATCCATGACTCATGGGCTCAATGTCTCAATAGTTCCATCGTTTATAGTCACTTCATGCGCGCAATCCTGGCGGGCGGCGGAACGGGCGGGCACGTGATTCCGGCGTTGGCCATCGCCAATCAACTCAAGAAGAGTTACGACGCCGAATGCCTGTTCATCGGCACGGCGCGCGGCATCGAGAACCGGCTGGTCCCGGCCGCAGGATTTCCCCTGCAACTGGTGCGCGTGGGCGCGCTGAAAAATGTCAGCCTGATGACGTGCCTGAAGACGGCGCTCGACCTGCCGCGCGCCGTGTGGGACGCGAGTGGCATGCTGAATGAGTTCGCGCCCGACGTAGTCATCGGTGTGGGAGGATATGCCTCGGGCCCCGCGATGCTGGCGGCGGTGGTCAAGCACATACCCACGCTCGCCTTTGAGCCGAACGTGGTGCCGGGGTTTGCCAACCGTGTCGTCGCTCGTTTTGTATCCGGCGCGGCGGTGCACTTTGAGGAGACGGCAAAATATTTTCGCCACGCCGAAGTCACCGGAGTGCCGGTGCGCCAGGCTTTTTTCGAGATCGCGCCCAAGCGCGGAGGCACTCCCACCCTTCTTGTCTTCGGCGGAAGCCAGGGCGCGCACGCCATTAACGAAGCCATGATTCGTTGTTTGCCGGTGTTGCAACGTGAAGCGCCGGGCATTCACATCATTCACCAGACGGGCGAGCGTGACTATAATGACGCGCTGGCGGCATACCAGAGTTTGGGAGAATCGGCCGGTGTGTCCGCAGAAGTGTTCAAATTTATTGAAGATATGCCGGCAGCTTTTGCGCGCGCCGATCTGGTGGTATGTCGCTCGGGCGCGAGCACGGTCGCGGAAATCGCGGCGGCAGGGAAGCCGGCGGTATTTGTTCCGTTCCCGCGCGCGGCCGACGATCATCAACGCGTGAACGCCGAGGCGCTGGCGCGGCACGGGGCCGCCGTTGTCGTTGAAGAATCGAAACTGGAAGGAGTCTGGCTGGCGGAAACGATCGCGGCGCTGCTTCAAGACTCACAGCGCCTGCGGCAGATGAGCCAGGCCGCGCGCCAGTTGGCGCATCCCGACGCCGCGCGGGAGATTGCGGCGATGGCGGCGCGAGTCGGAGGATTTGAGTAATTGTGTAATTTGGTAATTGAGTAATTTCAAAACAGGAGATCGACGCGCAGGTCTTTAAATTCGGTTCTTTAAATTCCACAATTACCCAATTTCCCAATTACTCAATTAGTTTATGTTCGCCAAAATTCAGCGCATTCATTTCGTCGGCATCGGCGGCATTGGCATGAGCGGCATTGCCGAGGTGCTGCTCAATCTCGGCTACAAAGTTTCCGGCTCGGATTTGAAGAATTCCTCGGTGACGCAGCGACTGGCGGCCCTGGGTGCCGATGTGTTTGAAGGGCATCGCGCGGAAAACATTGTCGGCGCCGAGGTGGTGGTCACCAGTTCCGCCATAGCGACCGAAAATCCTGAAGTCACCGAAGCGCACAGACTTCACATTCCGGTCATTCAACGAGCGGAGATGCTGGCCGAGTTAATGCGGCTGAAGTATGGCATCGCCATTGCCGGCATGCATGGCAAGACGACCACAACTTCGATGGTGGCGGCAGTGCTGGCCGCGGGCGGGCTCGATCCCACGGTGGTGGTTGGTGGCCGCGTCGACGCCATGGGATCGAATGCGCGCCTCGGAAAATCGCAATATCTGGTCGCCGAGGCCGACGAGAGCGACCGCAGCTTTCTTAAATTGTCCCCCATACTTTCTGTTGTCACCAACATCGATCGCGAGCACATGGATTGCTACCGCAACATGCGCGACGTGAAGAAAACGTTTCTCGACTTCATGGACCGCGTCCCGTTCTATGGAATGATCGTTGCCTGCAACGATGATCCGCTGTTGCGGCGGCTCTTGCCTGACGTGCAGCGACGCACGGTGACGTATGGGACCAAGAGGGGGTCGGACTTTCTGATCAAGCTGTTGGAGCCGCTGCCTGGTAAAGTTAACCATAAAGATCGCCCCCCCCATCCCTTCGACGAGCTCAGGGCAGGCTCTGTCGCAGAGAACGCGACAAGGACGGGGCGCGCGCTGTCTCGGTTTCGGGTACGTTATCGGGGCCTGGACCTGGGGGAGTTCACGCTGCATGTTCCCGGCGTGCATAACGTGCTGAACGCGACGGCGGCGATTGCCGTCGGCGTGGGCCTCGACGTTGACGTCGAGGCGATTCACGCGGCGCTCGACCAGTTCCGCGGCGTCGACCGGCGCTTCCAGTTGCGCGGACATGCCGCGGGCGTGAGCGTCATCGATGATTACGGCCACCATCCCACCGAGATCAAGGCCACGCTGGCCGCAGCGCGGCAGTGCGGCTTCGGCAAGATTCACGTCATCTTCCAGCCCCATCGCTATACGCGCACGCGCGACCTGATGGGTGAATTCACGACCGCCTTCGCCGACGCCGATTCGCTGTTTGTGCTCGACATTTACGCCGCCAGTGAAAAACCCATCGAAGGCATCACTGGAGAAATCCTGGCGCAACGCATCCGCGAGAAAAGCGGAAATCATGCACAATACGCGAATTCATCCGCCGATGCCGTGAATGCAGCCGCGGAGGCCGCTCACCATGGTGACATGATTCTGACCCTGGGCGCAGGCAGCGTTTCGCAATTCGGACCGATGATTCTGGACAAGTTGAAAGAGCGGGAAGGATTCACAGCCTGATTGTGAGAAATTCGCATCACTTCCACTTCTGCTAGAATTTCCGCCGTGAAAAGACGAACCGTACTCCAGGCGCTTCCTGCCGTGCCATTCCTTCCGGCAGCCCTTTGGGCCGCTTCCCGGCAAGACAACTCCAACGCCGTTTCCGCCTCGGCGGCGGTCTACGAACTTCGCGTCTATCACGCAGCCCCGGGAAAATTGCCGGAACTGCTGGCGCGCTTCCGCGAGCACACGGTCAAACTGTTTGACCGTCACGGAATGAAAAGCGTCGCCTATTGGACGCCGATCGACGAGCCCCAGAAGTACGATACCCTGGTTTATATTCTCTTTCACCCCAGCCGTGAGGCGGCGGCGGCGAACTGGAAGTCGTTTCAGGACGATCCGGAGTGGAAGAGTGTTCGCGACAAATCCGAAGCGAACGGCAAACTCGTGGAAAAAGTCGATTCCACCTATCTCGCCCTGACCGATTTCTCCCCACCATTGCGCTAGTTTGTGCAATTCCGGTAGGACCTCATTCACGATTGGCCGATTCACGCGAACCCGATTCACGCTAACTCCGAACTTTCGGTCGCCCGGCCTCGTATCTTCCCCTGCTAACCGATTGAACGACCCCTCGTCTATCACCCATACGGGGTTTCAGATGGGGTTTCAGATCATGAACTTGAAAATGACACAAGCATGGGGATGGCTGGTCGCAGGAGTGCTGGCGGCCGGGTTGAATGCCAGCTATCACGATGGCGGCCTGCAATGGGCGCACCAAATTACGGAGCAGATTTCCTACCAGGTCGAGCATCGCTCGGCGGCCGTCGTAGACTTGGCCACAGTCCACGCCGACCGGTTCCTCTCCGAGGCGCGTCTGCTGACAGCTCGGACGGAAACCCCCTCCTGCCCTTGGGCGGCGGCTCTCGCGCAGGTCCAGACCGGAGTAGCGCGCTCCCGGGCTAGATTTGACCGGCCTGGATTTGACCGAGCCAGATTTGACCGAGCCAGACTAGACCACGCCAGATTCGACCGCGCTAGATTCGACCATGCTAGATTCGAGCTGGCAGAACTTGACCATCTCGAGGTGATGTCCGATCGGCGGAAGGCCGAACTGGCACGGCTCGATGCGAATCGGCAGCGGTTGGAAAACCGAATCGAAGCTCGGGTTCATGCTCAGGTCGCAACCCAGATGGCTCACTTCCAGATTGCTGCAAATTTCGCCCCGGCTTCTCTCAAAGCGATCCCGGTCAGGGCGGTCCAAATCAATAAGATCCAGGCTCCCGTGGTCTGCCGGCTCAGTGTGCAGGTCCACGAGTGAGATCGCCGTTTCCCGACAACAGTCTGGGTGAACGCACTTCGTCGTGGAAAAAGTAAAGCCGCCCAAACAGCGGGCGGCGATAAATCGCACCTGTTGCGAAACTTTCCGCGCTCAGGCCACGGCCTTTGACGGTGCGGCTGCCAGGGTTCGGATGGCGCCCGCCTCGTCCTTCTCGATATCGAACACAGCGTACAACTTCGTCATCTCGAGCAGGTCGTGGATTCGCTTGTTCAGGTTGATGAGCCTCAGCTGCCCCCCCTGATTCCGAATCGTGGTGTGAGTCTTCACCAGTTCGCCGATTCCTGAGCTGTCGATATAGTTGACTTCGCCCAGGTTCAGAACGATCTTCTTCGTTCCCTGCTCGGCCAACTCGCGAACGATCTCGCGTAGCATCACATTGCCCTCGCCCAGCGTAATCCTTCCGCTAATGTCGAGAACGGCAACGTCACCCACGTGGCGGGTCGTCGTCTGCATCTTGACCGGAGTGCGGCGTTCCATGCCGAATCCCAGGCGGTCAAGAACTGCGCATGCCGAAGTCGCCAATTGCTGAGACTCAGTGCGAACCAGAATCAGCGAACGCCCTTCCTTCAGGACTTCCCGGAAGAACGCAATGTCCTCAGCCGACTTTTCAGCGGAGGCCGGCTGCGGCGCGTCTTTGTCGTTGGCTGCTGCCGCGCCCGCCTTCCCTCCCGCACCCGCGCCTGCCAGCCCGAGCAGCGCAGCGGCGCCGAACCCCAGCGCGAACACCGTGCCCACCCCGGGAAGAAGCAGCGACGCGGCTACTACTCCGGTCGTCATCCCGGCCGCTCCTCCCACAAAACCTCCCACATACGTACCGAACTCTTTCGCGATGGTTTTGGCTTCAGTCTCAGACCGAGTCAAGAAAACCATCGACTCTTCCGGCACACCCTGCTCCCGCAATTCCTTGACCGCCTTTTCGGCGTGATCCCGTGATGCGAATACTCCGATTGCAGTTTCCATTTGTAAGCTCCTCGGCAACGGCGACTCTTGACTTCCTGCCTTCATCCGTGCGCGCCGTCAGGCGTAGGCCGAAAACGGTAGCAGATTAGGCCGGTTTAGCCAAGCAGAATCTTGTTTTCGCCTTCATTTTCAGGGGCCGAAAGGCTCCGTGTCTAACGGGGTTCCTGCCTGTGCAAAAGAACCAATTTTTCATCTATCTCAATTCGAGAAATGCAGCTATATTGAAAAAGCTCAGCGATTCCTCACGACAACTGACCTGAACTGATGGCGCGGAAATCCAGCGGCACCATCTTGCAGGAGGAGTTGTACCCATCCGGCGCCGAGCATTCCCGGCTTGAGCCCACTCGCGCCGAATCCGCTCGGACAGGCTCCGCTCGCGTCGCATCCCCCTACTCTGAATCCGGGCGCGCGGAACTGGACGACGCCCGTCTGGTCGATCTGGACGCCGATGAGGAATCACCCTTCCTGCGCGGGCAAAAGCGTGTTTCCGCCCGCCGCAGTTCATTGCCGAAGAAGACTGCCAGCCGACTGTTGTGGGCCTCGATCGCGGCCGCAATTCTGTGCGTAGTCGCTATCGCCGCCGCTGGACTTTATCAATATGGAGAACACTCGTGGCGTTTTCGCGTGGAGTCGAGCGACAACATTGACATCAGCGGCATGCAAAATGTAACCAAGGCCCAAATCATGGAAGTGATGGGCGCCGACATTGGACGCAACATTTTCTTCGTCCCGCTCGACCAGCAGAAGGCGCAACTGGAACAGATTCCGTGGGTGGAGTCAGCCAGCGTAATGCGCTTCGTGCCCAACCGGCTGAGGGTTGAAATTCAGGAGCGCACGCCGGTGGCATTTGCCCGCGTGGGCTCGAGAATTTCCCTGATCGATGCTGGCGGAACTTTGATGGAGCTGCCGCAAAAGCACAAATATTCTTTCCCCGTCATCCTTGGGATGAATCCCGGCGAACCGCTCTCCACGCGCGCGCCGCGCATGAAGGCCTACAACGAACTGGTGCAGGATCTCGATTCCGGAGGAGCCCGCTACTCGCAGGAACTCAGCGAAGTGGATCTCTCCGATCTTGAAAACTTGAAAGTCCGGGTGAACGATGCTGCCGGCGACGTGTTGGTCGAACTCGGCTCGTCGGATTATCTGAAGCGCTACCAGACTTATGTGAGCCACGTGCAGCAGTGGCGGCAGCAATTCCAGAAGCTCGAGTCGGTGAGCCTGCGCTACGAGAATCAGGTGATCGTCAATCCGGACTTGGAGAAACCAAATCTGGAGAAACCGAACCCGGTGAAGCTGAGCGTCGTCAAATCGAGCATCGTCAAATCGAGCATCGTCAAACCGGGCACTCTCAAGGAGAGCATTGTCCAACCGAGCATTGCGAAAGCGGCCGCAGGCCAGAAGGCCGCTGGCGTGAAACCGGCGGCGCTCACCACCCCCATGAATCCTCACGACCGGACTCTGCCCAAGCCGGCGTTTGAGCTGACCGAGAAAAAACTCAATCCCAAGTCGGCGGACGCGAAAAAGCCAGTCACAACAAAAGTTAGTAAGAAGAGGGGGCACGGGGCCAGTACGAAAAAAGTCGCGGCGAAAGCTGCGCCGGCGCCGGCCCAGAAAACGGTCGAGACGAAGCGCGCTTCGGCAGCGGCGTCTGCTCCGCCTTCCGCGGCAGCGCACACCTCGAATCCGAAACCGAGTGCGGCAATCGCGAAACGACCGACAAACACGAGTTCAAATTAGTTCGCGATCTTAAAACTGTGATCTTGATTTGTGATCTTAAAGTCGTAACGAGGGATTCATAAGCGATGGGAAACCAGCAGGGGAATTTTCTTACCGCCATCGACGTGGGCAGCTCCAAGACCTGCGCGTTGATGGCGGAGTTGACCGATGGCGGCCTGCGCTATCGCGGACACGGCGTGGCCGAATCGCGCGGCTCGCGCAAGGGCGTCATCGTGGAACTCGACAAGGCGGTACAGGCGATTCAAAAGGCGGTCGAAGCCGCTGAAGACGTTGCCGGAGCGCCCGTCGAGCACGCCATCGTTGGACTGGGTGGAGCGCACGTGCGCGGCGTCAACAGCCACGGCGGCATCAGCCTGGGCACGCGTCCGCGGGAAATTGGGCGCGACGAGATCAAGCAGGCCGTCGACCGGGCTCGCGCGATTCCGCTCCCGGCCGATCGCGAGATTCTCCATCTGCTGCCCCAGGAATTCATTCTCGACGAGCAGGCCGGAGTGCACGATCCGCTGGGCATGATGGCGGCGCGTCTGGAAGTGCGCGTCCACATGGTGACCGCCGCGACCAGCGCCACGCAGAACGTGATTACCGCGGTCAACCGAGCTGGAGTTCACGTCGACGACACCGTGTTCGAGCCCTTGGCCGCCGCCGATTCAGTCCTGCGAAACGACGAGCGCGAACTGGGCGTATGCCTCGCCGACATTGGCGCGGGATCGACGGAGATGATTGTGTTTCAGCAGGGCGCTGTCGCATATACGGGAGTGATTCCGGTGGGTGGCGACCATTTCACCAGCGATCTCTCCGTGGGTCTATGCACTCCGCTCGCCGAGGCGGAAAAGATCAAGAAGATTTACGGCAACGCGATCGTCACGCTGATTCCTGAAGGCAATGAAGTCGAGGTTCCGTCGGTCGGCGATCGCGCATCGCGGCTGCTGCCGCAGCGGCTGGTGGCCGAGATTCTCGAGCCGCGTGCCCGCGAGTTGTTTGAACTGATGCGCGAGAGCTTGCGGCAGAGCGGCATGTACGACGTCTGCATTGCCGGCGTCGTGCTCACCGGAGGCGCGTCACGGCTGCCCGGAATCTTTGACGTGGCGGAATCGGCGCTGCGCCGCTCAGTGCGCCTCTCCTGGCCCGCGCCGTTGGCCAGGATGCCGTCAACTTTATCCGAACCCGAGTTCGCGACCGTCTTGGGCATGGTGAACTACGGCCAGCGTGCCCGGGTTGCCCGCGGCCTGCAGCAGGATCGTTGGGGAACGAGATTGAAAGAGCTGTTGGTGGGTAAGGGAGCGTAGGAATTGATTCATTGAGTCAATGATTCATTGACTCAATTTCGAGAAAGGCATTCAGCAGAGGACACTATGACCCACGATTCCAGCATTCGCATCAGCTTTAACGAAGAGGCCCGCAACGACGCCAAGATTAAAGTGATCGGCGTGGGTGGCGGCGGCGGCAACGCGGTCAACCGGATGATTGACGCCGGCGTCGAGGGCATCGAGTTCATCGTCGCCAACACCGACTTGCAAGCCCTGCGCATGTCGCATGCGCCGGTCAAGCTGCAACTCGGCGTGAAGCTGACCAACGGCCTCGGCGCGGGCGCGAATCCGGAGGTCGGCCGCAAGGCCGCGCTCGAAGATTCCGACAAGATTATCGAAGCCCTCGAAGGCGCCGACATGGTGTTCGTCACCACCGGCTTGGGCGGCGGCACGGGCACGGGAGCCGCACCCATCATCGCCTCGCTGGCGGTCGAAATGGGCGCGCTCACGGTTGCGGTCGTCACCAAGCCGTTCTCGTTCGAAGGCAAACGCCGCATGGCGCAGGCCGAACGCGGCATCGCTGAGTTGATGGAGTCGGTCGACACCACCATCGTCATTCCCAATGAAAAACTTCTGGCGGTCGCCGAGGACGCCGGCTTCTTCGAATCTTTCCGCATTGCCGATGACATTCTTCGCCAGGGTGTGCAGGGTATTTCCGACATCATCACCATCCCCGGCATCATCAACCGCGATTTCGCCGACGTGAAGACCATCATGGCCGGTATGGGATACGCCGTGATGGGCACAGCCTCGGCCAGCGGCCCCAAGCGCACTATCGAGGCTGCACAGAAAGCCATTGCCTCGCCACTGCTCGAAGCCGGTGCGATCGACGGCGCGCGCGGCATCCTCATCAACATCACCGGCTCGTCGTCGCTGAAGCTGGCCGAAGTGCAGCAGGCCTGTTCGATCATCCAGAGCGCCGCGCACGAAGACGCCAACATTATTTTCGGCGCCGTCATGGACGAGAAGATGAAAGATGCTGTAAAGATCACGGTGATCGCCACCGGATTCCGCGAAGCCCGGCCGGCGCGGCAGCGCCCGCTGGAAACGCACGCTTCGTTCTCGACCACCCACGCCGCTGTCATGAATCACGAAAATGCGGATCCCATGGATTTCCCCGATGGCTCCGGCCCGCGCCGTCCTCAAAATGAACCCGAGCACATCATGTCATCGCACCCGGAGTTCGAGAACAGCGCTGCAAATGACTGCGGGACGAATGACCGCGGCTATGCCGATGACGCCGCTCCAGTCCCGTTAGCCTACGTGCCCGACCGCGCCGCCGCCGTGATTTCGCTCGACAGCATGCGCGACAATCTGCACGGCAGCGTGCTCACAAACATGGTGAACAACTTCGAACCGGACGATCTTGATGTCCCCGCGTTCCTGCGCAAGCGCAATGAAGTGATGTAGAACGCAGTTGTTAGTTTCAGGTCGCTCTCCACTGCCCACTAACCACTAACCACTGCCCACTGATCACTGACGAACGCCCACTGACGAACGCCCAACGCTGCCTCTCGTAGAGGAAAAGCCTTGCGCATAGCCAGTACCTTTCCAGTAACGTAGTAACAGGTTACCGAAGGGGGATGAATGGAGGTAATCCCTCTGTATGTGCTTGTCCCGTAACGGGTTAAATCGAAAATAATGTTTCTGGCCATCCGAATTTTTCCGTTGCCAGAGTTGGATAAGTCTCGTACTATCAGCGCAGTCGAGTGATTCTGGCCGGTTACCGTGCGCTGGCAGCCTGCGTGCATCGAAATATCTACAAGCGTTCGGGGAGTGGAACTGACAAGATGTCCAAGGGAACGAGCCTTCTTCGTCGATTCGTCGCATTTCTGCCAGCTTGCCTGGCAACGAGCCTGCTGGCGGGTGTGAGCTGGGCCGCGCACATCAATCCGAGCACGCACACCCCGGCCAAGAAATCGGCTTCCTCGAAGATCAGTGAGAGCCAGCATACCCGGCGCCGCCTGCACCATCTGGCACACGCGCGAACGGTCCCCGGTGCGACTTCAGCCGGTGCAGCTTCGGCTGGTGCAGCTTCAGTAAGAGCGACTTCAGTTTCAGCCACTACGCGCCGCCGTCGCTCCTATGAGCGCTTTTACATGAGCTCGTTCGCGGAAGACATTACTGCCGGCGACATCACTACCGGCGAAGATCCAGTCGTACGCCAGGCTGCCATTGACGCGCTGGGCAACATGAACGGCACCGTGGTCGCAATCGAGCCGACCAGCGGACGCGTTCTCGCCATGGTGAACCAGAAGTTGGCGCTTTCGAGCGGCGCGCAGCCCTGCTCCACCATCAAACTTTCCGTCGCACTCGCCGCATTGAGCGAAGGCCTGATTTCAAGAGAGACGCAAGTTTCCCTCGGCGGCCGCAGCCGCATGAACCTCACCCAAGCGCTGGCCCACTCCAACAACGCTTATTTCGAGGCCGTTGGCAGCAAGCTCGGGTTTGAAAAAGTTGCCTACTACGCGCATCAATACGGACTGGGTGAGCTTGCCGGATACGATATTCCTGGCGAGCAATTGGGCACCTATCCCGATGAAGTCATCCCCGCCAAGCTGGGCGGTGTGGGCAAGATGTGCTCGTTCGGCGAAGGCGTTTCCATGACCCCGCTGCAACTGGGCGCGATGGTTTCGGCCATCGCCAACGGCGGAACCCTCTACTATCTGCAGCACCCGACGTCTCCTGAAGAGGTAGCCGGTTTTCAGCCGCGCGTGAAGCGGCAACTCGACATCGCTCCAGTGATTCCCGAAATCTCCGACGGCATGGCGGGCGCGGTGCAATACGGTACCGCCCGCAGCCTGCGCCTCAACTTCAACGAAGAGGAAATTCTGGGCAAGACCGGAACCTGCTCGCACGCCGGAACCCGCTTCGGCTGGTTCGCTTCCTATGCCAACACGAGCGTAGGGCGCGTCGTGGTCGTCGTCTTCCTGCAGGGCGGACGCCCCACTTTCGGTCCCAAGGCTGCCGAGATTGCCGGCCGCATTTACCGCAACATGTATGACCACAATTTCTTCATGGCCGGCCCCGCGCAGCCTTCCGACACGGCCGCAGCGAAGCCGGTCAGCACAACTCCGTAGAATATTCCGCAGACTTTCCAAAGAGACGTAGCTCCGCTACGTCTCTTTGTTTCTTCTGCTGTCCCGTTCCTTCCCATCCCTTTCGTTTATCGAGTTTCGTATCCGGGAAGAGATTCTCTGCAAATTCTAATACCCGAACAATCTAGCCCTGCCGATAGTTACTGCAGCAAGATCCGAAGGCGTGGGAAAATCTTGCGCGGCCGATCTTAGCTAGGCGGTCTGTGGTGGCGTGCTAGGAGTGCAATACACAGTCATGCTTCACGGAAGCTACGAATACTGGCTGGTAGCGCTCTCGATCGCGTTGGCGGTGGCAGCCGTGTACGCAGCGCTTGACCTGACCCGCCGCGTGACCGCCGCGCACGACGGGGAGGAGGCTCGCTTCCGCATGCTGGCCGAGGCGATTCCGCAGATCGTCTGGACTGCGCTTCCCGAGCATGGCGTCGACTACTGCAACCAGCGCTGGTATCAGCTCACCGGCCTCACGGAAAAGCAGACGCTGGGATGGGGATGGGCCGACGGGCTGCATCCTGACGACCGGCCCGTGGCCTTGCAGAATTGGGAGAAAGCGCAGCAAAGCGGTGAGCCTTTCGAAATCGAGTATCGCCTGCGCGATGCGGCTGGAGGGTTTCGCTGGCACCTGGTGCGGGCCAATCCAATGCGGGATACCGCGGGCGCCATTGTGAAGTGGTTCGGAGCCTGCACCGACATTGACGACCAGATGCAAAACCAGCAGGCATTAGAGGAGCAAATCAAAGGGCATACTGCCGCCCTGATGGAAGCCAACAGCCGCCTGCAATCGGAAATGCACGAGCGCGCTCTCACTCAGCAGGAACTGAATCTGCAAAACGAGCTCATGGTGAGCGAGCTGACGAAACGCTCCGATCGCGCCACCAATCTGGCCAAGATGGCCGAACTGCTGCAGAGTTGTTCCGACTTGAAGGACGCTTTTTCGATTGTGGCCGGCATGGCTCCGAAAGTTTTTCCCGAGCTGCACTGTACCGTGCTGCTGTTCGACGCGTCCGGCGAAAAGCTTGAGGTCGTCCCCGTCGGGGCCCCCTCCGCATCTTCCGGGAATGGGTTCGCGCCGCAAGATTGCTGGGCGCTGCGCACCCGCCGCGTGCACATTGTCGCGGCCGGCGACCAAGCCGCCCAATGCGCACACGTGGCATCCCGAGAGTACTCTTACTGCTGCCTGCCACTGCGGGCGCACGGTGAAGCGATCGGACTCCTGTACTTCCAGATGATCGAGCCGGCCGAACCTCCGCAGCCTGTGATGGCCCTCGCCACTATGTTCGCGGAACAGGTGAGCCTGTCGGTGGCCAATATCCGGCTGCGGGATGAGCTGCGCGATCAGTCGATCCGCGACCCGCTAACCGGTCTCTACAACCGCCGCTACATGGAAGAGATGCTGGAGCGGGAAACCCTGCGGGCGGTGCGCGCCGATCAGAGACTGGGTGTGCTTATGCTCGATCTCGACCATTTCAAGAATTTCAACGACACCTACGGCCATGACGCGGGCGACACCATATTGCGCGAAGCCGCTGCCTTCCTTTTAAAAAGCGTACGCGCGGAGGACATTGTCTGCCGCTTCGGGGGTGAGGAGTTCATCATTCTTCTCCCTGCCGCAGATCTGAAAGTCACGCAGGCGCGGGCCGACCGCATCCGATCAAAGCTGCGCGAGTTGCCGGTTCTGCACCAGGGCCAGTCGCTCGGAATGGTTACGGTTTCCATCGGGGTGGCCGAGCTTCCGCAGCACGGCACCTCTCGCAAAGAGTTGATCGAGGCCGCCGACGCCGCCCTCTATCGCGCCAAGAGGGAGGGCAGAGACCGGGTAGTCGTCGCAAACAATGTGCCGCCGGAACCATCGCAACTGCATGCTGTCGAAGTACCCGCGACCGGTTAGGCGGCCTACACGGTAGAACGCCCAGCCGCGCGGGCTGGGCGGTTTCTTTATCGGGTGATCGATTAAAACCACTGCTTAGTTGCGATGACTTAGTTGCGATGACTAGTTGCGGTGTCCAGGGCCCTTGCTTTCGTCGCTGGCGATGACGCCGTCCTTGATGTGGATGACGCGGTGGGCATATTCGGCGATGTCGCCTTCGTGGGTCACCAGAATGATGGTGTTGCCTTCCGCCTGGAGACGGTCAAACAGAGCCATGATTTCGATGCCGGTCTGCGAGTCCAGATTGCCTGTGGGTTCGTCCGCGAGAATGATCGATGGTTTGTTCACCAGCGCACGAGCGATGGCCACACGCTGTCTCTGACCGCCGGAGAGTTCATTCGGCTTGTGGCTCATGCGCTTTTCCATGCCTACGGCCGCCAGCGAGGCCTTCGCCCGCTCCATCCGTTCCTCGGTGGGAATGCCTGCGTAGATCAGCGGCAGCTCCACGTTGTGCAAAGCCGTAGCCCGGGCCAACAGGTTGAAAGTCTGGAAGACGAATCCAATTTCCTTGTTGCGGATGCGCGCCAGTTCGTCATCGTCGAGTTCGCTGACCAGTTGGCTGTTCAGCCAGTACTTGCCCTTGGAAGGCGTGTCGAGGCAGCCAATCAGATTCATCAGCGTCGATTTGCCCGAGCCCGACGGCCCCATGATGGCGACGTATTCGTTGCGCTGGATGCGCAGATTGATGCCGCGCAAGGCATGCACCTGCTGCTCCGACCCCATGTCATAGGTCTTCCAGAGATCCTCAGCCGCAATCATGCACGATTCGGGCGGTGCTAGATTCGCGGTGGTGGGCATGCTGATTACTTCGGCGGTTGCCATCGTTTTCTCCTGGTCGTTGCTCACTCGATCGTCGCTCACTTGATCTTCATTTACTTGATCTTCGCTAACTTCGGGGTTCAGTGTGTTCGACTTGCAGGCTCCGTTTTCCGAGACGCCGTGTTTTGAGACATATTCCGAGACTTCGCGGGCTTTCCCCTTGGACGTGCCAACCCGGCGAAGGTTATGATTCTTCGTCTTCTTTCTTCGGGACCGTGTTGTCGATCTTTACGCTGCTTCCGGGGCGCAGACTACGCAAGACCTTATAACTCCCGGTGATGACTTCGTCCCCCTCTTTCAGGCCGTCAATGACTTCAATATCGGTAGTGCCGGTAATTCCTGTAGTGACCGGGACGAAAATCGCCTTCTTGTTGCGGATGACGAAGACCCCTTGCACGTCATCTTCTTTCTTGCCCTTGGATGCCACTTCCTTGAGCGCCGGTGAGGCGGCATGCACCGAACCCGGTGCATTATTCTGTTGCTCGATCTGGTCCTTGGTGCGCATAGTCAGCGCCTGTATGGGCAATGCCAATGCACCGCTGCGAGTCGCGGTCGTAATCTTGGCAGTGGTCGAAAGCCCAGGCCGCAGGTCCGTCGGTGGATCGGTCAGCGTCACCACCACCTTGAAGTCCTTGGCTTCTTCGCTGGCCGTCGCCGATTGCGAGGTCGATACGCCGCTCGATCGCACGATCGCGTTATCGCCAATCTCAGAAACCTTGCCGTGAAAAATCTTCTTCGGAATCGCGTCAATCGTGACTTCCGCCGATTGCCCCAGGTGCACGTTCACGATGTCGGTCTCATCCACCTTCACTTCCGCCGTGATAATCGACATGTCGGCAACCGACATCAGGATGCTGCCCAGAGCATTCTGAATTCCGACCACCACCGACTCGCCTTCCCGTACCGGGAGGTTCGTGACAATTCCGTCGTACGGAGCCGAGTATGTAGTCTTCTGCAGCACATCATTCACCCGCGTCAGATTGGCCCGCGCCTGCGCCGTGTGTTTGGCAGCTGAATCCTGCTGCGCCTTGGCCTGCGCTACGCGCGCCTGCGCTTGCGCCAGACCGGAATCAGCGGTCGCCCATGCATTCCTGCGGCTGTCGAAGTCCGACTTCGCGATCAGGCCGTCTTTGAACAGATTCTGCGCGCGATCCCAGTCGAGCTTGTTGCGGTCATAATCGGCCTGGGCGCGAACCAGGTCAGCCTGCGAGGTTTTCAGCGCTGCATCGGCCGCCAACGCATCGGTCTCGGCCGCCTGCACCGAAGCCTGATTGGCCGTGACATCCGCCGCCGATTGCACGTTCTCCAGTTGCGCCAGCAATTGACCCTGCTTTACGTGATCCCCTTCCTTTACGTACAGGTGGGTGATCTTTCCATAAGCGTTGGCGCCGATGTTGACGTAAGTCTTCGGCTTGATCTCACCCGAAGCGCTCACCACCGTGGCCAGATCCTGCCGCTGCACTTTCCCGGTCTGCACCGTCGCCACGTTCTTGCTGCTCTGATGAACGGTGAAACCGACAATAATTGCGAGCAAAACTGCAATGCCCGCGCCGATTGCTATTTTTTTCCAAGCTTTCATGATTCGCGTCACCGTCTGGGTAATTTATCTCCGCAGAAGGCCAACTCTTGCCGCATCCGACACTTGCGCGAGATGGCCCGCTGACTCGGCTAGGATGACGGACACCTGTCCTCTGTTACGATCCTGGCGCCGAGAAAGTTCCCGATCAGGATATAGAAGTAGAAGAAGTGGCCGAGACCCGATAGACGTTTGGGAAGTAATAGTGACTGCCCCGGGACGCTCTAATTATAGCCCGACCGCCAAAGGTTTTGGCAGCCACTTGAAGCATTGGTGGTCGCCCAGTTTGAACTGCACCTCTACCCAAGCGTTGCGTCATCCCGACCGGAGCCGCCTTTCAGGCGAAGAGAGGGATCTCCCTCAAAATCGAGCCCGAGGAAGCCACTGCCGCCTACCTGTCGATTTGATTCGGCGCCGGGCAACTCGGGGCCACCCCTCGGCTTCCAACCAACCAGCGGTGGCAGGTTTAGTGTGTTCTCGGAGCACGACTTAACCTTGCTTTCACACGCCGAACGCGCCTAGAATGGTCGGACGAAGGTTGTCTGGCAGGAGTCCCTCTCATGTTCCGGGTTGATTCGTATCAAGCTGTTCTCCGAGTTCTGTTCGCATCGGTCGGTTTGCTGGTCAGCGGCGCGGTCGCCCAAGACCAGACGAGCCCGGCCCAGACGAACCCGTCCCAGCCCGCCCAAAACCAAGCTACTCAAGAACCGAAGCCCACAGAAAAGGCCACAGAAAAGGACGCCACGAGCGCCGCCTCGGCTCAGACTGGCTCCGATGCCGTAGATCCGCTCAAACGGCCCACCAACGAAAAACAGAGGCAGAAAAATGCGCGCGGCCTGAAACAGGAATTAAGCAAGACTTATAAGAAGTGGCTGGAAGAGGACGTCGTCTGGATCATCACCGACGAAGAGCGCGCGGCCTTCAAGCAGCTCTCCAACGACGAGGAGCGCGACAACTTCATTGAAGCTTTCTGGCAGCGCCGTGATCCCACGCCTGACACTGAAGAGAACGAATATAAGGAAGAGCACTACCAGCGCATCGCCTACGCCAACGAGCATTTCGCCGCGGGCGTGGCCGGCTGGCGAACCGATCGCGGTCGCATCTACATTGTTTACGGCAAGCCCGACGAGATCGATTCCCATCCCTCGGGCGGAAGCTACGAACGCCCCATGGAAGAGGGCGGCGGTGAAACATCCACGTTTCCCTTTGAAGACTGGCGGTATCGCTACATCGAAGGCATTGGCCAGGAAGTCATCATGGAATTCGTCGACACTTGCATGTGCGGCGAATATCACATGACCCTCGACCGTTCCGAAAAAGACGCCCTGCTGATGACCCCGAATGCGGGCCTGACGCTTTATGAGTCGATGGGCATGGCGAATAAGGCGTCGCGCTTTAACAACAGCGGCCTCGAACGCCTGGGCGCGGGTCCTGACAGCGCGATGGTGGCGAGTAAGGAATTCGATCGCCTCGACCAGTTCGCCAAGTTGATGGCGGCTCCGCCCGTGAAGTTTACCGATCTCACCGAAGAAGTGAATTCGAAGGTCATCCTTAATCCGATGCCGTTCGATGTTCGTTCCGACTTTGTGAAAGTGACCAGCGACACCGTTCTGGTGCCGGTCACGATCCAGATGAAGAATCGTGACATCACGTTCGTCAATAAAGACGGCATTCAGCGCGGCACGGTAAACATTTTCGGGCGATTGTCGACTTTGACCGGCAAGATTGTGCAGACCTTCGAAGATACGGTGCAAGTGGACGTGCCCGCCGAACTTCTGCCGCGCACCGCGGAGAACGCGTCGGTTTACTGGAAGGCGCTGCCCTTGCGCCCCGGCCGCTACAAACTCTACGTTGCCGTGAAAGACGTGAATGGCGATCGCAAGGGTGTTTGGAGCCGCAGCATCGTCGTCCCCGAATATTCTGACGACAAGCTGGCCACTTCCAGTCTGGTGGTGGCCGACGTAATGGAACCGGTTCCTACCAAGGATATTGGCACCGGCAGTTTCGTGATCGGTACCACGAAGATTCGGCCGCGCGTGGCCCCTGCCGACGGCAAGCCTGCGCTGTTCAATCGCGACAAGGATCAGAAGCTGAATTTCTGGATGCAGGTCTACAATCTCGGCGTGGACCAGAAGACGCACCGGCCTTCTGCCACTTTCGAATACAACATCACCAACCTGGCAACCAATAAACAGGTGGTGCAGAAATTAGAAACCACTGACACCATGGGCAACCTGAGCGATCAGGTAACGCTGCAGAAGTCGATCGTGGCCGCCAACCTGCAACCCGGTATTTACAAAATCGAGATCAAGGTGAACGACAACATTTCCAAGCAGACCATTGATCCGTCGGCGGTGTTTGCAGTACAGTAACCTGCTATTCCCCTCAAGGGGGTGGGGTTTAGTGAGACTGGGTAACCTGAGGCTGGGTGAGCTAAGGCTGGGTAAGCTCGGAATTTGGGCGATCCTGTTAGGAGCATCGCTTCCCGTTTGGGCTGCAGAGCAGCCCGGAGCGATCTCGGGATATGTCCGCGACAATTCGGGCATTCCGCAGATGGGCGCCGTGGTACAGGTTCTCGGCTCCGCCAATCACGCCCTCACCGTCTTTACTGACGGCGCTGGATACTACGCGGCCACCGGCCTTCTGCCTGGTCTCTACACTCTCAAAGTTACGGCTCCTTCTTTTCTCCCGGCCTTGCGCGAGAAAGTCGGTCTGCGCCCCGGCGCCAGCCTCAACGTCAACGTGACTCTGAGCACGTTGTTGGGCGTGATGCAGCTTGGCCCCATCCGCTCCCTTCCCGATAGCGACGACTGGAAATGGACTCTGCGCTCCGTCGCGAACCGCCCCATTCTGCGCATATTCGACGATCCGATCCTTACTGGACTAGGAACGACTGGACTAGGAACGACTGGACTAGGAACGACTGGACTAGGAACGATACGACCGGGCTCGATTGGAGCGGGAACGACTGGCGTGGGAATGCACGGCCTCGAAACGGTTGCCGAAGGCCGTCATCGCGAACTGACCGGCGCGGTTTCATTCCTCGCCGGTGGCTCCGCCGTCGGCTACGGCACGGGATCGGACATGAACACCGCCTTCACCCTGGAGCGCTCCATCTTCTCCGGTGGACAGATGGCGTTCAGTGGGGATGTAGCCTACGGCGAAAATCTGCCGGCCGGTGTGCTGCGCACCACCTTTACTCATCGCCTGGACAATGGCTCGGAGCCAACCTTGGCGCTGACCGCCCGCCGCTTTACCTCAAGCGATCCTAATCTGCACGGCGCAGCATTGCAGGCCCTCGCCCTCTCCGCGACTGACGACTTTACCCTGGGCGACATTCTCGAATTCAAGTTTGGCAGTGAACTTCAGACCATCCAGTTTCTGGGCCACGTTTCCGCGTTCCGCCCCTTCGGCACCGCCGATCTTCATCTTTCCCCCGACACCGTGGCGGAATACGATTACACGACTTCCCGCCCCGATCTGCGCAGCGACAACGAGAAGGGTTTCGATTCTGCTCCGGCCGACCTGAGCGAATCGAATCCACGAGTCAGCCTCGTCAATTTCGCACCCCGGATGGAGAAAGCCCGCCATCAGGAAATTAGCCTCTCGCATCGCGCCGGCAAGACCAATCTTCAGCTCGCCGTCTTTACCGACCGTGTCTCCAACACAGCTGTCTTGGGTACGGGATTCACCTCATCGGCCAGCGGATTCCTTTTACCCGACAGTTCCTCGGGGACGTTTAGCTATGACGGCCGGACTCTCAACACCAATGGCCTGCGCGTTGTGCTCCAGCGAAAGTTCTCCAACGATCTCACGGCCACGCTCGACTACGCTTTCGGCGGCGTTCTGGCTCTCTCCCAGTCGGACGTGGCGTTGCAGGACGCAGAGCAATCCATGGCCACGCAGCGGCGTCATGCCGTCGCAGCTAAGCTGAGTGGAACTGTGCCGCGCACCCATACACGCTGGATTGCGTCTTACCGTTGGGTGAACGGGCCGTCCCTTACGCCGGTCGACCTGTTCAATGCATCGCCCGGCGAAACCGATCCGTATCTGAACATTTTCCTCCGCCAGCGCCTTCCCGGCTTCGGCGGTCGCATGGAAGCGATCATCGACTTGCGCAACCTTCTGGCGCAGGGCTATGTTCCAGTCCTCGGACAGGACGGCCAAACCGTCTATCTGGTCCAGGCGGCACGCTGCGTCCGCGGCGGCGTGGCTTTTAACTTCTAGCCTGCCAGCTCTCCCCGTGCCTTATTCGTAAAATCTATCGCTCCCATTCATAACTACATGGTTGACTGTAGGGATCCGCTTTCGGTAATGTTCCTCAGCAGACTTTGCGGGCGGAGCGGCGCAACTTCTTAGTATGCAAGGAATTGCAAGCTTTCCCTGTCGCAAGCGAGGCTTTTGCCTTCTCCCGCAAAGCACCGTCATTTTCCCCCCAAGACTGAGAAGACTGAACCCTTTTAAGGAGACCACATGAGAGCGCGTTTCTTCCCGCTGTCGATCAAGCTGGTGTCGATCAATTTGGCGATTGTTCTTCTGGCCGCGGCCAGCCTTTCGGCACAAACCTTCCGTGGGACCATCTTGGGCAGCGTGACCGATCCTTCCGGCGCTGTGATTGCTGGCGCGACGGTGGTGGTGAAAAACGCCGGCACCGGATTACAGCGCACCACCCAAACCAGCGCTGACGGCAGTTACTCCCTGCCGGAACTGCCCATCGGCACCTATAGCGTAACCGTGACCCAGACCGGCTTCGATACCTTCATCGCTACCGGCGTATCGGTTGACGTAGCCGGCGAGCGCCGCGTGGACGCCGCCCTCAAAACCGGCCAGATCGCCACCAAAGTCGAAGTTTCCGGCGACCTCTTACCGCAGGTGGAAACGACCTCGGCCGACCTTGGCGGAACCTTGACCGCGGACAGGATTGAGAGCCTTCCCGTCAACGGGCGCGATTACCAGAAACTCATCTACCTGAATCCCGGCGTCGCCGGTTCGCCCGATCAGATTACGGATTCTCCCGGCTCCTACGGAACCTTCTCGATGAACGGCTCGCGCGGCCGGGCCAACAACTTTCTGCTCGACGGCACCGACATGAATGACGGCTACCGCAACGATCCGGCCATCAACGAAGCCGGCGTATTCGGCGATCCTGCCACCATTCTGCCGCTCGACGCCGTGGCCGAGTTGAAAGTGCTCTCCAACTATGAGGCCGAGTATGGCCGGAACAGCGGCGCCGTCATCAACATTGTGACCAAGAGCGGCACCAACAAACTTCACGGTTCGCTGCTCGAATACTTCCGCACCGGCAAGCTGGGAGCGCGCAACTACTTCAACTTTGCTCCCAATCTGAAGAGTCCATTCAATAACAATCAGTTCGGCGGCGCGCTTGGTGGAGCGCTGGTTAAGGATAAGACTTTCTTCTACGTAGACTACGAAGGCCAGGATGAAAACGGTGCCCAGGCCGGAACCACCTGCGTCCCTGATCCAACCGTAATCGCCGCCTCCGAGGCCAGCATCGTCGGCTTGGGCGACACCGTCAACCCGGTGATGACCGCTCTTCTGGCACGCAACCCGTGGCCGACTCCCAATATCGCCGGCGCGGTGAGTGATGGCAACGGCTGCAGCTCCCAGAATCTTTCCACCTCAACCGCCTTCTTTAACCGCGTGGACAGCTTCATCGGCAAGATCGACCAGAATTTCAACGCCAACAACCTGCTGACCGGGCGCTACTACTTCGGCAACAGCAACCAGAGCTTTCCGTTCGCGCAGTTGGCCGGCGGTCTTCTGCCCGGGTTCAATACCACAACCCCGACGCGCGTCCAGCTCGTAGCGATTTCCTACGTCAAAGTCATCGGATCGAATCAGGTCAACGAAGCCCGCCTGGGATGGAATCGATTCGTGGAAGGTTTCTTCCCCGAGGACCAGAGCTTCAATCCCAACTCCATCGGTTTAGATACCGGCGTCGGCGCCTACGATGGCGGTCTTCCCCAGATCGGTGTCGGCGGCTTCTCCGAGATTGGCGCCACCAGTTCCATTCCGCGCAATCGCGTGGATTCCAACTGGCACTTCGTCGACGACTACTCCTGGAAAACAGGGAAGCATGATGTGAAGTTCGGTTACGAATTCCGCCGCACCACGATCATGCAGGTCATCGACCACAATTTCCGCGGGACGCTCAGCTTCGGCAACGACGTTACCAGCCCCGCCACTCCCAGCGTCACGCTCACCGCGCTTGAGGCTTTTCTCGAAGGCATTCCCGACGGCGGCGACCAGGTGCAGGGCAATTCCAGAAGGCATGAATTCCAGAACAGCGACGGCTTGTTCATCCAAGACAGCTTCCACGCCACTTCCCGCCTGACCTTGAATTACGGACTGCGCTGGGACTACTTCGGCGTGGCCGGAGAAAAGAACGGGCTGATGTACACGGTTGGCGATCTGTCGACTGGCGGCGACAACGTCCTCACGAAACAGTTGTATGACAAGGATTTCAATAATTTTGCGCCCCGCGCTGCATTGGCTTTCGACGTGACCGGCAAGGGTAAAACGGTCATCCGCGCCGGATGGGGCTTGTTCTACGACGCATTCTCGCAGGACATTTTCCTCGGCCACCTGCCTTGGAATTGCATCTTTTGCCCCGGACCGGCCTATCCCGGTCTGGGATCGCAGGCGTTAGCCACCGGCAGCATTTCCGGCAGTCCCTTGGCGGCGGGAACTCCGGTCTATTCAGGCTACGGTCCTGAGGGAGATTTCTTCTCCGTCGACCCCAATATGCGCACGCCCTACATTCAGAATTTCAATTTCAATTTCCAACAACAGTTGGGCGCCAAGAACGTGTTGCAGGTTGGTTACGTGGGCTCAAAGGGGACCAAGCTGTTCCAGTTCCTGGATATCAACCAGCCGAGTCAGGCTCAGATCACCGCTGCGGATCTGGGTTGTGACTGCATTAACAGCTATGGCGTTCCGCGCACCTATGCCCCCAACTTTTTCTACCTCAATCAGGAGAAGTCGTCGGCAACCTCTAACTACAATGCGTTGCAGGCGAGTCTTCGCACCAGCGGCTGGCACGGATTGTCCTCGCAAGCGAACTTCGTCTGGTCGCATTCCATCGACACCGCCAGCGACCTGGAAGATTTCGAACCCAACGAGGCGCAGCCCCAGGACAGCACGAATCCTGCAGGAGAGCACGGAAACTCCAGCTTCGACATTCGCCGCCGCTTCACCTGGAACTTTACCTACCAGCTTCCCAAGATGGGCGGAGCAATGTCGAAACTCAAAAACGGCTGGGGCCTGGACGGCATCCTCAATCTGCAGGACGGTCAGCCCTGGCACCTGAACTACGAGTTTGAAGGCGAATACTCCGGCTCGGGCGAGGGCTTCGACCGGCCGGACGAAATTGCAACCCCGAAATATTCCCCCGGGAATCCGTCGCAGTACTTGAATCTCTCGTCATTCGCGGCCCCATGCACCTGGGGAAATCCCAACAATGACGGCAGCTCGGACGAAACCAACTGCGTCCCGGGCACGCGCCACTTCGGCAGCGAAGGCCGCAACTCACTGCACGGCCCCAGCTTTAAGGAGTTCAATTTCTCCGTGTTCAAAGATACGACGCTGGGCGAGCACGTCACGCTGTCTCTCCGGGCCGAGTTCTTTAACATCTTCAACCATCCCAACTTTACCAACCCTTTCCTGCCCAATTTCATCGCGGATATCGGAGCGCCGAACCCAGCCACAGGCGGCTACGTCTTCGGTGGCGCGCCGGCCTACTACCAACTCCAGGCCACCGGTGACGTAGGCATCGGCAACCCGTTCCTCGGCGGAGGCGGTCCGCGCGGCACGCAGTTCGTCGCCAAGATCACCTTCTAGGGAATCTGGCTCAATGGAATAAGCCCCTGCTCCGGCAGGGGCTTTCTTCTTTATGTCATTCGCTTTGAAAGGGCACTCAGCCGCGAAGCGGCGCAAGAATACAGCCCACGGCGCAAGCCGTGGGTGGGAAGTGGGATAAGAGCAAGCCCCGAACGGGCGAAAGAGGAAAGAGCGGCTCGCGCATACTCTTCGAGCCCCTAAAGGAAATCCACAGGTCCGTGTGACATCCAACCTTGCGTCTGCCCTTCAATTTGGTAGATCATAGCTTTACGGCAGCGCTTGGCTAATCTCTACGATTCCGGAGCTAAGTTCTTTGCGGTCAAGATTTTGCCCGCAACCAATTGAGCCCCAAGATGTTGCGGACGATTTTCCCCTAATGGCAATAATATACCTGCCTAACCAAAGCCAAAGAATGACCCGCCAGAGATGGCGGGTTTTTATTCTTGGGATTCAACAATCGCGGCAGCAAGAAGGCTCCCGTCATGACGGCCAGCGGTTTCAGATGATCCCCTCGAACGTTGCCGGAAGGTCGGGCCAGAGAATTTTAGACGCTTTCTTTTTGAGCAGCTTTGCGTAGGCAGGATTTTGTGACATGATTGACTGGTGGCGAGATGGGAGCGACGTCGAGCGCAATCGATGAAACGCCACCAGTACGTTCACCGGAAGGAAGGTGAACCGAAGTTGAAGCTGCAAAGTTTTGCTGTACCGATAGCTCTGTTCTTCATCTTCATATACGCAGCGCAGTGGGCGTTCCGTTTCCCGAGGGGAAACCTAGTCAACTTGGCGGCGGGGATTATCTTTGCTGGAACCGCAGCATTCCTCTGGACACTAAAGCCACGGAAAAATCGCCACAAGAGATGATTTCCGCATTCTAAATTCGCGCTAAAATTTCCGTTGGTTAGGTAGGTATATTGTTGCCCCCCTAATGTGATGATTCCAATAGATCAGGGGGGGTAGGGGGTTACCAATAAGTAATATCGCTCGAAAAGCAGCTCTCCTTTCACCGAAGCTACCTTCATATTCCCCGCATTCGAAATCCGATAGCCTCCTGGAATCCGGCTTACGCCTTTCGTCACCTCGTCGCCGGATTAAGCCAATGTTAACCTCTGTCTCGTAGTCGCCCTCCCCACTAAGCTCTGTTCCGGAGATCCTGATGCGCCGTCGTCTTTCCATGACCTTCATTTCCGTGAAAAGCCCTGTCGTTTTGGCTCTCGTCCTCAGTCTCGCCGCGCCGCTGTATGCGCACCACCTCAAGAAGGGTGAAACCTCATCACTGCCGATCACGACGTCATCCCCCAAGGCCCGTGAGCTCTACGAAAAGGGAGTCGCGGACTACGAGAATCTTTACCTGGAACGCTGCAATGACGATTGGCGAGCCGCTGTGAAGGAAGATCCGAACCTGGCCATCGCTTGGGCCTGGCTCGCCTTCAACAGCAGCAATCCCAAGGAAGTGAACGACGCTCGCGCTAAAGCCAAGGCGCTTCTGCCCAAGGTGAGTCCGGGAGAGCAATTGATGGTCACCTGGATCTCCAAGGTGCAGGAAGGCGACTACTTGGGCGGCATTACCGCCATGAATGACATGATCGAGATGTATCCCCGCGACAAGGACGTGCTGTATCTGGCGGGCAACTGGATGTTGCTCGAAAATGGCGACGATCAGGCGAAGCGGCTCATGGAGAAGCTGCTGGCCATCGACAAGAACTTCCCGCCTGCGCTGAACGACCTAGCCTACGTCGAAGCGCGCAACCGGGAATTCTCCAAATCGCTGGCGGCCATGGACCGCTACGTCGCGCTGCTCCCGAAAGAACCCAACCC
>JBEKRY010000001.1:0-65144 GCA_049517555.1 Candidatus Sulfotelmatobacter sp. | reverse complement strand
CCATCGGCGCATTTCTCAGCGCAGGACTTGATTCTTCAGGCATCGTCGCCATGATGAGCGGGGCTTCGATGACCAGGAGCTCCAATCAGGCGATTCGGACCTACACCGTCACCTTTCCGCAGAAATACCGCGTCGGCGAAACCACACTCGACGATCCGGAAGTGGCGACACGGCTAGCGCGACAGTTGGGCTGCGAGAACCAGCGCATTGTGGTCGAGCCGGATGTGACCGATCTTCTGCCGCGCCTGGTCTGGCATATGGACGAGCCGACTGCTGACCCCGCCATCATCACCGCATATCTCGTTTGCCGCGAGGCGCGTAAGCAGGCTACCGTTTTACTTTCGGGCGTGGGCGGGGACGAATTGTTTGCCGGATACCGAAAACACGTCGCGCATTACTGGGCGCAGGCCTACGGTCATATCCCTTCCGCTGCCCGACGCCTGGCTGAGGCTGGTTTCGCGGCACTGCCGAGCTTTCGCGGCAGCATTCTGAAGGGAAGATTGCGCCTGGCGAAAAAAATGGCACGCAGTGCATCGCTCGACCCCGTCGACCGCTTCATCGCAAACTGTACCTATCTCAATGCGGACCAGAAGTCGAATCTCTACACTCCTTCGTTCATCGACGAAGTTTCAGCCTCTGATCCTGCCTGCGAGCACCGCGCCGCATTCAGCCGCGTTTGCGATACCGACTTCCTGCACCAGATGCTCTATCTCGACACCAAAATCTTCATGACGAGCCTCAATCTCACTTACAACGACAAGATGAGTATGGCGTCGTCGGTCGAAGTGCGGGTTCCGTTTCTGGATCGTGAGCTGGCCGAATTTGTAGCATGGAATGTTCCACCGAAGATGAAGGTACACGGCTTTCTGCAGCCAATGACGAAATACATCTTCCGTAAAGCGATGCAGGATGTTTTGCCGCGCGAGGTGTTGCGGCAGCCGAAAGCCGGCTTCGCCGCTCCAGTAGACTATTGGTTGGCGCATGACCTTAAGGAAATGCTGGATGATTTGCTTTCACCGGCGCAACTGCGCAACCGTGGCCTATTTCAGCCTGCGGTCGTACAGCGTTACATTGATGAGCATCGTAGCGGCCGGCACGACTGGTCGATGCAGCTTTGGCAATTCCTGACGCTCGAACTGTGGATGAAAACATTCATGGATGGAGGAGCGCGAAAGTTTGAAGCCGAGTCGCTCCCTCCGCAACATGTGGCTACGGCATGAAGCAGATTCTGCAACACGCGCGCACGGGCGAGATCACGGTGGAAGACGTTCCCGCGCCGCAACTTCTGCCCGGCTGCGTGCTGGTGCGCGTCGCGGCCTCGGTCGTATCTGCCGGAACTGAGCGCGCGTCCGCCGAGTTCGCCCGGAAGAGTCTGTTGCAAAAGGCACAGTCGAGACCTGACTTGGTGCGCGAAGTAATCAGTAAAGTGCAGCGCGACGGAATTTTCTCGGCGATCCAGTCGGTGCGCAGCCGTCTCGACCAGCCACAAAGTCCTGGCTACAGCAGCGCGGGAACGGTCATCGCGGTGGGCGAAGGCGTAACCGACTTGCAGCCCGGGGATCGCGTCGCTTGCGCCGGAGCTGGATTTGCCGTTCACGCGGAGATTGCATGTGTGCCGCGGCTACTCGTGGCACGTATTCCTGCGCGAACGATCAGCGGCGGTGTGGCCGGCACCGACAAAGTTCCATTCGATGAGGCCGCTTTCGCGACGCTGGGAGCGGTTGCTCTGCACGGCATACGGAATGCCGAAGCCAAGCTCGGCGATCTGGTTGCGGTGATTGGCCTTGGTCTGCTGGGCCAACTCACGGTACAGCTTCTGAAGGCGGCGGGCTGCCGCGTTCTCGGCATGGATCTAGACCCTGTGCGCGTCGATCTAGCCCGGCAGATGGGGGCCGACGGCGCGGCCAACTCAGCCGCAACGTTTCGCGATCTCTGCATGGAGACGTCGCGTGGCGCGGGCGTTGACTCGGTTCTCATCACCGCCGAAACGCCCAGCAGCGATCCGGTGAATCTGGCCGGCGCGATTGCCCGCGATCGCGCCGTCGTCGTCGCTGTCGGTACTGTTGGTATGGACATTGAGCGCAAAGCGTATTACGAAAAGGAACTCGACTTCCGCGTCTCGCGTTCTTACGGTCCGGGGCGTTATGACGCGGCTTACGAGCAAAAAGGGCGCGACTATCCAATTGGCTACGTGCGTTGGTCCGAGAATCGCAACATGGAAGCGTTTGTGCAACTTCTCGCCGAAAATAAAATTGACGTCGGTGCCTTGATCACACATCGTTTTTCCATTGAGCGCGCCCAGAGTGCATATGACTTGATTACCGGAAAATCGCGCGAGCCATTTCTGGGCGTGGTGATTCAGTACGCAGGGAGCGAGGACGCGGCCCGTACCCTTACAGTTCTCCCTGACCGCGTCCCGGGCCAGCCGCGATCGCAGGAAGCCTTGAGCGGCATTTCCGTCGGTCTGCTCGGCGCTGGAGTTTTTTCCACCGGCACACTCATTCCCGCAATGAAAGCGTCAGCCAGTACCACGCTGGTCGGAGTGTGCGCCGCGACTGGACCTCACGCACAACATGCCGGGCGCAAATTTGGTTTTCGCTATGCCACCACCGACGAGGCGCAAGTCATTCACGACCCCGCGATCAACGCGGTCGTGATCGCTACTCGCCATCATCTTCATGCAAGACAAGTGCTTTCCGCGCTCGCCGCGGGGAAACACGTCTTCTGTGAGAAGCCGCTCTGCCTTTCTGAGGAGGAATTGCGCTCGATTGCCGGCGCTTATCTTGGAATTCGTTCCTCCAGCCGCTCAGTGCTGATGGTCGGATTCAACCGCCGTTTCGCGCCCATGACGGCGCGCATGAAGTCGTTCCTCGCGCCAATTTCGGAGCCGCTGGCGCTGCACTGTCGCGTCAACGCGGGATATCTTCCCGCCGACCACTGGGTCAACGATCGCGAGCAAGGAGGCGGCCGCATTCTCGGTGAAGTATGCCATTTCGTGGATCTGTTGATGTTTCTTGCGAATTCGCCCGTCGTCGAGGCCGAGGCCAGAGCCGTCGGAAACTCACCGCGCTACAGCGGTGACAATGTGCTGGTCTCGCTTCGTTTTGCGAATGGCTCTGAGGGATCGGTTAGCTATCTAGCGAACGGCGACCGAGCATTGTCCAAGGAGCGAATCGAAGTGTTCGGCGGAGGCAGCGCCGCGGTGCTCGATGACTTTCGCCGTCTCGAATTAGTCCGCAACGGCCGCAAAGAAGTGGTCCATTCACGCTGGCGCCAGGATAAAGGACATCGCGGCGAGTGGGCAGCATTCGCGCAAGCCGCACAACGGAGGGACGAATCGCCCATCCGGTTCGAGGATTTGGTATGCGCTACGCTCGCGACGCTCCGCATCAATGAATCGATCGCCAGCGGAAGACGGCTCGCAGTAAATGCCTCCGCCTTGATTGACGCTGCTCAGAAAACTCCGACCGCGAACTCCAACCGAAATGCCCGCCTGGAAGAATGATTCGATAGAGAATGACCCGATTACACCTGCACCGTCAGAGGAGACGAAACTAGTTCATGATCATCTTGGGCCTCAATATGTTTCACGCCGACGCCTCTGCGGCGATCCTGCTCGACGGCGAAGTGAAATTCGCCATTGCCGAGGAACGGCTGAACCGTCATAAACATTTCGGCGGTTTTCCGGCGCTGTCGGCAAAGGCTTGCCTGGACGCAATCGGCGTGAAGATTTCTGATGTCGAACACGTAGCCGTTGGCCAGGATAGCGACGCGAATCTTGCGAAGAAAGTTCAATACGCCCTCGCGAATCCGGCCAAGATTCTGAATTTCATTCATCTCCGCCAGCGCAAAGAGAAGATGCGCGATGTGCGTTCGCTGCTCGCCAAGGCGCTCGATGTTGATTCCACACAGCTGCGTTTTCAGGAGCACCATGTCGAACACCACATCGCCCACATCGCCAGTGCGTACTACTGCTCGCCCTGGGAAAAAGCGGCTGGATTCAGCTATGACGGTTCCGGCGATTTTGTTTCGACGATGATGGCTCGTTGCGAAAACAACGAGATTGAAGTTCTCGACCGCGTATTCCTGCCGCACTCGTTGGGCAGTTTCTATACCATGATTTGCGAATTCATCGGCTATAGCCAGTACGGCGATGAGGGCAAAGTCATGGGACTCGCGCCTTACGGCAAGGACACATTTTGCAGCGAGATCGGCAAGATCGTAACGCCTAAGAATGGTGGCTTTCATCTTGATCTCAGTTATTTCAAACCGCTCGGCAGCAACCAGGGAATGCAGGTGTTGCCAGACGGTACCGTTAAGCTGGCGCGCCATTTCTCGGACCGGATGGAGAAGTTATTTGGCGAGCCACGTCGGCCGCATGCCGAAATTTCCCAGCGTGACATGGACCTGGCATTCGCCCTTCAGCATCACTTTGAAGAGATTGTCTTTCATCTGCTGAACCAGCTTCACGGCCGAGTGCCTTCCGAAGACCTCGCCATGGCAGGCGGCTGTGCACTCAACAGCGTGGCCAACGGCAAGATATTCGACCGTACTCCGTTTCGCCGGACTTACATTCAGCCGGCCGCTGGGGACGAGGGCTTGGCCATTGGAGCAGCTCTGCACACGTATCATTCCGTGCTGAAACAGCCTCGTCGGCACCAAATGACGAATTCTTACCTCGGTCCGGATTTTTCCGAGTCGCGCATTCAATCGGCATTACAGAGCGCCGATTTGCAATATCGCAAGTTGGACTGCGCCGCACTACTCGATGAGGTTGCCGAAGAGATCGCCGCCGGCAAGGTCGTCGGCTGGTTTCAGGGACGCATGGAGTGGGGCCCGCGCGCGCTCGGCAATCGCTCGATCGTCGCCCACCCGGGTTTGCCAAATATGAAGGAGGTTCTCAACGCCCGCATCAAGCAGCGCGAGTGGTTTCGCCCCTTCGCTCCATCAATTATGGCCGACCATCAGCATGAGTACTTCGAGCACAATCACCCCTCGCCCTTTATGTTGCACGTTTACAAAATCCGGTCGGAGAAGCGTAAAGAACTATGTGCAGTGAACCATGTGGACGATACCGGCCGTTTGCAGAGCGTGACTCGCGAGGAAAATCCGATGTACTACGACCTGATCTCGGCTTTCCATCGCAAGACCGGGACTCCCGTAATTCTGAACACCAGCTTCAACGAGAATGAGCCCATCGTCTGCACTCCGGAAGAAGCGGTCGACTGCTTCCGGCGCACCCGCATGGATGCGCTGGCGATCGGTCAGTTCCTCGTAGTCAAGGCCGGAGGAAATGACGAAACGTTGGCCGCCTCTTCCGTACCGAAGAGCGGGCGCGCCTAACCGGTTCCGGCCGCGTCCCCGATCCGATCGCTCAATGCACCAGGAATCCCGTCGTGGCCACGACGATGCCCACGACTCCGAGGAGAATACCCAAAGCCCAGAAGATTCTTCGCCCGGAGAGCAGCGTGATCGACGTGATCACCAAGCCCACTTCCAGGAGGACTTCGGCCAGGTCGAAGCGGTCGGCACGATTTCTTTCATGCGCAACTTCTGCCTCCATCTCATGGGCAGTGTCTTCGATTCCTTTTTGCTCATCCTTGTAGCGCGTAGCCTCGCTTGAATATTTGTCGCGTTCCTTCGCGAGCACCGCCGGGTCGGTGGTCGCTTCCACGGAAGTTAAGTCGAGGAAAAGTTCATCCGTATGCCGCCGGATATTCTTGGCTTGATAGTATGCCCACTGATCGGACGACTTCGCCTGAAGCACAACTTCTTCCGTGTGGGCGCGATGTCCGAGTAGCGTCACCACCGCCACCAGCACGGCCAGCACCGCCATAGTCAACGAGACGGGCGCGAGCGTGGGATCGTGTTTCGCATGCTCCGCGTGTTCCTGCAATTCGGTCAGTTCTTCGGACATATCGTCACTCCCCCATAACTTTTACAATGACCCGCTTGTCTCGCTGCCCGTCGAATTCCGCATAGAAAATTCGCTGCCACGTGCCCAGATCGAGCTTGCCCGCGGTTATGGGTACGATCACTTCATGATGGATTAGCAGCGCTTTCAGATGGGAGTCGCCGTTGTCCTCGCCCGTCTCATGATGCTTGTAATCTTTGCGAAATGGCGCCAGATGTTCCAACCACTGGTCGATGTCTTCGATCAAGCCGCTCTCATTATCGTTGACATACACGCCCGCAGTGATGTGCATGGCCGAGACCAGCACCATCCCCTCCCTCACTCCGCTCTTGGCAACGATCTGCTCGACCTGCGGCGTGATGTGCACATAGGCTCGATGCGTCTTAGTATGAAATTTCAAGTATTCCGTAAGGGTAGTCATGTGCTTGAGTTGTCGACCTTCGCTTAGCGCAGTGCCTCGGCCACTTTTCCACTGCCGAGGAGGGCAGCAATCCGAGCGAAATCGCCGTACATTACGCGGTCTTTTTCCATAGTTGGGCACACCGAGCGGATCGAAGCATGCGCCATCTGGCCGCGCTTCGAAGTTTTTAGCGGCGCAAGAAAATCGAGCGCCTGCGCCACCGCCATAGCCTCGATGGCCAATACATTTCGTGTATTGTCAACGATGCGCTTCAGCTTAGTCGCGGCAGTCATCCCCATCGAGACGTAATCCTCCTTGTTCCCAGATGTAGTAATTGAATCAACGGAGGCAGGATGGGCCAGTACTTTGTTCTCGCTCACCAGAGCCGCCGCCGTGACCTGCGGCATCATAAAGCCGGAATTAAGGCCGGCACCGGCGGCAAGAAACGGAGGCAAACCCTCGCTGAGCGCTGGATTTACAAGCCGTTCGATCCGGCGCTCGCTGATGCCGGCGAGCGCACTGAGCGCGATGGCAAGAAAGTCTAACGCAAATGCCAAAGGTTCGCCGTGAAAATTTCCGCCGGAGATGACATCGCCCTCAGCATTCTTTGCATCCGTTAAAAACACCAGCGGATTGTCGACTGCGGAATTAGCCTCAATTTCAAACACTTCGCGACAGTGCGCCAGCGTATCGCGCACCGCTCCGTGGACTTGTGGGATGCAGCGCAACGAGTAAGCGTCCTGCACGCGACCGCAATCGCGGTGCGACTCGCGGATCTGGCTTCCTTCCAGCATGCGGCGCAGGTTGGCCGCGGTTTTCACTTGTCCGGCGTGTGGCCGCGCCTTGTGGATGCGCTCGTCAAAAGCCGTATCGGTTCCTTTGAGTGCGTCGCAGCACAGTCCGCCCAAAACGTCGGCGGTATCTACGAGCGTTTCCGCCGCCAGTAGCGCCAGAGTTCCGATCGCCAGCATGGCCTGCGTTCCATTGATGAGCGAAATCGTTTCCTTGGCCTCAAGCACGAGCGGCTTGATCTGCGCTCGCTTGAACGCCTCCGCGCTGGGAACGCGCACTGCTCGGTCGTCAAAGCACTCACCCTCGCCAATCAGAGCCAGCGCCAGATGTGCCAGGGGAGCCAGATCGCCGCTCGCGCCTACGCTGCCCTGCGACGGCACATAGGGCGTGACGCCGCGGTTGAGCATTTCGCAAAGAGTATCAATGACGATGGCGCGCACCCCGGAGTGGCCCTTGGCGAGCGAATTCGCCCGCAGCAACATCATTGCCCGCGTCTCGGCAACGGCCAGCGGCTCTCCTACGCCAACCGCATGCGAACGCACCAGGTTTACCTGCAACTCGCGAATCTGGTCGCCGGCGATGCGCACGTCGCTCAGCTTGCCGACGCCCGTGGTGATGGCGTAAGCGAGTTTGTTGCTGGCGACAATCTCGTCGACAACCGCACGTGCCAGGTTGACTGCCTGCCGCGCGTCCGGCGAAAGCAGCGCGGCGCGCCGGGATTCAATATTCGCGACTTCGCCTACAGCTTCGAGCGTGAGATCGTTTCCGTTGATGTGCAGTGCGTTCAAGCAACCCTTCCCATCGTTATTTCCCCATGGCTGCGCGGAACGCCGTTAAATACTTTTCCGGCAGCGCCGCAACTTTCATCTTTGAATCGGTGACGATGTGCGTGGTCTCGCCTTCCGCCACAAGCGTGCGGTTGTCAGCTCGTACCAATTCGTAGCTGAAAACAACCACCGATTCCCGCGCGGTCTTCAGACGTGTCCTCACCACAATTTCATCGTCGTAGAATACCGGAGCGCGATAACGGCACGTAACTTCAGCGACAGCGATGTAGCGCCCATCCTCACGTTCCATATCCCGGTAGGAAAAGCCTAGCTCGCGCAGCAACTCCACTCGGCCCACCTCAAACCAAATCAAATGGTTTGCATGGTAGACAACGCCCATCTGGTCGGTTTCAGCATAGCGCACGCGCAGCCGTGTTTCGTGGAACGCATGGTTGTTTGAATTCATTTCCCCGTCCACACTGGTTTGCGCTTCTCGAGGAATGACGAAATCCCTTCACGGAAATCCGAGGTCGCGCGAATCGCGGCATTCTCCCGCACCGCTGCTTCAATCTGAACATCGATCTCGGCCCGAGCATGATCGGTGAGCAATTGTTTGGTCGCGCGCAACGATGCCGGACTGTTTTCGATCAGCAGCGCTGCCAACTGACGGGCCCGCGCCATCAAATTCTCCGCGGGCACAATCTCATTGATCAGACCCATATGCGCTGCCTCGTCTGCCCCAAAGATTCTTCCCGTCAGCAGAAGATCGCGAGCCTGTTTTTCCCCCACCTGCCGCAACAGGAATGTTGAAACAATCGCGGGCACAAAGCCGATGCGTACCTCGGTGTAGCCGAACTTCGCCTCCGGAACGGCCAGCGTGAAGTCGCACAGCAGCGCCAGCCCAGTCCCGCCGGCGATCGCCGGGCCATTGACTGCGGCGATCGTGACTCTAGGGAATTCATACAGCGAGCGAAACAACTGCACCATGGTCTGCGAATCCTGCAGGTTCTGTTCCGGCGAACAGCCCAACAGCGATTTCAGATTCTCCAGATCCATCCCAGAGCAAAATGCCCTGCCTGCTCCGGTCACGATCAGGACGATGGCCTCTGACTTCTCCACCTCCTCCAGCGCGCGCAGCAGGTCGTCAATCAGTTCGAAGCTGATGGCGTTGCGCTTTTCAGGACGGTTCAGAGTAATGGTAGCTACGCCGCCGTCGTATCCGAGCTGGATCGCTTTGAAATCCATATCTTGAAAGTGCACTCTAATCCGCAGCACCCGCACTGGAAAACTTTGCGCCGATCCCCGCCGCCGCCTTCAGCAGGGAATCCAACGGCTTCAACGCCGGCAACTCAGCGCCTCGCTGCGTGAGTGCTTCGATAACTTTCTCAGTCGGGATGTTACCAACCAGAGCGTCCTGCGCAAAGGGACATCCACCCAACCCTCCCAACACGGAATCGAATCTCCGGCATCCCGCATCGTAGGCGGCCAGAATCTTTTCGGCTGCTTGCTGGGGGCGGCTGTGCAAATGCACGCCAATCTCGAGATAGTCGAACTTCGCCATCACCGCGCCCACCAGTTCGCTGACCTGCTGCGGGGTTGCCATACCCACCGTGTCGGCCAGCGAGATCATTTTCAGATTGTCCACTTCCATCAGCGAGATCGCCTCGGTCACTTCTTCGGGATTCCACAGGTCGCCGTACGGATTTCCGAACGCCATTGAGATATAAGCCACAACGTCAAGCCCACCGTCGTCGGCCTTGTTCTGAATCTTCTCCAATTCTTCGAGCGCCGCCTCGGGCGACTGGTTCTGATTCTTGCGCAGGAAGGTCTCGGAAATCGAATAGGGAAAGCCCAGCGTCGATACCGCTTTCGTCTCAATCGCCCGCTGCGCGCCCTTTTCGTTGACGACGATACCGATGATTTCCACATCGTCTGGCGGATCGAGTTCTTTCAACACTTCTTCCGAGTCCGCCATCTGCGGCACGGCATTCGGCGATACGAACGACACTGCATCAATGTGTTTGAATCCGACGCTGATTAACGCCTTGAGGTAATCTACTTTCAGTTCGGCAGGAATCAACCCCTTCAGCCCCTGCCAGGCATCTCGTGGACACTCAATCAGTTTGACCGGATCAGACATAAATTTAGCGGCCACAGGTTAATGCGAACTTTCACGGACCAAAAGGCAAGAAATAAGAAACGTTGCGGTTAAGCGTCCGATCCGGTACATCCGTGCAAATACATGGCAATGTCAGGTTTGCAGCACTCCAACTTTGAACTCCGGCACATCCGGGTTGAGCGCCGCCGCTTCCAGCGCCTGCGTAATCGCATCCCGTGTTTCAATGGGGTCGATGATCTTGTCGATCCACAGTCGCGCCGCTCCGTAGCGCGGATCGGTTTGCTCATCATAGGTTCGCTTTACCGACTCGTACAGTTCTTTTCTTTCTTCGTCGCTCAACTTCTTGCCCCCGCGCTCGAGCTGTTTCACTTTGATTTCAACTAGTGTGGCTGCCGCCGAATCGCCGCTCATCACAGCGTAACGTGCTGTCGGCCAGGCAAACACAAACCGCGGATCGAACGCCTTCCCACACATCGCATAGTGGCCGGCTCCAAACGATCCGCCCACGATCACGGTAATCTTCGGCACTACGGAATTCGAAACCGCGTTGACCAGCTTCGCGCCCGCCTTGATGATGCCGCTCCACTCTGCGTCGCGTCCCACCATAAATCCGTTGACGTCATGGAAAAAAATCAACGGGATCAGATTCTGATTGCAGTCCATAATGAAGCGTGCGGCTTTCTCTGCCGATTCCGTGTAGATCACGCCTCCAAACTCGACTCGCTTGTGGCCTTCATGATCCGTCTGCTGCGCGTGCAGTTTCTGGTTGGCGACAATTCCCACGGCAAAACCGCCGATGCGGCCGTAGCCGCAGATCAGAGTCTTTCCGTACTCCGCTTTGTACTCGTCGAAGCGGCTGCCATCCAGCACGCGCGCCAGCACTTCTTTCATGTCATAGGGACGCGCCGGCGACGAATCGTAAATTCCGTAGATTTCTTCGGCAGTCAGCGCCGGCTCGACTGGCTTCTTCCGGTCCCAGGGAGACAGCCGCCGGTACCCCCACTTTTCCACAATCGAGCGAATGCGCGCGATGCAGGCCTCGTCGTTCGCCTCGCGAAAATCGACCGTGCCGCTGATTGCCGAGTGCATCGCCGCGCCGCCCAGCTCCTCGGCGGAAACCTTCTGTCCGATCGCCGCCTGCACCAGCGCCGGACCCGCAAGAAACAATCCGCTGCCGTCGGTCATCAGCACGTGATCGCACATCACCGGCAGATAGCCGCCGCCCGCCACGCACATGCCCATGATGGCTGCGATTTGGGGAATGCCCATCGCCGACATTACGGCGTTGTTGCGAAACACGCGGCCGAAATCGTCGGTGTCGGGAAATACATCTTCCTGCAGCGGCAAAAATACGCCGGCGGAATCGACCAGGTAGATCGTCGGAATGCGATTCTCAACGGCAATGTTCTGCGCCCGAATGACCTTCTTTGAAGTCATCGGAAAAAACGCCCCAGCTTTGACCGTGGCGTCGTTGGCGATGATCATGACCATCCGGGTCTGAACTCGCGCCATTCCGGTGATCACGCCTGCGGATGGTGCGCCACCCCACTCTTCGTACATGCCGTGTGCCGCGTACAGGCCCAGCTCGAAAAACGAATCCGGATCAGCCAGCAGCGCAATGCGCTCGCGCGCCGTTAATCGTCCCTTGGCATGCTGATTTTCGATGGCCTTTGCGCCGCCGCCTTCGGAAACCGTTTCTTCTTCGTTGCGAACTTGCGACATCAAGTCCGCCAGGAAACGCATGTTGGCTTCAAAGCGCGCGGAAGTAGCATCAACCCTCGTCGGCAGGACGTTAGCGGGCGCGGACGAGCTCACGGTTGGAGGTTCGCTACGATCAGGCATGGCTTGAGAATAATGTGTCGAGAAACGAGGACGCGAACTGTTTACGGTATACCACGCGGGCAGAACCGCGCAATGCGCCCTGTGGCCTCAGGTTTTGCGCTCGACCCACTCCGCCAGCCGGCAGCCGTCTTCTTCCAGAAGAAACGTTCCCACGTCAAAGCATTCGCCGACGATGCGGTGCGACTCTGGATCGCGGGCGGCGCGCGGGATCCACTGCTGGCCAACGCGGTACTGCGCCGCCGTAAACCATTTCTGCGGCAAAACTTCCACCAGCCCCGCCTGCGGATAGAAAACAAAAAGTGCAAAGGCCGGGTCATCGTTCGACATTGCCTTGTAGCTGGTGGGAATGATCAGTTCGTCGACGGTCGTGAACTCCGCGGGCGTGTCGATCTTGTGCATGCCCGGGCCCAACGTGAGCGCCACTTCGAAATCAGCAATTGGGGCGGTTGCCGAGTAAATGCGGTCCGCGGACGGTTTGAACCAGCCAGCGACTTCCGCCAGATCAAAGGCTTCTAACTGGTCAGGATCGAAGCAGGTCAGCCGAATCTTGCGCCCTTCCGGGCACCAGATGCCAACGAAATTCGGCGGTACCAGAAACGGCCGGCAGTAGGTGTTGAGCGCGAGGCGAGCCTTGTCCGGTTCCTGCTCCAGGCCTAGAGTTACCAGGTGGGCGATAGGTCCTTGGTCGCCATGATGGGACCAGACGAAGCGTCGTCCGGCGAGAGAACGGAAAGCGGGAAAAGTTTTCCAATACCACGGAACCGGACCAACGGTTTGAGAGAGGATCTCCCGGGCGCGAGACGCGTTGAATCCGGCCATCGCCATTAACCGGCCGCCGGCACGCCGGGACCCTTTACATGGGTGCGAATGAACTGGACGATATCGTCCATCGCCGTGCCCGGCTGGAAAATCGCGGCCACGCCGATCTTCTTCATCCCCTCAATATCCTGGTTCGGGATAATCCCTCCCAGCACCACAATCACGTCATCCATTTTGTTTTGCTTAAGCAAGTCCATCACGCGCGGCACGATGGCGTTGTGCGCCCCGGAAAGAATCGACAGCCCGATCACCTGCACATCTTCCTGCAGGGCCGCGCTCACGATCATCTCTGGAGTCTGCCGCAGGCCGGTGTAAATGACTTCCATCCCTGCGTCGCGCAAGGCTCGTGCAATCACTTTCGCCCCGCGATCGTGCCCGTCCAGTCCCGGCTTTGCCACCAGCACGCGAATCTTCATGTCAGCCATCGCCAACCATTTAACCACACAGGGCGCACGGGTTCACAGAGGCGCCAAGAATTAGATGCTGTTCCATGCATTCCTCGGTGTCCCCAGTGTCCTCTGTGGTTAAACAGTCTTGTTAAACAGTCTTGATGTCCAGACTCCGCCACATATACCAGCAAGCTACGCTGCGGTAAGGTTCCCAGGCCCGCGCGATCTTCTGCATATCTTTCGGCTTGGGAAGCTTGCGCTTCTTGTAGTGTTTTTTCATGGCAACCTGCACGCCATAGTCGCCCGTGGGCAGCACGTTCGGACGCCGCAAGGAAAACATCAGAAACATGTGCGCCGTCCACTCGCCGATGCCTTTTACCTGCGTCAGATGCTGGATGACTTCGTCGTCCGACAGTTCAGGCAGTCGCACAAAATCGAGCAATCCAGATGCTGTCTTCGCCGCCAAATCTTTCAGATAAGCCGACTTCTGCTTCGAGAGTCCGACGCTTCGCAGTTGCTCATCGCTCAGCTTAAGAATTCCTTCCGGAGTGAGCGGCTCTCCGGCCAGTGCTACAAAGCGGCCAAAGATTGTCGCCGCCGCAGTTCCGTTCAATTGCTGATAAACAATCGACTCCGCCAGACTGCAAAATTCAGGCTCTCCGAATTCCATGCGGCACACACCCACGCGTTCAATAATCGCCCGCAGGACCGGATCGGATTTCTTGAGATGCTTGACGGCCTTTCGCATGGCCTATAGATTTACCACAAAAGGAAACGATAGGCGAATAAAAAACGAATAGCTTGAGGCGCTGAGGGCTAGCGGAACGCCGCCAGCAACAGCCCGGCAATTCCTCCGCCCAGCACGACCCACGCCGGACTCAGTTTCCAGCGCAACAACACGAGCAGCGCCACCGGAGCGATCACCCAGGATGGCCATCCCTGCAACGCATCCGCTGCCAGTTTGAACGTGACTCCACCCATCAGAGCCACGGCGCAAACATTCACCGAATCCAGAAATGACGCCATCCACGCAGACTGCCGCAAGCGAAACAGCACCGGAGCCAACAGCGCCACATAGAAAAATGACGGCAGAAAAATTGCCACGGTCGCCACCGCAGCGCCCGGTACGCCACCCAGAATGTAACCGATAAATGTCGCGGTCGAAAGCACTGGACCTGGCGTGAACTGTCCGATCGCTACCGCATCCAGCAACTGCCGATGCGTTAGCCACGCATGTTGCTGAACTAACCCTTGCTCCAGGAAAGCCAGCAGAACATATCCTCCGCCATAAAGCGCCGCGCCCACTTTAAGAAAAAACAGTCCGATCTGATAGACGGATGGCCGGATTCCAGCGACTGCGGCCGAAGTGACAGCGATCGCGCCGAGCGGTCGCAACCGGAAAGTCAACGTTCCTCGCGGTGTGCTTGCAGCGAACGGTCGCCGTGAGAGCAGGGGCGATATCAGTAAAGCCGCAGCAGTGCGAACGCTCGCCGCCCGTCGCGCCAACATGCCGAGCAATCCGCCGCCAAAAAGAATCGCAATCGGATTCACTCCAAGAAAGAATGCTGCAAGCGATAACGCGCCCAGCACAGCCAAGCCCACGCCCTTCACCGCGGTTTTTCCCAGCCGCCAAATCGCGATCGCGATGACTGCGATTACCGCCGCCTTGATGCCCGCGAGCACTGACACAGCCTGCGTCAAGGCCCCGAACCGCACGTAAGCCCAGGCAAATACTCCGGTGATCACCGCGGCCGGAAATATGAAGCTCACGCCCGCCACGCACAGACCCACCCAGCCTGCGCGCACGAAACCCACGTTGATCGCCATCTCTGTGGAAGTAGGGCCGGGGATCAGGTTGGCCGCGCCCAGCAAATCGAGAAACTGTTGCTGGGTCAACCACTGGCGCTTGCGGACGACCTCTGTTTCCATCAATGCGATGTGCGCCGCAGGGCCGCCGAAACTGATTGTGCCTAACTTGAAGAAAAGCGCCGCCAACTCTCGCAGCCGACCGGGGTTCGCTCTGGCGTGCGGGGGGAGTTCCGGGACCGGCATGCGCTCGTCGCTCACGCGGTCTTATGTTCACCCTGACGGAAGTTCTCGATCAGATGCTCAGATGTGCGCAGCGAAAATGCCAGAATGCTGATGGTCGTCGTCTTGTCGGTACAATTCAGAAACACACTGGCATCGCATACATACAAGTTGGGCACATCGTGCGTCTGCCCAAAGCGGTTCGTCACAAAATTCTTGGGATCGTTTCCCATGCGGCATGTGCCGGTTTCGTGCAGGCTAAACCCAGGAATTTCTGGATCGCCGCCCGACCCTTCGACCACGCCTCCGGAGGCACGCAGCACCTCGGCGCAAACCCGCTTCGAATGCTCGAACATCTTCAGCACGTTTTCGTCCCACTCGAAATGCATGCGGGCCACGGGAATCCCGAATGGATCTTTGACCTCAGGATCGATGTCCATGAAATTCGTATCCGAGCGCAGCGATGGCGCTTGAATGCCGAAGCTCACCGGCGAAGGATACCGCCGCTTGATCTCGCGCTTAAACGACGACCCAAACCCGTCCAAGTCGGTCGCGAATCCGGGAAACTCTCCGCACCCACCATCCGGATAGACTGAATATCCGCGAACGAATTTCTCCTCGTGCGGATCTTTCAGATTTTGCCAGCGCGGCATCCACGCAATCGTGCTGTCGCCCACGTGGTCGGGGAAGCTGGGCTGACCGACCAATTGCGGCAAGTATCCGCGAGCCGACTCGCCGTAAAGATGGTCGCAAAGATTGCGCCCCAACTGGCCGCTGGAATTCGCAACGCCGTTCGGCCAATACCGCGACTTCGAGTTCAGCATGATGCGCGCCGACTCAATGCAAGATGCGGCCACCACCACGGCGCGCCCGTATACTTCTACTTCCTGCTTGGTCTTGCGATCGATGTAAGCCACGCCCGCGGCGTGCCCGTTCTCGTCGACCAGAACATTTTTCGCGAGCGCATTCGTGCGCAGTTCAAGATTCTTAGTCGCCTCTGCTTTCGGCAGCAGAAAATACGGCGTCGAGAAAAATGCGCCCACATCGCACCCTGTCGTACATTCTCCGCAGAAGTGGCATGCCGGATGTCCTTCATGTGGCTGCGTAAGTTGCGCGCAACGATCCGGTAAATACGGAACTCCAACTTTGTTGCACCCCGACTGCAGAATGAAATCCAGGCAACGGAAGTTGAATGGCCGCAGGTACGAGCCATCCGGATTGCTCGGCCGGTTCTGCACCGTGCTGGCCACGCCAATCATTTTCTCGACACGCGTGTAGTACGGACTGATCTCGTCATGGGTGATGGGCCAGTCCACGTCGTAGCCATCGAGCGACGCGGCGTGAAAATCAATATCGCCAAAGCGTGCCGAACTGCGCCCCCAGAAATTCGTCTTGCCACCCACGGCGTTGCAACGCGGCCACATCCACTTCGTGCCCGGTGCAACCGTGAACGGAATCTCGTGGTCCCACGCCGCCTTGGTGTACTCGCCATCCATGTAGCCAAAAGATTCCTTCCGCTGAGGATCGTCGAGCCCGCGGAACTTCATGTCCCAGGGCATGCGATGGTAGCGAAAGTCTTTCTCCGGATCGAGCCTCCGCCCCGCATTCAGAGCACAGACTTTGAGTCCTGCCTCGCACAGCGTCTTGATCGTCATGCCGCCGCCGGCCCCGGTTCCAATCACGATCACGTCGTAGATTTGTTTGCTCATGGTTTCTGTAATCTGGGTTTCCGTAATCTGGGTTTCGTCGGGCTGAGCATCCTGCTCTCAGGAATGAGCCTGCGCAAGATGCAAGTGCTCTGGATCGCCTTTGTGCGGACACTCCGGCGACTCGGCATAGAACTTCAGCGCCGGATTGTCCAGTTCCTTGAAGCCGATTTCGCTGGTATAGAAGCCCGTCACCGTGTACTCGCGCATCATGGCGAAGAATTCGCGCCCTGGTTCTTCGCCCGGACGCGCCTTGTCCTTGAACCCCAACGGCTCCAGCAGGGAAGTCTGCTGTTCCGGCGTCAGTTCCGTAAATCGCTTTCCGTCTAAGTCCTCAGCATGCGCGTTCAGCCAACCAAGGCCCATCCGAAACGGATATTGCACCTCGGGATTACTGGCGACCATGAAATCAATGAATTCCGAGGCACCAGCTTCCTTCGCACCCGGCGAAGTGTCGCTGGGAATGATGATCTCTGCCAACCGCTCCACCATGGCATACTCGGCTGCCGTAAAGAACTGCGGACGATATTCTGCCGGCTTGATCTGCAACGCAGCATTGCCGACATGCCCGCAGGCGAATCCCCATTTGCTGAACCCAGGAAACTGCGCCGCGACCGCGGCCGTCCCGAGAATGCGCAACATTTCCCGCCGCTGAACGCCTTGTCCCGCCATCTAGTTCTCCAAGACAACTTGTCGTTGCAAAGAACAGCATTCTCATTCCGATCGAAGCGAGGAATCCGCTGTCCCCGCTACGAAAGAAATTCCGCCGTCTTCTCCACCAGGTCCGCGGTAGGCTTATAAGGGTCGCCCGGCGCGTCGTACTCGATTGAACAATAGCCTTTGTATCCGTGCTTTTTCAGAATCGCAAAGGTCCGCGCCAGGTCGACATGCGAGGCTTTGCCATCATCATCGACCTCGCCGTCCTTCACGTGGCAGATGCCGTAGGCATGCGCAAACATCGCATCAATCGCGCGATAGGCGAAGTCCTCGTCGTGCGCCGCGACCGAGTTGCCAAAATCCGGCAGCGCCCGCAGCCACGGACTGTTGACCTTTTCAATGATCTGCACAATAAAAAACGGATCTTCACTGACCGGATTGTCGTTCTCCAGGTGCACGACAACATTCTTTTTGGCCGCGTAATCAGTCACCCGCGCGAGAGTATCCGAGGCCCGTCCTACATCCGGCTTCGAATCCTTGGCGCTGTCAATGTGCGTGCGAATGCTCGGAGAGCCGAGCGCTGCACCTACATCAATCCAGTGTTTGCTTCCGGTCACGGACTTCTCGCGCTCGTCTGCGTCCATCGCGTACTGACTATGACCGGCATCTACGGCGATGTCGACGATGGCGGAGTGCGCTTTCTCCACGGCGCTTCGGAGTTGCTTGAGATATTTGGGATCAGTCGAAGGAAAGATCGGGCTCCAGGGCTCAATCTTGTGGACGTTGAATCTTTCGGCCACGTGCGCTGCAAAATCCGTTAGCTCGATCTGCCGCGACGCCGGCACGGAGCTGGGAGTCTTCCCGTCCCACCCATTCCAGCCCACGATGAATTCGCGAAAGGGATACGCCGCCACCGCAATCCTTTCCCTGGGGACGGTGGGAAACTTCACCGAGGGTTCAGAACTTCCCGCTGCGCGCGCCAAGTCGGGCAGAAGCAAGGCTCCTGCTGCTGCGCCCGCGCACTGTGCAAGAAATTGCCTACGGCTGCTCGCCATCATGCGCGCCAGTGTACCAGAGATCGCCGGCGCAGAATCCAGATCAGCTAGATTGACTCCCCGATTGGACCGGAACTTTTCGCAGCAGGGAACAATCGCCGGGTGTCGCATTGATGTATTGGATAATTCTTGACACCACTCCGCAATTTATCCTATTATGTCAATTCATATAGTAGGGTTTACAATGTCACTGTCTCCGGTTCCCAAGCCGCTTCTAAGTTTTCCCGGCCCCGCTGTCGTGCCCTTTGGTCCAAGGGCGTCTGCGCTGGTATTTGAAGACCTTAAGTCCAAGGCGTTACTTGAAAGAATTCAATTGATAGGCCCCAGCACCGCGAACGTGCTGGTCACTGGGGAAACCGGTACGGGCAAGGAACTCATTGCCAGACATGTGCACAAGCTGAGCCCGCGGGCTGACAGTCCTTTTGTGGCCGTAAATTGCGGGGCCTTTTCTGAAAGCCTGGTAGAAAGCGAATTGTTTGGTCATGAGCGCGGCTCATTCACCGGAGCAACCGTAGCCCGGGCCGGATGGTTTGAAGCGGCTCGCGGGGGAACGTTATTCCTGGACGAGATCGGAGATTTGCCCTTCGCCATGCAAGTAAAGCTGCTCCGAGTGCTGCAAGAGCGCCAGGTAGTCCGGCTGGGTTCACGCAGTCCGGTGGCGATCGACGTTCGCGTGGTGGCTGCAACCAACGTAAATCTTGAAGATGCCGTTGCCGCGGGACGTTTCCGCGAAGATCTTTATTACCGGCTCCAGGTCGCCTCACTCCACATTCCTCCGTTGCGCGAACGGCCGGGCGACATTCTGCCCTTGGCACAACATTTTCTTAGAGTTTATGGGGAACGGCTGGGGCTCAGGGATCCTGAACTGAGCGCGGATGCGTCCGATGTACTCGTTAGTGGGCATTCCTGGCCCGGCAATACTCGCGAGTTGGAAAACGTCATCCATCACGCTCTCCTGGTTTGCCGGGAAAATGTCGTAAGACCAGAAGACTTGAGGCTTTCTCCACTCGGGCTCCGAGTTGCCACAAATGGTCGAGCGCAGCCCTTCGACGGTCTGCGTGAGGCGCTACTTGCAGTCTTTGAAGATGGCAGTCCCAACTTGTACTCCGAGATCGAGACCGCGATTACGAAAACCGCCTATGAATTCTGTCACCGCAACCAGGTTCAGACGGCGCGGTTGCTCGGCGTCAGCCGGAATATTGTTCGGGCCAAACTGATGCAATGCGGCGAGTTACCCAACGGCCGACAACCAAAGGCTTCGCCGATCCTCCCTGATTCCTTCGCCAGCTAGAAATTGTCAGGAGCAAGATGTGCCATTCCGTTCTGCGCAAACAACTCATCGTGGACCAATTTGCGCACTCGCACAAATTCCCGATCGGAGCGGTCGCGTGGCCGTGACAAGCGGACCGGCAGGATATTCCTGATCGTGCCTGGCTGCGGAGACATGATGACAACCCGGTCCGCAAGAAATACCGCTTCCTCGATGTCGTGAGTAACAAGAACGATCGTAGTTTGCTCTGCTTCCCAAATCCGCAGGATTTCCTGTTGCATGCGCATTCGAGTCAGCGCATCGAGGGACGCGAAAGGCTCGTCCAGCAATAGCACTTCAGGCCGCCCCGCCAGTGCTCGCGCAATGGCCACTCGCTGCGACATGCCGCCAGAAAGCTGGTGAGGGTATCCATACTCGAACTCATCCAGCCCGACCAGGCCGATGTAGCGTCGAACATCTCGGCTGCGTTCTTCGCGAGACAGACCTGCAAGTCCAAACCCAACGTTGTCATGCACCGTGAGCCAGGAAAGGAGGCGGTGCTCCTGGAAAACCACACCCCGATCCAAGCCCGGTCCTGCGAGTTTCTTGCCGTCGAGAAAAACGGCGCCCTCATACTCGGTCTCCAGGCCAGCGATGATTCTCAGCAACGTCGTCTTCCCGCAGCCACTGCCGCCGACAATGCACACGAATTCTCCGGGGTTGATCGTTAGCAGAATATCTTTCAAAGCCAAGAGAGTACCCTTGGAACCTGAAAAGGTTTTCCCTGTGATTTGAATGTCGACCGCGCCGCTCTTCTGAAAGCTATCGCTGGCCATAAATCTCAATCTCCAACGGGAGTTCGGAGGGGATGCGTTACCTTCATTGTTCGGAGTCAGCGGGCTCTGTGACCAAGAAGTCTGCGGCCGACCGCGTTCATACCCCAGTCGGTGACCTTGCCGAAGATGGCGAAAAGTATCACGCTGGCTAAGATGACGGCGGCGCGGCCAGTCATCTCGCCATCCACCATGAGATATCCGATCCCGCTGCTCGCTCCCAGGAGTTCGGCAGCAACAACAAACATCCACGCCAGCCCCAATCCACTGCGCAGCCCCACGATGTACTCCGGTAACACCGCCGGAAGAATGAGCCGTCGAACCATTTGAAAACTGCTCAGCCGGTACAATTTGCCAACTTCAAGCAACTTCGGATCGACGTGTCGCATGGCAACCGAGAGGTTCAAATAAACCGGGAAGAACGCGCCCACGGAGATGAGTGCAATCTTTGAGGTCTCCTGGATGCCGAGCCACAACAAGAAGAGCGGAACCCACGCGATCGAAGGAACGCTGCGCAGCGCCTGCAATGAAGGATCGAGCAGCTTGCGAGCAATCGGCAGGTAGCCGGTGAGACCGCCGAAAAGTGTGCCTGCGCTCGCGCCGAGGAGAAATCCGACCGCGACGCGGGCAATGGTTGTTCCCGCGTGTTTGAGCAAATCGCCGGCAACGGCTAACTGATAGATCGTCTTGCCGACGACTGTTGGTGCGGGCAGCCAATTGGGGGGAAGAATCCCCAGGCTCGCAAGCCGTTCCCATGCGAGCAATACTCCCACGGGAATGATCCAGCCCAGAAGTCCGTCTGGAATATGAATTCGTCCATGGTTGTCTGGCGGCTTCGCCGTCGATTCCGCCGTACCGCCTTTCCAGACGAGCCTTCGGTTCTGCTCCGCGGTGCTCATTTCTGCGCCAGGCTCTTGTTGACTACGTCTTGGGCATATCGAGGCTCGATCAGATTGTTCACGGTAGCGCTCACGTCGGTATTACTGTTGATAACGTTGTTCTGTTTCAACACGTCGCCGCTGGCCATAATTACCTGTCTCTGGTTGTCTCCGATCGTCGAGTTGGTCAAGTCTGTGCGCTCCAGAACCTTCGTGATCACAGAATCGTCGAGCTTCGTGTCGCCGGCAAATAGTTTGCGAAATTCCTCCGGGTTCTGCAGGGCCCAGAGGCGAGCCTTCTCATAGGCCGCCAGCACGCGCTCCACATACGCGGGGTATTGCCTGGCAAACTCTTCGCGCACGTTCAGCACTCCGTAGCTGTTGAAATTCACGTTCCGATAGAAAAGCCGGGATCCGCTCTCAATCTCGGTTTGCGCCATCATCGGATCCAAGCCCGCCCAGGCGTCCACGTCTCCCTTTTCAAGTGCGATCCCCCCCTGGGGATGCTGCAGTACGACGATCTGAATATCTTTTTCGGTCAGCCCAGCTTCGTGAAGCGCGCGCAACAGGAATATGTGAGGGTCAGTCCCGCGCGTCACCGCCACTTTCTTTCCCTTGAGATCTTCGATTTTCTCGATGGGAGAATCTTTGCGCACAACCAGAGCCGTCCACTCGGGGCGAGAGTAGACATAGATAGCTTTAATCGGATTGCCATTGGCTTTTCCGATGAGCGCGGCGGCCCCAGCCGTCGACCCAAAATCGACGCTCTTGCTGTTCAGGAGTTCCAACGCTTTGTTGCTACCGAGGCTCTGTGTCCACTCAACGGAAATGCCATTACTGGCGAGATCCTGCTCCAGAAATTTCTTATCCTTCAGTACCAGGCTCACCGGGTTGTAATAGGCGTAGTCCAACTTAATGGTCGCGGGCTTCACAGAAGTCTTGCGGCTGCAGCCCACCGCCATCGCCGCCACGATCACCACCGCGATGAGAGATACAAACCTGGCGCTCTTCAAGCAGTTCACCGTTCCCCCTTTGTTTAGCGTGCGGGGACTGACCCGATTGCCCTTCGCGACTAACTTTGTTGCGCCGGAACCGGCGTAGCCTCTGGTGTGCGCGGCTGATATTCGTTCGCGACCAGCTCTCCGAACGGTCCAGTGATGTTTCCCACCGATCTTTCTGATTTCGATGAAAGCGGCAAATGTGGAAACAGCAAATCGGCCACACGATACGCTTCTTCGAGATGCGGATACCCCGACAAGATGAAGGTTTCGATTCCCAGGTCGGCATACTCCTGCATTCGTTTTGCAACCGTCGCCGGATCGCCAACTAAAGCCGTGCCGGCGCCACCGCGCACCAGGCCCACACCTGCCCAGAGATTGGGACTGACTTCCAGTGTTTCACGGCCTCCGCGGTGCAACTCCGCCATGCGGCGCTGTCCTTCAGAATCGAACCGCGCGAATGTTTTTTGCGCTCGAGCGATCGTGTCGTCGTCGACGTAGCGAATCAGATCATTCGCGGCCGCCCATGCTTCCTTCTCTGTTTCCCGGACAATAACGTGAAGCCGAATGCCGAACCGAACGGAGCGGCCCTGTTCCTCCGCGAGACGCCGCACGGCTGAAATCTTTTCCTCAACCGCTTTTGGCGGTTCACCCCAGGTTAGATAGACGTCAACCTGCCGAGCGGCTAAGCCATAAGCAACCTTCGATGACCCTCCGAAATAGAGCGGAGGATGCGGCTTTTGCACCGACGGATATAAGACTTTTGCATTCTCCACATGAAGATGTTTTCCGTTCAGCGAAATAGCCTTACCAGCCACTGCTTCGCGCCATATCTGAAGGAATTCTTCCGTCACTTCATAACGCTCGTCGTGAGTGAGAAAAACGCCGTCGCCGAGCGCTTCGTCAGGATCACCGCCGGTCACAACATTAATCAGCAGCCGTCCCTCGGAAAGCCGGTCGAACGTCGCTGCCATTCGCGCGGCAGCCGTGGGCGAAGTGATTCCGGGGCGAATCGCGACTAAGAACTTCAGCCTGGTGGTTACCGGGACCAGAGCTGACGCCACGACCCATGCGTCTTCACACGACCTGCCGGTGGGCAATAACACGCCCACAAACCCAAGCTGGTCGGCGGCTTGAGCCACCTGCTTCAAATAGCCGTAATTGACGGTCCGCGCCTGCTCGGCGCTGCCCAGGTAACGACCGTCTCCGTGAGTTGGTAAGAACCAGAATACTTCCATGTTTTCGATCTCTTTCCGGGGAGGACTGACTTCCACATCAGCTTTGGCAATTGTCTTGCCAACAGAGAGAAGCAGCTATGTGCCTGAATTTCACGTTTTCACGCGGTTACAGCGAATTTCAGGCGGTTCGGTCGACAGGGAAGTGTTGCTGGAGCAACACCAATTGAACAGAGATGTTGGTGGAGAAACAGCGGGCAGCCGCGCAGAGTATGGGCGACATGTCTTACGACAGGAGAGGACGGCAGTGCTTTCTACAGTGCATCACATCGCAGTGAATGTTCCGCCCCGGCAGCACGCTTTCGAGATTGCCGATCAATTGATCGCGGTATTCGCTCAAACTGCCGTTGAGCGAGATAAAGGGGGTGGTACCGCGAAAACTGAGCGGGACCTGTTGCGCGCGAGCGGACTGCTCAACGTGACGATTCCGGCAGCCCTGGGCGGTTGGGGAATGGAATGGCCGGACACGATGAAACTCGTTCGAGCCTTCGCGCGTGTCGATAGTTCGATCGCCCACCTGTTCGGCTTTCAGCATCTCATGCTGGCTTCCGTATCGCTCTACGGATCGTGGCCACAGACCGAAGAGCTCTTTTCCGAAACCGTCTGCAATAAATGGTTCTGGGGCAACGCCCTCAATCCGCTCGACAAGCGCACGAGCCTAAGCGCTAAAGGTGGAGTCGGACCCGTCATCAACGGTCGCAAGAGTTTCTGTTCCGGGGCCCTCGACTCCGACATGCTGATCGTTTCCGCGATTCGCTCCGTAGACGAAAAGTTTATGGTAGCCGCCATACCTTCCGGTCGGCCAGGGATTCGCATTCTCGATGACTGGGATGCCATGGGCCAGCGGCAAACCGACAGCGGAACCGTGGAGTTTTGCGACGTGGCCGTCGGGCAGGAAGAGTTTCTAAAAACACCCGGTCCTTTGGGCAGCATCAGAGCGTCCTTGCGTTCCTGCATTGCGCAGCTGATTCTCAGTAATATTTTTCTGGGAATCGCGGAAGGAGCGCTGGAGGAATCGCGCAACTATACTCTGGCGCAAACCAGGCCGTGGGTCGCTTCAACCGCAAAGAGCGCCACGGAAGATCCCTACATTCTGGCGAATTACGGCAGTTTCTTCGTCAACCTTCAGGCTGCGCAGGCCCTCACCGACATCGCAGGAGAGTCTCTGCAGCGCGCCTGGGAGAGTGGAGACGCACTCACGGAGAATCAGCGCGGCAAGTGCGCGCTCGACGTCGCCACCGCGAAGGTGGCCACCAACAACGTTGGCCTGGAGATTACCAACCGGATGTTTGAGGTCATGGGAGCGCGCGCCGCCGCCGGTCCGGCGCGGATCGACCGCTTCTGGCGCAACCTGCGCACGCACACCCTGCATGATCCGGTCGACTACAAGATTCGCGAATTGGGCGACTGGGCCTTGAATCGTCAGCTGCCGAAGCCGTCATTTTATTCCTGAACATGATTCGTAATTCGCGGAGCGAAATCGATATTCGCAGAACAAGATCGACTAAGGATTCAGACTTATGCGCAATTCTCCACTGGCAATGTTTCATCGCGTGATCGTGGCACTCATCGCGGTCCTAATGACATTAGCGCCATTTGCATTAGCCCAAAATGCGGATAGCGTCATCCGCATTGGATACCAGAAATACGGCACGCTGGTCCTGCTGAAGGCGCGCGGCAGTTTGGAGAAACGGCTGGCGCCGCTGCACGTTGAAGTCCAGTGGACCGAATTTCCCGCTGGGCCACAGCTGCTGGAAGGTTTGAACGTGGGCGCGATCGACTTCGGAACGGTGGGTGAAGCCCCACCCATCTTCGCTCAGGCAGCCGGAGCGGATCTGATTTACGTCGGAAACGAGCCGCCGGCTTCCGCGGCTGAGGCCATTCTCGTTCCCAAAGACTCGCCCATCAAGACAGTTGCCGAGCTCAAGGGCAAGAAAGTGGCGCTCAACAAAGGCTCCAATGTTCACTTCTTGCTGGTGAAGCTGCTTGAAAAGGCAGGAGTGCAATACAAGGACATCGACACAATCTTCCTCACGCCGGCGGATGCGCGAGCGGCCTTCGAGCGCGGCAGCGTGGACGCGTGGGCGATTTGGGAGCCGTTTCTGGCCGCGGCTCAAAAACAAACCGGCGCCCGCATTCTCGCCGATGGCAACGGGGTAGTCAGCAATCACCAATTTTTTCTTGCCTCCCGGCTCTATGCCGCAAGACGCGCCGATATAGTTGCGATCGTCCTGGACGAAGTAGCTGCCGTGGATCATTGGGCGAAAACGAATCCGAAAGAAGCAGCCGCAGCCTTGCAACCGCAGATCGGCTTGGATCAAGCGACCCTTGAGCTCGCACTATCGCGTGGCGGCTATGGTGTGACGCCCGTCAACGACGCCGTGCTGGCCGAGCAACAAAGAATCGCCGATGCCTTCTACGAACTCAAGTTGATTCCCAAGCACATTAATATTGTCGATGCGACGCTGCAGGGAACGTCGACCGGAACCCAGGCCAAACGCTGAGCCAGCAATCATGAATCAGCCTCAAAAACATCCCCCCGTGAAGACCCAGCTTCGACCGGGCATTCTCGCGAAGCAAGCGTTGCCGTGGATCGTGCCCGTTGCGCTGTTGATCGCCTGGCAGTGGGCATCTTCTGCTGGGATTCTGCCCGGTCGATTCCTGCCCTCGCCACGCGCAGTGGTAAGTTCGTTCATCGAACTCAGCGCCTCCGGTGAATTGTGGATGCATGTTCGGGTCAGTACTCTGCGCGCGTTGTCGGGTTTCGTCGTTGGTGGCGGGGTGGGACTTTTGCTCGGATTGCTCACCGCCTCGCTGCGTTGGGCTGAAGTATTGCTCGACACCACGATTCAAATGGTTCGCAACATCCCTCCGCTGGCGCTGATCCCGCTGGTCATCCTGTGGTTCGGCATCGACGAATCGGCGAAACTCTTTCTGGTTGCGCTGGGCGTTTTTTTCCCCATCTACATCAACACCTTTCACGGCATTCGTTCGGTCGACCGCGGACTTCTGGAGATGGGGAGAACTTATGGTCTGTCTGGCTGGGCGCTCTACCGCGAGATTATTCTTCCTGGAGCGTTGCCCTCCATTCTGGTAGGAGTGCGCTTTTCGCTCGGATTGATGTGGGTCATCTTGATCGTCGCCGAAACGATTTCAGCGCGTTCGGGCATCGGCTACATGACCATGAACGCACGCGAATTTATGCAGACCGACGTCATGGTGGTCGGCATTCTGCTTTACGCGATTTTGGGGAAACTCGCCGACCTTCTGGCGAAGGCACTGGAACGCTACTGGCTGCGCTGGAATCCGGCGTATCAGACGGCACGATAAGGGATCATTTTGTCAGTTACTTTCAGTTCGAAACAGAAAGAGATCGCCACCCAGCACACTCAATGCTCACGCGGCGTGTCAGTCGCAATCAAAAGTGTCAGCATTGCGTTTGGTGGACGCACCGTGCTCGAGAACTTCGACGTTGAAGTTCCCGCCGGTGAATTTGTCGCCATTGTCGGTCGCAGCGGATGTGGCAAGAGCACTCTGCTGCGGTCCGTTGCGGGTTTGGAAACGCCGCAATCTGGAACCATTATTGTGGCCGACCCTGCAGATTACGTTACAAAGGCCCACGGCAAGCCGGATGTACGAGTCATGTTCCAGGATTCTCGCCTGCTGCCGTGGAGACGAATTCTCCCCAACGTCATGCTCGGCCTCGAGCCAGCGCTCATCCCGCAGGCAAGAAAAGTCTTGGCGCAAGTTGGTCTGGCAGAAAGAGCCGATGACTGGCCTGCTACTTTATCGGGTGGGCAGCGACAAAGGGTAGCTTTGGCTCGCGCGCTTGTCCATGATCCGAATTTGTTGCTGCTCGATGAACCTCTGGGATCGCTCGACGCGCTCACGCGCATCGAAATGCAGCAACTCATCGAAGACGTTTGGCGCGGCCGCGGTTTTACCGCCATGCTCGTAACCCATGACGTTGCCGAGGCCATCAGTCTGGCGGACCGCGTCATCCTGATTGAAGGAGGCCGCGTCGCGTTGGATGAAATCGTAAACCTCCCTCGACCACGCACCCGCGGCAGCGCCCGCTTCGCCGCGCTTGAAGAACGCATACTCGGCAGAGTGCTTCAACGCCGGCCGGCTGTCGAGGATCACTGGTAAACTAGCGAGAGAATCAATGGTAAGAAGATTAGCTGAAAAAGATCCGCACTTAAGCCCAAGGAAAACGGGGAGAGTGGATGGCGAAAGACGCACCGACCAGTCCGGAAGACGAACAGAAGATTTGCGAAGTCCCCATTCATCCTTTGCTTGCCGGTCGACGAAGTCCCGTAGCCTTCGCCTCAACGCCCGTTGAACCGAAAACTTTGGCCAGTCTGCTGGAAGCGGCGCGATGGGCTCCGTCCTGCCGGAACGAGCAGCCATGGAGTTTCATCGTGGCCACGAAAGAAAACAAATCCGACTTCGACCGACTGCTGGGCTGTTTGGTTGAATTCAATGTGCAATGGGCGCAGCACGCCCCGGTTCTCATCCTGTCCATCGCCCGAATGACGTTCCCGTCGAACGGAAAGCCCAATCGGCACGCATTTCATGATGTCGGTCAGGCGATCGCCAATCTTACGGTGCAGGCAACTGTGTCGGGATTAGTGGTGCATCAGATGGCCGGCTTCGACATCGAAAAGGCTCGCCATGAGTTTTCAATTCCTCAAGATCATGAACCTGTCGCGGTCGCCGCCATCGGCTATCCCGGCAGCCCGGCGGAACTGCCAGAGAAGTTCAGGCAGAAAGAACTGGCCCCGCGACAACGGAAACCGCTGGCAGATTTCGTCTACGAAAGCGACTGGGGACGATCGGCATCCTGGACGCCGAGTCCGGGACCGCGGAAGCGTTAAGCCCGTCAGCTAACCATGTAATACAGAGGCCGCCGGTCAGTTTCTGCAACCTCGATCTGCATGCAATGATCGCAGGGATTATCTTCCAGGAGCTCATAGACGTGGCGAACGGCCCTGAGAGTGGCAGAAAACTTTTCCGCTTCTTCCGGAAAGACACGGTCCGGCGCCAACCAATCGTGAAACCGCAAATTCGCCATGGCCTTCGCTAAATCTGGACGAACGCCACAAAGCAATACTGTCACTCCTCGTGTCTCCATCTCATGCATGAAATGATCGAAGCGTTCGAGCGAGACCATGTCGGGATTGCGGGTCCGCTTAACGCGTAGTACCAAGAAATGAATATCTTCGTCCTCGGTGCGTCGTCTCAGATGATCGAAACAACGGTCGAGCTCCGGGGCCGCACCGAAGAACAATTCGCCTTCCAAATCGTAGAGCATCATTGCCTTGCAAGGCTGGTCTTCCGGCAGGTGCTCTCGTATGACGCGGTCACTGCTCACCACCAACTCGTTCCAACGCAGGAGCGAGGCGCGCGGAACAAACATCAGAACCGACAAGGCCACGCCGATCAGGATGGAAAACTCAACACTGATAAAGATTGCAGAGAAGGCGGTAACTAAAACTAACGCGGCATCGTACCGAGAAGCGCGCATGGCATAGCTCAGCCGCTTCCAATCGACCAGCCGCACCGCTGTGACCAGCAGAAGCCCGGCCAGAGCGGCTTTCGGAATGTAGCGGGCAAAGGGTGCCAGCGCAACCAGGGTAAGCGCGACCGTTCCTGCCGCGAAGACTCCGGACGCGCGGCTCACAGCCCCGGCTTGAAAGTTGATAGCCGAGCGCGTTAAGGAGCCGGAGCCGGGCAGGCATTGAAAAAATCCTCCAGTGACATTGGCCAGACCCTCAGCCAGACACTGGCGGTTGTAATCGAGCGTCTGGCGGGTGGTGTTGGCAATCGATTTCGCGATCGCCAATGCTTCCAGGAGTCCTAGAAAAGCAATGGCCAGCGCACTTCCCGACAATTCCTTCACCCACCAGAATTGGATCCGAGGAATATGCGGCATCGGGAGACTGCGCGGGACGCTGCCCACGACAGAAATAACGGTCGTTCCATCCAGCGCTGGCTTGGACCATCCGAAAGCTGCAGCCACAAGTGCGGCAATAATCAAGGCCATCAGCATGTCAAATTGTGGCAGATGGTATTGGCGCGCCAATTTTCTCAGTAAAACGACGAGAACAATCGTCCCCAGTCCAATGCCAAGGGCCTTTGGATTGACATGGCCGGCACTCAGGGTGAGCCAAATGCGGTAAAGCACATGCTGCTGCCCGGTTCCACGATCGCGCAAGCCCGTCAGATTGCCCAGTTGGGTTATTGCTACTAAAGTGCCAGCGCCGGCCATGAAACCGATTACGACCGACTCGGAAATATAGCGCGTCAGGTCCCCAAGTTTGAATATCGCGATCAGGATCTGGATGCTGCCAATCATGATTCCCAACAGGAACATGGCCTGGTAAGCGTCGAGCCGCGCGTCGGGACTGAAAAATCCGAGGGCGCTGAAAACCACGAGCGAAATCGCGTTGGTCGGACCGTTAATCAAGTGCGACGACGAGCCAAAGATCGAGGCCACCAGTGTTACTACGATTGCGGAATACAGCCCAAAGCGCGGGTCGACCCCAGCGATGAGCGCGTACGCCATCGCTTGTGGCAACGAGATCGCAGCGACAGTAACGCCCGCGAGCAAATCGAGGCGTGTTTTCCCCCATGAGTAGTTGAACTTCATTCCGATTTACCTCGCCCTTCGCGTGAACGTGCGCCCGTTCTCTTTCAGGTAACTAAACTCTTTGCGCTTCCCGACTGAATCTGTTTGGAACTTGCAGAGGCTTCTTCGGGGGAATCGGCTGTCTCGAAAGCTCCCTCATCGTCCGCCGACGACGCGAACAGGTGGAACCAACGCAAAATAATCAGCGTCGCTAAAATCCACCAAAAGAAGCAGGTTTTCTGAAAGAAGGGGACCACGGTATTCCTCCGCAGCTCTTGCTGGCTGGCGCGAGAGTGGCATTTCAGTAGAACCTGCAGCAGTATACTATAGAGTCGATTGCAATACTAGACATTAGGCGAACTTGCCGCTGAAAGAGGTTTTCTTGCACGCGCCTCCACGAAGAGAATCCCATATTTTAACGACGATCGTGTCAAAAAATTGCAGCATGAGATGGTCGTGATTGCAATATGCTGCAACTTGTTGCTTGGCTAGAGCGCGCCCGCAGCTTGCCCTTCGTTGGTGTCCGATTCGCGGAAAGCAAACCGGCTTTCTCCATTCCAATCGGTTTGCCGAGGTCAGGGAACTGTCACGTACGACAGGGGGCTGATAGGGTCTCGCAGCCAGATCTGGCCGAAGATCCGGCAAATTCGGCTCGCGCGAGAAAATTTGTCTGCTGAGGATTACTGGAAGAAAGGGCGCTCTCTAAAACTTCCAGGAGGGACATGCCCATGACCTCTGCAAGCGCATAGGTTCATTCACTTAGTAGTCGGCTCCTGTGGAATCGCTTCGCCATCGGAACGGGGATCTGCGCCGGCAAAGTTCACATTTCGTTTTGTGTCTCTCACCACGGCTTCTCCTTGTCCCACCGTGAAGGAAAATGGCTCAAGCAGTTCGATCTGGTGTCCGCGCTTGGTCAATTCATCTCTTACGGATTCCGGAATCGTGCTTTCCATCTGCACATCGCAGCCTTCAAACGTTCCTTTCGTGAACCTTGGCTGCTCCAGCGCTGCCTGCACGTTCATTCCATAATCCACCACATTCGCAACAAACTGCGCGTGCGCCTGAGCCTGGTTCCAGCCTCCCATGATGCCGAACCCGATATGAATGTCGTCCTTCTCCATGAACGCCGGAATAATCGTGTGCAGTGGCCGTTTGTGGCCGGCCAGCGAATTAGGCAGCCCCGGCGTTAACTGAAACCCCGCACCTCGGTTGTGAAACGAAAAACCCAGCCCGGGCGCGACCATTCCGGTGCCGTAGCCCGCGTAGTTACTCTGGATCAGGGAAACGATATTTCCATCTTTATCGATCGCCGAAAGGTAGATCGTCGAATTGCCGTGAGCGTCGAGCATCTTCTCGATGTCGGAAGGAACCACTTCGCACGCGGCCTTATCCATCTTGATCAGTGCCGCACGCTTCTTCGCCAGATCCTTCGAGAGCATCTCCTTCACCGGAACCGGCGTGAATCGCGGATCGCCGACATATTTATACATATCCGCGTAAGCCAGTTTTTTCGCCTCAATCATGATCTGCAGAGCATCCGCGGAGTCATGCCCATACTGTCCAAGCGGAAACTGCTCCATGATGTTCAACATCGTTAATGCCGCAATTCCTTGCCCATTGGGTGGAAGCTCGTAGACGGTCCAGCCGCGATATGTCGTCGAGATGGGCTCGACCCACTCGGGGTGAAAGTCGCGAAAATCTTCAAGCGTGTGCGTACCGCCGTGGGCCTGCAGGAACCTCACCATCGTCTCCGTCATCGGGCCGTTGTAGAACGCATCTCGGCCATGCTGTGCCACTTGCCGGAGCGAATTGGCGAGTGCGGGATTCTTGAATTCATCGCCCACCATCGGAGCGACGCCGTTGGGCAGGTACGTCTCTCTGTAGCCCGGCTGCTGCATCAAACTCTTGGCGACCCAGTAGCGGGCGTTCCTCTCAGCCAATGGGAATCCATTCTGTGCGTAGTAAATCGCGGGCGCCAGGATTTCAGAAAACGGCAGCGCACCGAAACGGCCGCGCAACGCATCCCATCCCGCGACGGTACCGGGGATGTCGATGGTCTCCACGCCGATGGGATTGATGTGATCGACGCCGTGCGATTTCAAGTATTCGATCGTGATCCCCTTCGGCGTCCAGCCGCTGGAGTTCAATCCATAGAGCTTCTTCGTCTTCGCGTCATAGTAAATGGCGAACAGATCTCCGCCCATGCCGTTCACGTACGGCTGCACCACGCCCATGACGGCGTTTGCAGCAATTGCCGCGTCCACGGCGTTGCCGCCCTGTTCCAGAATGTGCGCGCCGGCCTGGGAGGCGAGAAATTGCGGCGCCGCCACAATTCCCAGCTTTGTTACAACCATCGATCTGCCTTGGCCGGGGACGGAAGAAAACTGTTGAGCCGCAACCGGGGAACAAATGGAACAAAGCGAAATCGTGAGGGCAGCCACAAGAGTCTTCACAAGAAAAGTCCTTTCAGAAGTCGTTGCACTGGATGCAACCCACGCAGCGCAGCGACACAGTATCCCATAGATTCGTCGGGATGGAGGCGGGCATCGCTCCGCCTGTTAGAACGCCTATCGTCATCGGTGAGAAAGCTAGATCTTCTCCTTCACCGTGATTTCATACTTGAAGTTGTCCGGATCGAATGGATCCACTCGTCCCTCCCCTGTTTCCGCCTGCGGATACATGAAATAAACCAACGGCTGTTTGGCGGAACCTGGCAGCGCTACGTCGTGAGCGTAGTTATATGCCATCCAGTTCATCTCCCATGAGCCGAACAGGCGATTGCGCGCCCTCGACACCATCTCATCGCTCAGAGGACGATTTCCCGGCGGTTCCTCCAGAACCACCTTGCGTACGTCTGCCGGGTCCACTGGAACCCAGCCGTGTTCGCGAAGGTATACCTCCGTGCGGCAGTGCTGGCCCTTGGTGGCTTGGTCCGTCGCTATTCCGAGGCTTTTATAGCCCAAGTCCGATTTAGCAATCCGCAAACCATAAACATGCCGCGCTGGCAGGCCAACGGAGCGTGCCAGACCAACGTAAAGGGCATTCAAGTCGGCACATTTTCCACCCATGTCGCCCGACTCCAGCATAAACCGAATGTCGCCGCGTCCACAGCCTCGGACCTTCGGATCGCGAAATGTGTTGTCCACCACCCAGTCGTAAATGGCGCGAGCCTTCTCCGCGTCGGTGGTCGTGCCGGCGGTCGCTTTGAGAGCGGTCTCTTTCACAATGCCGTCGGTAGGCACATAGCGGCTGGGCTGAAGAAAATAGTCGAGCTCTTCTTTTGCGACGTGCGGTGAAACGTGTGGCGCGCTGCCGGGTACCGAGAGTTCGACGGCGTAGTTCTTCACAGAAACCTGGCTGGTCAGCGTCAGCACGGGCTTCGCGTTAGCCGGGTAAGTCGCCGACACGATCCCGAGGGCGTTCGGCTTGTCCTTGCTGAACTTGGCCGATCCACCCTCAACGCGGAACTTGTTGGCATGTGTTCTCTGAAACGGCGTATCACGAATCAGCGCGGACGGCAGCCAGATGTGAGTGACTCCACTTGGCTTCAATACTTCTACCCTCGTAGTGACCTCGAAGGTCCGCCAGTTGCCGGCCGAACCTAACGCGTCGGCGAAGACTGGCATTGATCTTGTCACTGCCCAACCCGCGCAGATGGCGCCGGTCGATTGGAGAAAGTTGCGCCGATTCATAAGCTCCTCTGATAAATAAGAATTATCCTTCGACTGATTTTGGTTGGAAACCACCGCCGAGGTTGGACTTCGGTTGTTTGCCAGGTTTTGTCCTGCCCTCGGGAAGGCGTGCGCCCTTTCGGTGAAGACTAGGCACACTCTTTCTGCGGGGCAGGTAGATGTGCGGTCGACTGGACGTAGCCTTCGTCGGCAAGCCGTCTTCCATTCTCACGATAGAGGTCGGCGTCGGTGGGTGCCCACGTCGCTAGCCCATCCACATAGCGGTTGTACATACAGAATGCGGCTGCAATCAGAACTGTATCGTGGATTTCTTTATCGGTTGCGCCCTGCTGCCGGGCACGAGCGACATCCTCATTCGTGACTTGCTTGCCGCCCTGCTGTACTTTGCCGGCGATGGCGAGCAAGGCCTTCAGCTTCTCCGAAATTGCAGCCACCTCAAAATTCGCCTTCACACTGTCAACGAGTTGGTCATTCCCGTTGAGCCGGTAAGCAGCCACAGCACCATGAGCGTGTTGACAGAAGTAGCAATCGTTCTGCGATGACACGTAGGTCGCAATCATTTCTCGGTCCGCCGCCGACAACGAATTCGGACCACGCAAAAGCACCTCGGCGAGTGCATTGAGAGGTTTTGCAGTCTCAGGACTGAGGGCCATCGGCCCCAAAATTCCAGGAATACCTTCCGGTAGTCGAATGTGCGCCATAAAAATCTCCTTAAACATCCACTTCGTCTGGTTTGCCGCGGTCGCCTTTAGCGGCTTCTTGTAATCCCTTCCCTACAATCGCGGCAATACTCCAAAAACACTAGAGAGGCCGCGAGGCAACCCGTGTACTATTCGAATCCTGCCAAAGCCATCGCCGAGGTCTTGGCTTTGGAAAGTAAGCGCGAACTTGGCCTTAAGGCACAAATGCAATCTACCGAAATGACTTCCGACCTCACCGAATCCGATCTCGGATATTACGGCTGGCGCGTAGTGTTGGCGGCGTGTCTCGGTGTGATGGCGGGATTCGGTTCGCTGTTCGTTTATACATTCTCCGTTTTTGTGAAGCCGTTGGCGGCGGAATTCGCCTGGAGTCGTGAGGCCATCTCCAGCGGATTCGCCATTGCAGCCGTCACGTTGGGCGTCGTCTCCCCAGTGCTCGGGCGGTGGATTGACCGCTTTGGCCCTCGCCGCATCATCCTTATTTGCATGACGGTGTATGCGTGCGCCATCGCCTCGCTGTCTCTGCTGCACGCTGGTTTGTGGCAGTTCTACCTGACTTGCTTCGTGCTGGGGATTGTTGGGAATGGGGCAGCTCATCTCGCATATTCGCGATCGATTTCCACCTGGTTTCAGAGGCGCTTGGGGACGGCCTTGGCCTTCGTGATGGTTGGAGCAGGATTGGGCGCCATGATTTTGCCCGTCGTCGCTCAATTCGTGATCACTTGGAGTGGCTGGCGCGCAGCCTATGCCACACTCGGCGGGCTTGCGTTGCTCCTCGGCTTGCCTCTCAGTTGGCGCTATATCCACGAGCGTGGCGCAATCGAGCGCGAGTCCGCTCCGGTTCCTCATTCTGGAACGACATGGCAGCGGGGCCTGCGTTCTTCGGCCTTCTGGATTATCACCGCCATTCTTTTCGTGAGTTCGATCAGTATGAATGGAGCGATCACTCACTTGTCAGCTTTGCTCACCGATCGCGGCCTGACTGCCGGAAATGCGGCGCTGTGCGCGTCCGTACTCGGAGGATCAAGTCTGCTGGGTAGGATTGGGGTGGGCTGGCTCCTCGACCGATTTTTCGGCCCACGCGTCGCGCTTGTTATCAATCTCATTACCGCGCTGGGCATTTTTCTTCTCGCTCGCGCGACCAGTTTTCCCGCGGGCTGCCTGGCTGCTGCGCTGATTGGTGTGGGTGCCGGAGGGGAAGCCGCCATTACACCGTACCTGCTGACTCGTTATTTTGGGCTTCGCGCTTTCTCCACTCTGTACGGTCTTACCTGGACGTTTTATGCTGCCGCGGGAGCCATCGGTCCGGTGATCCTGGGGCGGGCCTTCGATGCGACGGGTTCGTATTCTTCTCTCCTGATTCTTCTGGCAGCCGCGCTGGGATTGGCAGCCGCCACCAACCTCTTACTCCCCCGCTACTCAGATGCGTTCGGGACTCAATAGAAGATCGCACTCACGGCGTCAATTTTCCGGTTCCGAGATAGTCCTGAGAAGGCACGCCGAAGGCGTCCGCAACCCGATTGAAAAAAGCGAACAGAGCCGCGATGTATACCGCTTCTGAAATCTGTTCTTCCTTCCATCCGGCGACTCGCAGTTTCTCAACGTCTTCGGGAGTTGATCGGTAAGCGGCGTGAGTAATCAGCTCCACATATGCCAATAGGGCGCGCTCCGCCGCCGTAAGGCCGGCTTCGTCGAGCTTGCCCTCGATGAGTGCTTTTACACATTGATCGGATGCTCCCTGAACCCGCAGGAAGTAGGCATGGCTGTCCAGTCAATACGGGCAGCGGTTCAGATAAGAGACGTAGCTGGCGATCATCTCTTTGTGGCGGCGCGAAAGGTGTCCTTCCGAGAAATGGATCGTGTTTCCCATTTCAATGATGCGCCGCAGGAAGTCCGGCCGCGCTCCGAAGCACTTCATGATGCCGGGAACTTGCTGTCTTCCCGACCCGGCTCGCCAAAAGTCGTAGGCGGCAGCCGTTTCTCCGGTGGCTTCCGCATCTTCGATGATTCTGATTTTAGTGGCGGGCTTTGCCGGCTGAGGATCGGGATGGCTTTTTGAATTCTGGCTGTCGTCGTTTGCGGAGTTCATGACTGGTGCGGCCCGTAAAGTGCGCCTTTCAAGACCGTTTTCGGTCGAGCGCTGTAAGAATCTGCTGCATCTGCCAGAGATGGCGGCGTTGATGAGCGGCCAGCATGCGAAAAGCCCCATAGACGTTGTAGCTTATTCGCGCATACACCGGACACCGCACCTGCACCTTGTCGATGGCGAAACCGACCGCCGCCTGGACGCCTTCGGAGACCTGCGATTGTGACCTCTCAAAGTTCGACCATGCAGCCTCAAAACCCGTTTTCTGCGGCACGAGTTCGGGGATAACTTTGTAGCGGAGACGATACGGAGGTTCCAGATTACGAATCAAGAGTAAGGCGATCGTTCCGGTACGGAGCGAGCGATTCGTGGCGAGCTCGGGAGCGGTCGCAATCGCCCGTGAGATGGCCGGCAGAAATGAGAGCGTCGTCCTTGTGAGATGGTCCAGGCATTCCGTCGCCGACCACGAACCCGAATGCAACCTGCTGGTCAGATCGCCCGCCGCGCGGCCGAGAACCAACTTGTTTGCGTCGTTTGTTACACGATGAAACTGTTCGAGGAGACTGGCGAGCTGAAAGGCCGATGCTCCCGGCTGGGCGGCAACGCCTTCGAGTGCAACGCGCTTTACTGGCAGGGAAATTTTTTCGGAGCAGCCTTTCAGCACTCTCATTCCCCCAACTCCGGCGACGTGGAACCCTGTTTTACAAGATCCGAGGTTTTGCAAACCCAAAAGTTTCCCGCTTCAAGAACGACGCTCACAATTTCGCTTAGAGACGTTAATGGCGCAGGGTCTAAGGGGCAATAGTATAAAAATGCTAGAGACCGCAATTGGTAATCGGTTGCAAGAGTTGGCTCGTCACTTTTGCGAAGAGGCGGGCGCCGACGACTGCGGGGGGCCGGTCTTGGAAAACACGATGGGCTGTGTCGAAACAATACCTTTGCCTTCTTTCACCGTGATGAACTGATTCGGCATGATGTTTGGGATCATATCTTTCTGGCCGCTGGGCCAGACGACCTCCAGTCTCACCGTCTTGCCTGCTCCCGGTTTGCCCAAGCCGAAGGTGAGCGGCAGTTCGCTTTGGGATAAATAGCTTGAACCTGTTTTCACCATGGCGAACAGGCGTGTTCCCGCGTTTGTCTTGACCGTGACCTTCGCGCCGATGCCATCGCGGTTCGATCGTGTGCCCACGGTCTTCACCCGCAGCATGTCGTACTGGTTGCCGTTGTCGTTGCGCAGCAACCGCGCTGGTCCGTTGTTGGCAGTGATCAGTAAATCCAGATCACCGTCGTTGTCGAAATCTGCGTAGGCCGCGCCGCGGCCCACGATCGGACGTTGCAGCGCGGAGCCCAGTCTTGTGGTTACCTCCTCGAACTTGTTCTTGCCTAAGTTGCGGAACAAATGCGGCGGTTGGGCATACTTAACTTGTGGCTGCACCACGCTGATGTCGTCGGAGACGTGGCCGTTGACCGCGAGAATATCGGGCAGACCATCAAGATCGTAGTCAAAAAAGAACGTGCCAAACGTCAGCGACTTGGTCGATATCCTGCTAATGCCCGTCGCCGGCGCTTCATCCGTGAATAGCCCCGAGCCATCGTTGTGGTAAAGCGCCATCCCCTCGTTGGTGAAGTTGCCGATCACCAGGCTCTGCCATCCCGAGTTGTCGTAGTCGGCCGCGTCCGTACCCATCCCAGCGCGCACCGTGCCTGCTTCGCTGTAAGCCACGCCGGCCGCGACCGCTACATCCGTGAAGGTTCCGTTGTGATTGTTGCGGTAGAGCTTGTTTGGTTCCGTATCGTTGGAAACAAAAAGATCGAGCCAGCCATCGTTGTCGTAGTCCAATAAAGCGACCCCAAGCGATTTGCTCGTGGGATCGTAGAGTCCGGCGCGTCGCGTGACGTTCTCAAACGTTCCATCGCCCTTGTTGTGGAAGAGCGCGGAGCTTTGGCCCTTATACCTCTGCGGAGTGCAGTACGACTTGTTCTTGTTGTCGAGTGAACAGTATTGATCGGTCTCAATGGACCAGTCGATGTAGTGGGCGACGAAAAGATCCAGCTTCCCGTCGTTGTCATAATCAAACCACACCGCGCTCGCGGAGAATCCCGGATCGGCTACTCCAGCTTTAGCGGTAACGTCGGCAAACTTGCCATTGCCCAGATTGTGGAAAAGATGGTTGGACCCAACGGTGGTGATGTAAATGTCGACATAGCCGTCGTTGTCATAGTCGCCGATGGCGCAACCGAGCCCATACATCTCCACCGCGAGACCAGCCTGCCGCGTCACATCGGTGAACGTTCCGTCTCGATTGTTGTGATAAAGCGCGGGAAACGAATTGCCAGATTTATGCCCCGGCCAGTCCATGGAATTGACCAGCAGAATGTCCTGCCATCCGTCATTGTCGTAATCCAAGAAACAAACGCCGCTGCCCATGGTCTCCGGAAGATACTTCTTGCCGAACGCGCCGCTGTTGTGTTTGAAATGAATGCCTGCCTGGGCAGTGACATCCGTGAACTCAATGGGACCGGAGGGGCGAGGAAGTTTCGCGGGCGAGTCGGGTGCAGCGGATTGGGCTTGAGACGCTACTGGCGTGGGAATCTGCGCCGGAGTCACCGGAACAGCTTTTGGCTCGCTCGATGCCTTTGGCTTGCAACTCGTCAACATAAACAGAGCAACCAGCAGCAGGGAATAAACGACACGGCGCAGTGGCCTTTGAGATCGCGGAGCCCGTTTACCAGCCGTCACCGAGCCACCGTCAGTTTTGCAGCGTTTGCGTGGCGGGAATCCAGCCAGATCTCGATCAGCATGGCCGTTGGACCCACCACGAATAGCGCATAAAAAGGTGCGTAAACGATCTGGTCTAACCGCAGAATCATTTCCACCACAGCTACTAGAAACACGACCAGACACTGCCCTCGCTTGGACCGCACTGTGGTTTTCGGATCGGTAATCATGAAGAAAATGAAGAGCTGGTACATGGGACCGGTAATCGGCGCAATCTCCGATTGCCAGGGGCTTCCGGTCATCCAGCTGCGAACGAATGCGAAGGCAATGAACGACGCGACATAAATGCCCGTGATGTGAAACCGCCGCAGTCGCCAGATAATCACTGATCCCAGCGCCCAGATCACGAGCATGGGCAAAAGGTAATTGCCCCACTGGATGCTTAACGTGGCCACGGTCTCCGCAGCCAGAAACAGCATCACCGAAATGCCGAAGTTAGACGGATTCCAGATGTGACGGCCCTTCACCCGCAACACATACTTGGACGTGATAGAAATCGCGCTACACAGCGCGTACGGCCAGAAGGCCGGCGACCGCACCAGAATGCCGACACTGATCCCCGAGATGTAAGCGCTGGCGGGGTGTACCCATTTGTGAAAGAAAATCCGCCCGAGCACGAGTTCGAGTCCAATACTTGTAACGATCGCAAGCAGCGTCTTCTGATAGCTCTCGAGAATGCCGAACGACAAATGACCAGCCAGCAGAATGCAGGTAATAAAAGCGGGCGCGATGTAACGGTTGTCGAGGCTGAACCAAGGCGTCTTCTGAGTTGGCGCTTGAGGGGACCCGGCTGGCGATTGCGGAGGAAATGCTGGCGCGCTCGTCTGCTGGCTCATGCGGGCTCCTTCACCTTGTGTAATTGATTGGCAACGGGTTGGTCGAGAGTTTGAACCTTACCTGATGGCCATCGAATGATCGCCTTCTCAATCTGCGCATTCCTGCCCAGACCGAAATGCAACCGCCGATCATTCTGCGCGGCGAAACCGCTGCCACCGGAAACTTCTTGCACCTGCTGCTGGCCATTCCAAAACAGCGTCACCTGGGCGCCGATCGCGCTGCGGTTGCTGCCGCCGTGATCTGAGCTGGTTCCTTCCAGTTCGAATTCGATCCACTGGTTCTCTAGCGCGACCGTATTTTTGTAAAGCAGCAATGGTCCATTCTGGTTGGCGACAACCACGTCGAGCACACCGCGATTCCATAAATCGACGAGCGCTACGGAACGTCCGTCATAAGTATCGGTAGCGCCAATGGCCTGGGCAACATCGACGAATCTGCCGGCGCCATCGTTGAGCCAGACTCTCTTCGTTTGGTAGCCCGACAAACTGCGTCCCTCAAATGCCGGCCAATTCTTGGCATCGCCAATAATGGTACTGTTCCCGCCGGCAACTTTCGAGAAGTCATACCAGTAACTTCGCTTGCGGTCGAGAGAGATGTAACCATTGGTTAAATACAGGTCGAGCGTTCCATCGTTATTCAAATCGCCAAACTGCGCGCCGAAACTCCATCCTCCAAGTTCCACCCCAAAGTCGCGCGCCAGATTCTGATACTTAACGGCGTTACCCGCAGTGCCTTCCTTCGGCACCCACAAGTTATTCCCCTGAATAAGAATGCCGTCCTCCGAAATATTGGAAACGTAAACCGAGTATCTGCCTTGATTGAGGATGTCGCCAAACGCAGCATTCATGCCGCTTTTGGGGGCAAAGCCGACGCCCGTCTGTTCGCCGACCTCATGAAACCGTTTGCCGTCATTGAAGTAAAGCTCCGACACTCCATAATCATTCGCAACAAACAGATCAGGATGGCCCGTGCCACGCAGATCCGCCGCGGCAGCCGCCAGGGCCCAACGTCGGCTGTTAATGCCAACTTTCGCGCTGACTTCTTCGAATTTCCCGCTGCCGAGATTATGAAACAAATACTTTCGCCCGCCGTTCTTGGCATATTCAAAGCTCTCGGGCATGATGCGCGTCGTGGTCAGATGCCACAGATCAATGTCCTCCGAATAGTAGCCCCCAACAAAAAGGTCCAGAAGTCCGTCGCCGTCGTAATCGAACCAGATGGCCGTGTTGGCGTTGATCCAGGGCGGCAATCCAGCTTGCTCGGTCACGCGGGTGAAGCCATGGCCCTGATCATTGTGAAACAGTTCCGGTCGTCCCCACTTGATCAGGAACAAATCCTCATACCCATCATTGTCGTAGTCTCCCCAAACCGCGCCGGTCGAAACGCCAGTGCCGGGCTGGTTCACGTCGGCAATGCCCAGTTCACCGGCCACGTCTTTGAAAGTTCCGTCATGCAGGTTGCGATAGAGAGCATTCTTGCTCCCGATCGCGCTGTTCGTAACGTAGATGTCGGGCCAGCCGTCACGATCGAAATCGACGATCGACACCGACGCTCCCATCGAAGCAACCTCGGGCATGATGGGATCTAATTTCGGATCAAGCTTCGGAGATTGATGGACAAAATTGATGCCGGCCGCTTGAGAGACCTCTTCGAGATAAAACCCGTGGCGTGCCAATGCAGTCTTTGCGTCGAACTTCGATCGGTCGGCTTCCCGCCTCGCCGTCATCCGCTTAATAACAAAAGGAGTAGCCAATAGCCCTATAAAGAAGAGAACGACAATGGCCCTCGCGATGCGGTTGGCAGTCATTTGCCGGTTTCACCCCTTGCATCCCTTAGCGCGTTCTTGAAGACATCAGGAGTGACATAACGCGTGTGATAGTTTTTCCAGTCGTCGGGATGCTGCTGGTAAACCCATTCGTCTTCGAGGCGACCGGGCCGCGTGGTGTACTCATTCTTGGCGTGATACGGAAGAGGGAGCACGGTCTTCGAGAACGTGGAGTTGTAGTCGCCGTCTTTGATCCAGCCGTCACCGACAATCACGAAGTCGCGCACCCAGCCCGCCGGCGGAGGCGGTTGCTCCGGGAAACGCAGAGAGAGTTCATCTCCTGAATTCACAATCACGTAACGATCGTCGATGTGGTCGACAAGTTCGCGCACGTCGCCATAGCGGGTGTAGTAGCCGATCAGATCGCGCCAGCGCTGCTTGGTCCCTTCGATCTGGCTGTAGTCGGGCACCTCGGGCGCTCGTGCAGCCCCCGGCATGTGCATGACGGAATATCCGCGATAATGCAGATCGGCCAGGCTGGGATTCAGAGTCACCGTCTTCAGTTGCGTGTCTGGCGCGCCCTGCGCCCAATGAATGGCATCCCAGTAAATTTCCAGATTGGTTCGGATTCGCACGCGGCGCGGAGTGCCAGGCCGAAAGACGTTGGTCAGGTTGAAAAGAATTGTTTTCTTCCGCCCCGCCGGAAAGCCCAGATTGTCCTGCGCCGTGACCCAGCCACCGTGGCCATCCGGAACTTCCAGGCTCAACCCGTGAGCCCGCCAGCGGCTGCCTTGGGTGATGGCGACGTTCACCGACGACTCGGTGTCGTGAATCGATCCCTGTGCGATTAGATAGAGGGGGCCGCTTCTCGGCGCGTCGCCGCCGAGGTCAACTTCAAGGTAATGATCGCGCGTGATGCCCTGATACTGGCCGCGCCCGAAGCTGGCAAGGGCTTTTCCGTCGAGCGTACGGACGATGTCAGTAACGTCCTGGCCCGTGTCGTCGATGGCCCGCGCAATTTCGTGCGGCGTAGCCACGGTCGTGAGGCCAAGCTTCAGCGGAGGAATTACGAAACGTTCATCGACAAAAATCTCCGTGCCCACCGGATGGTCGACGGCCATCAGCGCCAGATAATCGTAGTAATAAACCTCCCACAACTCCGCCGTGATGCGCAGGTCGTAGTAGCCGTCGTGCGGCACGAGTTGGTCGCGGCCAATCTTGTACCATTCTCCGGTCGCCGCGATTTGCGCAGAACCAAGAGTATTGATACGCAGGCCGATCGCCGACCCCCAGGGAACAGCGTCTTTCACGAACTCCATCTGCTTTCCGTTATAAGCGAAGAGGAACGGACAGGAAGCCTTCAGGCGTTGCTCGGTCACGATCTCGGTGTCCGCTTTCACGCCGAACTCGGCGCGCACCGTTCCATTCGGCCAGACTACTTGCACGATCTCCGCCTCGGTCTGTTCCCCTAATCCGAAATGAAGTTGCGGTCCGGTGATTGGCTGCTTCTGCACCAGCAAGCCGGAGCGAATTTCAATTTCGCCGCCGATGCCGAATGGATTGATGCGCTGATCGCCGACGGCTTGTACCGCGTGCGGCCGAACGATCTGCCAGTGATAATTCTTCGATCCCTGATTCATCCCTTGGACGGGCGCTCCGTCGGCGCTAAGCCCCACCAGATCAAGCTTGCCGTCGCCCTTCAAGTCTCCGGCGTCAAACACCAAAGCTGGTCCTGCAGGATGGTCCAGCGGCACGAATTTGCCCTTGTCATCGCCGAGCCAAATCAAAGCCCCGGCTGCACCAGGCCCCTGCTTTGTCGGAGCCAGAAAAAGATCGAGGGCTCCGTTGTTGTCGAGGTCAGCAACGTGGAGTCGCACCTCGCCCGCGAGATTTTTGGCAGGGTCCGGGATTCTTGCGATCTCTGCGGTCTCCCAGCTTTCTCCTTCGTTCTTGTCAGAAATCCGAATGATGGCTCCGTCAGCCTGCACCGCCAGGAGATCGAGAACTCCATCATTGTTCGCGTCGGCGACGGCAATTGCTTTCACGAGCGGCAATCCTGCGGGGAGCGGACGCTCACGGAACTGCCCTTGCCGCTCATTCATGAAGACGTGCAACCGGCCCGCGCCGTCAATGATGGCGGCATCGGGGTTGCCGTCACCGTCGAGGTCAGCCCAGGCAAATCCGACCGCGCCCGTGATTCCGGCAAAAGGATGGATGGCTAAGAATGTGCCGTCTCCATTGTTTCTCAATACAGTCGGAAGCGAATCCTTTGAGCCCAGAACGATATCGAGATCACCGTCCGCTTCAATGTCGACTGCCCACGCGCCCGTATAGCGGGCGTTGGTCACAGATTTGGGCAACTTGGTCTGTGTCGTTACATCAGTGAACACGCTCGGACTGTCCTGGCGGAACAAACGCACTCCTCCCGCGCCCGCGAGCACGAGATCGGTTTTGAAATCGTAGTTGAAGTCGACCTGCAAAACTCCCTCAGGCAACGGCGGAACGTTAGACGGTCCACCGGGAAAGGGAAGCGTTGCGCCGCTGGGCAAAGACAAATGCACTTCGCGGCCATTGGCCACGGCAATAACGGGCACGCCGGCGCTGCCCAGTTGGATGGCTCCAATCCAATTCCAACTTCGACTCCCATTCCAATGATCGTTGTCATCCGCGACTGGCTGAACGGGGAATTGAATCGCGGTGTCTGCCGGGGCAGGCATAAAGACAGGCGATTCCATTCGCACAAAGTGGGTGAAGGGCCGCGCCTCTTCGCCAGCGGGCGCCTTGATGACGGAGAGACTCTGCCGGTACTCGGGAACGCGCATGAGCACGTTGCGCAGAAAAGTGGTCCGCGTGGCGGCTGCCCGTAAATCCGTTCCAGCCGCCGCAGCCTGCACGGTTGCAAGTTGCTGCTGCACTTCGGGCGGCCATGCGGAGGAGCGGGCGCTGATCTCGGCTACCGCTGACTTGAGTGTGGCGGCATCGCCCCGCTTTGCGGCAACGCGGCTCAACTCGAGCAACGCGGCGAGATTGTCCGGCTGCGCCGCCAGAATCTTCTCGATCACCTGCTGAAATTCAGCCTCGCTGTTGGCGTCCCCCTCGCGTTCGATTTCTTCCGCAAGCGCATAGGCGGCGCGCAGATTCTTCGGATTGAGGTCGACGGCTTTCCGTAAGTCTGCAATCGCTTCCGCGGAATGGCCGCGTTGGCCTTCAAGGATCCCCAGCAGATCGTAAATCTGATCATTTTGCGGCGCGAGATCGCGGGCCCGCTCCAGCCTTTGCGCGGCTAGGTCGTAGTTTCGCTGGCGCAACGCGAGCACGCCCCAGTTCGCCCATCCGGCAGGTTCCGTGGGTACGAGTTGGGTCAGCTCCGAAAGCTTGCTCTCGGCGTGAACGTCATCGCCAACCTGGAGGGCAGCGAGCCCGACATAGAAAGCTGAAACCACATCGGCATAGGCCTTCGATCCTTTCTCGGGCAGCTTGGGGCTGGAATGGCATCCCGAGAGTACCGTCACAAGGCTTCCGAGAAGAAGCGACAACATCGCACGCTGAAAACTGCCTGATCGCCTGTCGCGCGGAGCGGAAGCAGGGCTGCAACATCGCATCGAGTTGACGCACATCAGAAACCAGCCTCCACGAGAACATTTAGAGAATCGCAGCGTCAATTGGAACTTTTCTCGGGGCCGGCTGTCTGCGCGGCGATTGCCGCTTCGGCTCCGTCGCGCAATCGCGCGTTCTTGCGGCGCTTCATGCGCGATATACCAAGAACCCACAGGAACGCCACAAACAGAAATGGCAAAAGATACAACAAAAGGTCCCACCGCCCGAACCCGGGCGGCGTTACTTCAACGTCGGCGGTCGCCTCGCCATTGCCTTGCGCACTCCGAATCACAAGACGCACACGCCACAACTCCTGCCGGTCGAACTGGGCCTGAGCGTTGTATTGCACCGGTCCACGCGACTTCACGTGCTCGGCCTCATAAAATGTTTCAGGCAGCCGACCGGTAACGGGCTGAACGCCTATCTTGATCTTCAGATCGTCCGGTAGCGTTGCACCCGGCTCCGGCTCCACGAACACATAAAAGGCTCCGGTGCCAACGTCAGGATGAGTCCAAAGAGCAACTATACAAGGCCCAACTTTCTTGTTCTCAATAATAGGAAACGGCGGCCCGTTGTGCGCGCGGGCTGGCGTATGCGACACCAGCAAGAGCGCAACCAGAAGCCCAACCGAAACTTTTCCCGCACGTGTACGGCGATTCAGCATCGTCATTCAACCAATTGCGGCTATCCGCTCATCAACATGGCGCGCATTTCCATGGGCTGAAACATCAACCACAGCGATGCACACCAAAGAACCAAGCAAACCGCCGCCCAGGGAAGAAACGCCCGCAGCGGGTGATTCGGCGAGTCATCTTCCGCCAGACCATAGGTCACCACCAGAGAGCCGGCAAATCCAAGCACCAGGAATCCAATCTCAACGACTTGCACGACGTTTGCTGGCAGTCCCGTCAAAGTCCAACGCGGCTCTCCCAGAAAGGGCCGGCCCAGACTCGCGATCGCGTTTTGCGTGACGGGGATCAGCGTGTAGAGCCCGGTTAAAAAGTGAAAGCAATAGTGCGCCAACCACATTCCGAAGCCCAGAGGAACCAAGCCATACGTGTATCGCACCGCCAGTGGCAACAGGGCGCGTGGACTGTGGGCCCATATGCGGGTCAACCAAGCAGCCAGGCCCAGCAGCAGAACCGGCTCCACGATCAAAAAGAATGTGAAGATCAGTCCCAGCACAGGGGCTTCGTGACTTACATGCAACATTGTTCCGAGCCAAGTCTCCACAGCATAAACCGGACTGACCATTCCAAACGCATTCAGCAGTGCTCCAAACGTGAACACGATTGCCAGCGCTGCCAGATCCTTCCGCCGCGAGAAGTACCCGATCCCTGATCGTATTGGATCCACCATCAATTCACTCGCCGGCAGCCGGCTCAAGATGCCAATGTTGTCGTGTGGGCAGGCATGAACGCAGTCCAGGCAGAACGTGCAATCCATGTTCCCGACTTTGCTGGGCAAAAACAGAGCCAGTTCACAGCCGCGAATCGTTACCAGATCCGACACCGGTTCCCGCCTGCCGCGGATGCAATCCTTGGTATGGCAGCGCGTGCAAACATCCTGTTCTCGGACCTTCACTTCGAACGGCGAAAGCGTGGAAGCTACAAAGTTGAATTGTCCGATGGGACAAACAAACTTGCAGAACGAAGCGTGCTTGAAAAACCCATCCACCACGAGCACGGAGAGGAAGTAGGCCACGATCAGCCAGGCCGTCCACCACGGCGATGACCACAGATCGAACAGCTCGTAAGTGAAGAGGATCAACGCAAAAAGACCAACCGAAAGCCACTTATTGCGCAAGGCCCGCGGCCAAGTAAACCGAGGCGTGAAGAATCGTCGCGCCGCCTGACGCACCAGCATGAAAGGGCAGGCCAGACAGAAAAAATTCCCCGCGCACAATAGCACCAGCACCAGCACACCGCGAAAGTGCAGCCAGCTCAGGGTTGTGGCTAGATTCTTTGGCGCGAGAGTTGGCCCGAACAATCCGTGCAGGATCATTACCAGGCTGAGGACGAGCAGTGGTGCCTGCAGCAGAGGGCGGGCATAACGCCAGCGGAACAAATGGCCCAAGCCAGGTACACGCATCAGATCGAACGGAAGCGATTCAGAAGTTTCCAGGGCCGGAATGGAGGATGGATTCAACAGCTTGCCTAGTTATGTTGAACGCCAGGTTGAACGCCGGATTGAACGCCAGGTTGGACGCCCCTCACGTCAATCTGTCGTTCCAATTTCTTCCCGTCGGGCAGCGTGACATGGATGAGGATAACCCAATCACCCGCCATCTGAAACTCTAAGTGAGCCTGGTAACGGCCCGGCTCGGCTTCTTTCGCCTCAGCGAATAGCGGGTTCATCCCAGGGTGCGACATGTCAGCCTCAACCGCAATGTGCGCTCCCGTGAGAGCTTTGCCGGTGGCATCGGCCAACTTGAGAGTGACCGTAACGGGTCCAACCCTTGCGGGCTGAGGCGAAATTTCGTGCTCAATCTCGACAAAAGGCGGCAGTTCGACCGGCCTGGAACAGCCGACCGTAAATAAAGTTGCAGCGCAGACGAAACCTGCGAGGCGTCTCGCGAGTTTCTGCCGCGAAAGACGGTTACGCACTCTGTGATCAGGCAGCTTGCGCCAACTCATGCCGGCCCCACTCGCAGGTGCAAGCCGGATTCCCCTCCCCTTCGGACGGGAACATGTGGTAATACATCGCGATGACCATCGGGATGAACACGATCGAGTTGTAGAAAAGATGCAATTCGACCCGCGGGAAGATCAGCTGCAGGACGCTGCAGGGTACCGGCTTTCCCCAGAAATTGTGGTGAGTCGTGGCTTGCCAGATGAGCAGAAAGTGTTCAATGTGATGCCAGAACTGAATCCAGAACGCCACCATCCACCAGGTGTGTGACCGTCCGGTAAAGCCTTTGCGGAAGATCCACAGGCCAATGAGCATCACCAAAGCATAGCCGTAATGCAATGTTTCTGTCTGGATCAGCCAGGGATACCACAAACCAAGCAAGCCCAGAGCCTTCGGACGAGGCCATCCCATAACGTAAATCTGGTAAGCCTGGACAAGGTGCTCGGCCCAATGCGCGAGCACAATAAACATGAAAACCTGTAGTGCACGCTCATGCCAACGCGTATTCAGCTTCTCGAAAAAGCCGGCATTTGGTCTTGGTGCGCTATGAATGTTGGGAACCGCAGGATTCGAGACTGCCATTACCACCCTCCCCATAACCCCTGACTCACCCAAAATGTCACCACGATCACATCTCAGCCAGGGTGGGTCAATAATCGAAATATATTAGCCAACGGGACCAACCGGCGTCTCTCCGTAGTCGAGCAATGCGGCATACGAATGTCTGGAATCTTGGTTCTAGTGGATTTCGATTATTGAGACACCTGGACCGCCGATGATACTTTCCCGCGATGTCGAAACGCGGGCGCAGGTTTCTTTGCCAAGACATCGCAAACGCCTTTAATCGTGGGGATTAAGGCGCAATCGACAAAATGACTTGAAGCATGGACAATCTGCCGCCCAGCACCGAACCTGCGCCCGGCCAAAAGCTGGAGATTCATTGTGATGTAACCGTGATCGGGGGCGGCTTGGCTGGGAAGGCGGCCTCTTTGCAGCTCGCGAGAGCAGGGCTCAATGTCATCTGCATTGAGCCCGCAGAGGCGATTCGCCAGCCGGTTGGGGAGTCATTGGATTGGTCGGCTCCGGACCTATTAAGCGCGTTGGGGCTGCCCATGGACGACCTGATCAGCGCACAGATGGCGACCTGGAAACGTCATGTCACGGTGAAATTGCGCGACGGCACCTCCGAGCAGTATGTTCCCTCCGCCTGGCTGGCTGGAAAGCCCTTCCATATCGAATTGCGGACTTTGCATGTGGATCGCCTTCGCCTGGACCGTGAACTTCTCAACAGGACGATCGCCAGCGGCGTCACTCTGGTGCGAGACAAAGTGGTTGGGATCGAAAGAAATGGAAGAGATGGAAGGAATATCTCTTCAGTTCGGACGGCTGGAGGTGCGCGCCTCTCTTCGCCCTGGTTTATCGACGCGTCCGGTTTTGCCACGTGTCTGCTGGCCCGGGAATTTAATCTTCCCGCCATTTACAGTGGCCCCACGAAGGTGGCGATGTGGAACTATTTCCCGGTCTCTGAGTCCCCGGAAGGGACGACTCTGTACATGGATCCCATGCCATCGGAATATCTCGAGTGGATTTGGGAGATCCCTGTCAGCCCGAACATGATCAGCGTCGGATATATCGCCACTGGCGCAGCGATAAAAGCGAAGCGCGAAAGCGGATCTTCTATGGAAGACATTTTCAGTCAGCAACTGATGAAGTTTCCACGGTTTGAGCCGCTACTGCGGGAGGGAGTTCTCAATCCCACCAACGTGACGTCCTTTCGCTCCCGAGCACAAGTCGGAGTAGCTGGCCCGAACTGGCTCATTGCCGGCGAAGCTGCAGCCATGGTCGATCCCATCACCGCCAACGGAGTCACCGCGGCCCTGCGCCACGCCGCGGAAGCCTCCAGCCTGATTCTGAAGTACCGCAGCCGAGGCACGTTGCCGCTCAGTGCGAGGGCGTCGTACAGCAGACGCATTTTGCAAATGGCAAAGTTTTTTAACGGTGGAATCGAAAAGATCGTCTACGAGCCGCCAGTCAGGAATCGCATCGGCGCAACCAGTGCGGGGACGGTATATACCAGCCCGGCATGGAGTATGAACGTTGTGTACGCGCGCACGAAACCGCGAGGAGTCGTGGCTACGTTTCTTCTCGGGCTGTTACTGGGCGCATTCCGGGTGAGCGTGTGGATCCTCTATCAATTCTGCAAACGGCTGACGCCCGCGCCCCGAGTGCCGGTTTGAATTTGTCTTAAGATGTTCAAGGGGGAGACCTGGCTCCGCAGGCTCGATGCGGAACGTCATTTGTGCGAAATTAAAAGTCCCATGTCAGGTTGTTTCTCCGCCAAACTTTTCCATGGTTTTCCTTTCCACGGGTACACACCGATTGCGGAGGCGGAAAGCAGCGACGGACGCCAAAAGATAGTTTTCACTCGCCCATCTTCCGGCTAGTGGCCTCCGCCAAACCGGATGATCAGGCCGACGGCGAGGCGAAGATTGTTCTGATGATCGTTCACGCCGTTATTGAAGCGCGTCAGATAATAGTCTGCCTCAAACGCTCGCACCGCGATGTGCCGGGTGAGCCCGATATCCAATCCGCCGCCCGCGATCATGCCAAAAGAGTTGGCTGATCCTGGCAGCCCGGAACTGCCCGGAGCCAGACTTCCACTGGCATGGGCTCCGCCGAGCAGTACCTGAGTGAAGGGCGCGAAATGGTGGGCGTGCCCCCACGTGTAGCGCGGACCCGCCAGATACGACGTAAGCGTCAGGTCCGCACCGCTGCTGGCGATGTTCGAAGCATGCTGGCTGGCAATTTCGCCGACGATGCCGAAGGAGTGGCTGAAGTTAAATGCTACCCAGCCGCTTCCGCCATTCATCGTGAAGCATCCGCAGTCACCCGGCGGCGCGTTCGTCCGGACATAGTTATAGGCGACACCGATATCCACCCGGGAGCCACTCTGTGCCGCTGCCGGACGGGGAGCCATGGTTGCGCATCCGAGAGCCAGCAGAAGGAAAGCGGCCGTCTTGACTGATGTTAATTTCTTCATTGAATTTATCCTCGTCCTTATCTTGTTCGCTGCTCGTTTGCTGACTTCGGTTCGCCGAGTTGGCGGAGTTAAGATCACTCTCATTCCACCACCAGTGTCACTGTCGTCGAGGCTTGGAACGACCCGCTCGTTCCCGTGACTGTAACCGTGTAAGTTCTGGCCTGCGTGGAGGGAGTATTGGCGAAACCGCCCCCGCACCCGGTGAGCAGCGAGGTCCCCACTCCCAGACTCGCCAGCGCTAGGACCAGCACCAGTCCTCTTCGCATGCGTTTGCGTCCCAGCACGCCGCCAAACAGAAGGAATGCCATGCTGAACAGCGTGACCGGGACTCCCCGGGGGTTGGCAGGAATGTCGCCGGCAGGAATGCTGGCCGTGACCGCCGCCAGTTGTATGGTCATCACCGTGGGCGCGCCCGCAGTCCCCGGCGTAACCGTCGGAGGATTGAACGTCGCAGTTGCGCCCGGCGGAAGCCCGGAAGCCGACAGCGTGACTACGCTGTTGAACGCACCTCCTAATGGAGGCACCGTGAGGTTGATATTGACCGAACCTCCCGGCGCGACCGGGACCGGCGTGGTGGGACCGCTCACGGTATAGGCTGTGTTTACGGTCTGGCTGAGAGTGGAAGAAGTGGACGGGGCGAAGCCGGCATTGCCCGGATACACCGCCGTGATGCTGTCGACGCCGACCGCCAGGCTGCTGAGAGTCAGCGTAGCTACTCCGGCGGCGTTGAGCGTGCCGGTACCCAGCAGGGTGGTTCCGCTATAGAACGAAACGATGCCGGCGGACGTTCCGGTTGGGGCCGGCGTGACGGTTGCGGTAAAGGTTACGGTCTGCCCGTCGAACAGGGGGTTGGGTGAGGCCGTGAGCGTGGTGGTGGTTGCGGTGGCAGTCGTTGCCGGCGACACCGTTTCAGTAACTACCGTCGATGTCGAGCCGGAGAATCCCGCATTGCCGGAATAGACTGCCGTGATACTCAACGCTCCCACTGGCAAGCTGGTGTCGATGAAGTCAGCGATGCCGGACGAATTGACCGCCATCGTGCCCAGCAACGTGGTGCCGTCGTAGAAGCTGACCGTTCCTGTGGGCGTTCCTGTCGGTGCAGGCGCAACCGTGGCGGCGAGCGTGACCGATTGCCCGGCAATGGCTGGATTCGGCAATGCCGTCAGCACAGTAGTCGTGCTCGTTGCCGCCCCTGTGATCGTCTCGGTATATGCGATCGATGTGGACCCGGCAAAATTGGAGTCGCCCGAATACACCGCCGTCAGGCCGTCCGCTCCCACCGGCAGCGTAGTCGTGGACGATGTGGCCACGCCCGACGAGTTGACGTCGCCGCTCCCAAGAAGCGTCGGGCCGTAGTAGAAGCTGACGGTTCCGAGCGATATAGGTCCCGGAACTGCATGACCTCGCCGTCCCAAGTCGAAGAGCGGGGGTGGGTTCACGGTGGCGGTGAGCGTAACCGACTGGCCAACGCTGGCCGGATTGGGTGCCGCCGCCAGGGCGGTCGCGGTTGGGTTCAGGTTAACGGTGACCGTCTGGGCGGTTGAAGTGGAGCCGGCAAATCCGGCATTGCCGGAGTAGACGGCGGTGACGCTTAAGACACCTACCGGCAGGCTGCCTACGAAAGTGGCGACGCCGGAAGAGTTGACGGTTGCCGTGCCCAGCAGAGCGGACCCGTTGTAAAAGCTCACCGTGCCGAGAGGCGTACCGGTGGGCGCGGGGGCTACGGTCGCCGTGAGCGTGACCGGCTGTCCTGCGAAGGCCGGATTGGGTGCAGCCGTGAATGTGGTAGCCGTAGTTGTCTGCGGAATGGCGGCCAGGGGCACCGTGGTCGATTGGCTAGGCGCACGGTCAGCATCACCGGGATAGCTGGCGAGAACGTTGTGCGTGCCGGTTCCGTAGACCGCCTGCCCGGTGGCGACGGCAGTCTCGGTCTGGGCCGCAAGCAGAATGCTGGCGGTAAACGGGGCTGAGTAAGTGTTGTTTGCTACGGCCAAATCCGGAAGCCCGTCTCCGTTCAAGTCGCCGGCGGCAATGCCCAGAGGGGTGCTCCCCGCCGGGAAAGTGACCTGGGTTTGGAACGTTCCCGAGCCGTCTCCCTGGTTGAGCAGCAAACTCACCGTGCTGTCGCCGAGATTGGTGACCGCCAAGTCCAGGTGTCCGGTGCCCTGGAAGTCGGCGGCCACGATTCCGAATGGCGCGACTCCTACGGTATAAGCCACGGGCGGTTGAAAGGTCAGACCGTTGATGCCCAGGAATACGTAAATGTCGTCGTACTCCGCGTCTCCCACCGCGAAGTCGGGAATTCCATCTCCATTGAAATCTCCGACCGCGATCGGGGTGAGATCGGGCTCGTCAGGGATAGTAAGAACGATCTGGCTCTGGAAGGTCCCATCGCCATGTCCCAGCAGAACGCTGACCGAGCCGTCTCCGGAGTTGGTGACGACCAGATCGGCATTTCCATCCCCATTGAAGTCTGCGGTCGCAATGGCCACAGGATCGCCGCCGACCGCGAAGGTCGCGGGACTATCGGCAACGAACGTGCCATCGCCCTGGCCGAGCAGAATGCTGACATCCGCACCGAAGGTAGCCACCACCGCCAGGTCAAGATGTCCGTCGCCGTTGAAATCGGCAACCGCAATACCCTGCGGCCGGTGAGCGGTCGCGTAGGTCACCTGCGGGGCGAAGGTTCCATTCCCGTTGCCGAGCAGAACGCTGACGGTGTCGTCGATATAGTTAGACACGACCAGATCAAGATTTCCATCCCCGTTGAAGTCGCCCATCGCGATCCCCTGGCTCTGATGCCCGACTGCATAAGTGACCTGGGGTTGAAAGGTTCCGTCACCGTTGCCCAACAGGACGCTGATGGTTTGATCGCCATTGTTCAGTACCACCAAATCCAGTTTTCCGTCGTGATTGAAGTCGCCCAGAACCGTGTCCTGGGGCGCCTGGCCGGCGCCCACCGGCGAACCGGCGGCCGGCAGGAAAGTGAAGCCGAGGCTGGCGGGATTGAGCGCCGCCGTTCCCACCACGCCGTTGCCGGCCGTGGTGTCGAGGAAAGAAACCGTCCCGGTAGGTACGACCGCTCCGAAGGCGGTGACCGTGCCGGTCAGCGTATAGTTGCCGGCAACCCCGGTCTCCGCAATGGTGGTGGAGGATAAGTAACTGGCGGCGCCCGTGACCGTAAGCGGCTGCGGCGCGGACACCCCGGCCAGAGTCGAACTGGTGGCTTGAAATGCGGCGGTGATGCTGTAAACGCCCGCTCCCAGCGTGAGCTTGATCGCGGCAGTTCCCGCCAGGGTCAACTGGGCGCTGCCATAGACGGCCTCGCCGACGCACTGCGCGGCCGTTGCGTTACAGAAAAGCACCGTGCCGGTCGTGACCGGAGCGCCGTTGGCCGTGACCGTCGCGGTCAGGGTGGCCGCTGTCCCAGCCACCACCGAACTGCCGGGCGCGACGTTCAGCGTAACCGCGCTGGCCAGAGCCGAAATCACGATGGAGGTGGTGTTGCTGCTGGGGGCGAAAGTGCCGGTCACGCCCGCGTAGCTGGCCGTGATGGTGTGCGTGCCCACGCCACTCAGCGTGACTCCGGTAAGAATCGCAGCGCCTGCTCCATTCAGGGTGACGGCGGCGCCGCCGTTGAGCGAGATGGAGGTCGATCCGACCGTGTCCATGAATGTCACGCCGCCCGTCGGGATGGTGGCCGTATGGCCGGTCGCCGTATCGGTCACGAGGGCCGTGATGGTAATCGGTTGTCCAAGGTTCGCGCTGGTTGGGCTGGTGGATACCGCTACCGCCGTGGTGTCTGCCACGACAATGCCGGTGCCGCTGACCGCGACTGTTTCGGTCGCGCCGGCAACGTTGAGATTGTTGTTGGTGACCACGATGCCGGCGCTGAGATTTCCTCCCGATTGCGGCGTGAACTCGACCGCCGCATCGCAGGCCAACCCGGGATCGAGCGATGTACTGATCGCGCACAAGTTCCCATCCCCGGTGTCTTCGGAAAAGTTCGCCGTATACGTGGGAGCGGTGCTAAACAACAGCGGCAGGTCGCCGATATTAGTTACGGTTGCGGTCAGCGCAGGGCTGGTTGAACCGACGTTTGTGTTGGGAAAAGACAGACTGGCACCTGCCACGCTCACCTCTACGATGTGGTTGGCGCCGAAGTCCGGGATGAAGACGTTCCCGGAGGCATCGACGGTAACTCCATAGTCAGTGACCAGGGACTGGCCCGGCATCTGCACCACCGAGGCGACCCCTGCCGTGGTGATTTCCACGATTCGCTCGTTTCCCGCGTCGGCGATGTAGAGGTTGCCGAAGGCGTCCACGGCTACGCCTTGGGGAGAGCTCAGAGGCGGAGTGATGCCCGGGGCAACCACCAGCGAAGCCGCTCCCGCTGCCGTAACCTTCACCACGCCATTGCCGGCGGGATCCGGAATGTAGACCGTTCCCGCCGCATCCACGGCCACCCCCAGCACCTCGTCACTGGGAAACGTAAAGCTTCCTGTGCCCAGCACGGATCCCGCCCCGGAAGGCGTCACCTTGACGATGCGGCCCACTCCGTAATCCGAAATGTACAGATTGCCCGCTTCATCGATCGCGATTGCTCCGGTTATGCCCAGCGCCGGGCTCACTCCGTAGATGTTCAATGCCGAAACCACGCCTCCCGCCGTAACCTCCAAGATGCGGCTGTTGTAGTGGTCGGAAATGTAGAGATTGCCCGCTCCATCCAGCGCTACGCCGATGGCTCCAGCCAGGGTGAATCCGGGGGTGCTCACCACCGTCGCGGTGCCGCCACCGGCGGGCACTTTCACCACGTTGCCGGCGGCGCTTCCATAATTCGCAACGTACATGTTACCGGCTCCGTCGAATGCAACCTGAAAGGGCGCGCTCAGGGCTGTTGCACCCGTGCTGACCACACCGGCGGTACCTGGGGAGAGCGCTGCCAACGGAGCATCGCCAGATCCATAGAGGGGAACGGTGATCAATGGAACTTCGGGATTGCTGTTGTCATAAATTACGATCGCTCCCCGGCGCAAACCGGGCGCGGTCGGAAGAAACTGTACGTCCACTGAGCAGGGCACGTCTCCGGTTGTTCCAGCCGTGCAGGTATTAGTCCCTTGCAAAGTGAAGTCGAGGTTCTCAACTCCATCGGTAAAGACCTTCACATTGCCTACGGTGGCGATAATCCCAACCGTGAAGGGTAAGGTTAGAACTTTGCCGGTGGAAGTTCCGAGTTGACTATGACCGTAGGCAACCGAAGATGTCGCTACCGAGATCGCCCTGTTGTCAGCCGTGTCGGCAACGTACAGCAGACCGGAAGCACTGACTGCAACCCCTTGCGGCTGATTGAGCGTCACCGCGCCGGTATTGATTAAGGAAGCCGATCCGTAGGCGATGTTCACTATGATGATCTGGGTACTCGTCGTGTCGGCGACATAGAGATTGCCCAAGGTGTCTGCCGCCACCCCAGCCGGGGTGGTGAGGCTCACGCCGGAGACGTTGAGCACGCTCCCAACCGTTCCACCCGCAGCTACCTCCACGATGCGGCTATTCACTGAATCGGCGATGAAGAGATCTCCTGCGGGATCGAGAGCCAGACCGAGCGGTGTGTTGAAGGCTGTGCCCAAGCCAGTGATGCTGAGCACAGAAGCTGTGCCCCCGGCCGTGACCTCCACGATCCGATTGTTTCCGGTATCGGAAACAAATATGTTGCTGGATGCGTCTACGGCCACTCCCTGAGGTGAACTCAATGTAATACTCGGCGTGCTGACGGGCGTGCCGTTTCCCAGCGAATCGACTTTCACAACGCGAGCGTTTCCCGCGTCGGCGATGTACAGATTCCCCGATACATCGACCGCGAGCCCTGCGGGAGAACTCAGCGCGGGAGCCAGCCCGGTAATGGCGAGCACGGATGCAGTGCCATCCGGCGCCAGCTTTACGATTCGGCTGTTACTTGTATCAGAGAGGTATACATTCCCCGCCGTATCCACGACTACGTCCGCGGGATTACTGAGAACGATGCTTCCAGTATCCACGATCGAAACTACACCGTTGAACAAGATGGTAAAGGCTGCCCAGGACTGAGCCGGCCACAACAGGAGTAAACAGAGAACCTGAAAAAGCTGAAAAGATCCACGAAATCCAACATACTTAACCATTCCAGAGCGCAGAAACAGTCTCTTCTGCTGTGCATCCCGCCGCCACCCCCTCCCGCTTATCGTTACAACCAGGGTTAGAAGAAGAGCGGAAACGACGCCCGTCGTGGCCAGGGGCGCAGAGGCCAGGTGAAAAAAAGCGCAGACGCACGCGACGAAAAGCAGGCTCGCAATGGCGGTTGTTGCTTTGAACATGGTTGCCTCGACCTCGAATCCAATCGGAAGATTTTTGCTGGCTGAGAACGTTTTTAGAAACGTTGCTCACTCGAGATGGAAACGAGCATCTGAACTTCCAGACGTTTCGCCTGCATTGAAATTTGGCGCTGGTAGCGACTCACCAAAGGTCGTAGCAATCCGCAAGGCGGAGAGAATTCCGTCAACGCACATGAAAATAGGCTCAGGGTTCAGGTTTCGTGCGCATCAGACGTGCGGCTATCGGACCATGCGCGCGCTTGAAAATGTCAAATGCAGAAACGACTGAGGCGTGGAATCGCTGCCGAGGAGCATACCCAAACGGGAGCTCGAAAAAGTAATCGCCGATCGGAGGCGACTGCTGGGAAGCGCAGGCAATGGAATTGGCTGATTTGAAAAGTCAGCTGCGAGCGGTAGTGGCCTTGCGTGCGATCACCACCGTATCCCATAGAGTCGTCGGGATGGAGAAAAAAGAACCCTTTCTACAGCACCGCGGTCGCACCTTTCCGTTACTTCCGCTTTGCCCGAGTGCCGCGATTAGAATTTTAGGGCAAAAGGCCACGAAGCCGGGGCTCCAGCCGTAAGGGATCCCGGTGACTGAGCATGAGAAAGATGACGGTGGCAACTCCAGCGATCATGCCGGCAAAGACTCCGGGCATGGTGACGCGAGAACGCGACTCCGGGCATCACTTCCGCTTAGAGTGTCTAACGAAAACATCCACTCACCGGCAGGTTCAGTGCGCTCACTGTAGCTTCGCGTACTCGGCTTTAGCTTCTTTCAGGATCGGAATGCCGGGGTCGGCGTCTCTCCAGAGGGTGAGGAAATCTTTGTAGGCGGCGAGCGCCCGCACGCGGGCCGCATCTGCCTGCGCACCTTGCGAGGTTCTTCCCTCAAGAACATTCGCTCGAGCCACTCCCAAATGGGCTAGCGCTCCGGTCCAGCAATTCACAACCAGTCCGTTGTGGTCGAGAATCTTCTGAAATTCGGCGGCGGCGGCGGTGCCCTTTCCATCGGCCAGGTATGCCTGCCCGCGAATATACACATGATCGAGGCAGGTATTGTTGTCAAAGATGATATTGCCAAATTCGATCGGCGAAACGATCTGCAAAGCATTCACGGCCGCAGCCGGATTCTTGTTATCGAGCGCCAGTTGCGAACGAATTGCGGGTAGCCAAAGCGACTGCATCTGCGTGTCTAATGGGAATCGTTCAGTTAAGTCCTGAACCAAGGCCGCGGTTCGTCCCGTGTCCCCCGCCACGGCAAACGCGAGTGCGACTTCGACATCGACACCCTGACTCGCGGGAGCTAGATGGAGAGCGTCATTCGCTAGCTGCCTGGCCTCTGCCGCATTGCCGTAAGCCGCTTGTTGCAAAGCGAGATTCGCCTGCCACGTGGCGCCCGTTTCTTTGCTGTCCGACCGAATGGCGGAGTCAACTGCGAGCTTGGTCAACTGCCGCGCCTTACCTACATGACCGGCGTAGGCCTCGGTGTCAGCTGCCATTGCCAGTCCAAAATTTTCTTCTGGCTGGCCCGCAAACCACTTTTGTTGTTCCTCCATCGCCACAGGATCAGCGCCGAGAAACGCCAGATCGTAGAGAGCGCTACGGAGGCCCGCTCCGTCCAATTTTCGCGTCTGTGCCTCGCGAATGATCTGCTGCGCTTGGTCGAATCGCTGCAAAGAAATGGCGGTATTGGCCAGGTTCTCGTACCAACCCAGCTCATTCGGTGCGATGCGCAGGGCCTGGCGTGCAATCTCCGCGGACTTCTCGTACTGTCCCAGTTGGGTGAACACAACGCTCAAATGGCCATACGCTACGGAGTCCCGTGTATAGCTCTCAATTTCCTGCTGATAGGTCTGGGCCGCCTTCTCAAGTTCCCCGGTAACGACGAGATAGTAGATGCCGGTGATCGTCAATCTTTCGCGTTCGCTGGCGTGTTCGCGCAACTGAAATGCTTTCGTGAGGTACTCACTGGCCCGTCCTACCTCGGCAAGACTGCCGTAGTCGTCGCCAACGGCCCAATATCCAAGAGCAAAATTGGGATCGAGTTCGATCGCCCGCTGAGCATGTGGCAGGGACGCGGGGGCGCCTTTTTCGCTAAATGCCTTCATGCCAAGGCTGTATTCTTTCAGTGCTTCCAGAGAAGAAGTAGTGGCCTGTTCAAGCGGAACATCGAACCTGTTGACCGTCGCCAGCGATTCGCCCAGTTCGCCGCGCAGCTTGGCTGCGGCCTCGCCAAGCCTGTCGAGCACTTTCTCCTGGGACGTGGCGGTCACCTGCTCCTGCGCCAGCATATCTCCACTCTCGCAATTTACCGCCTTTAACCCCAACACGTATTCGCTGCCCAGACTGCCAATTGATCCTGCGATATACGCCTTGCTGCCCGCCCGCTGACAGATCTCCCGAGCTAATTCGGATGTAAGTTTCGTCCCCGGTGGACGGGTCATCAGCTGGAGGGTCTTCGAGATTTCGCTCTCGGGAAGCACATTCAGGAACGGCGACTGCCGCAAGGAGACGTTGAGCGCTGTCTTCAGGGTGTCGTCGAAAATGGGATCCCCTGTACTGTTGGCAAAGTCGGCGAGAACCACTGTATCGCTCGCACGCAGTGAAGCAGATTTCACACGAAATGTCCGCCACAAAATCGCAGATGTAGCGAGCACGATCAATACTCCAAATGCCAGCGCCCACACCTTCGCGCGGACACTGGATTGCTGGCTCGGCGAACCTTCCGGTCTTGCGGCCGTCGCCAACACCGTCACCGTCACTGCTCCCGCAGATTCGGACTTGTCAGAGCGCGATTCCCCGTCACTCGTTGAAGCCACGGGGCATAGAAACCGATAACCACGTTTCGGAACGGTTTCGAGATAGGTCGGATGGTCTGCGTCATCCCGCAACGCAGAGCGAATCTGTCTGATGCAGTAGTTCAGCGATTGCTCGAAATCTACATGGGTATTTTCTCCCCACACCGCGCGATAGATTTCTTCCCGCGGAATGAGTTTGCCGGGCTGATCGGTCAACAGAATCAAGACGAGCGCAGGCTGGGGCTGCAGCCGGATGCGGGATCCGTTCCGAGCCAGCTCACCGCAATCCGGATCGAACGTAAACGGGCCAAAGGTCCTTAGTACATTCTGTCTGTGACTGCTCGAATCCATATCGCTAGACCGGAATTACGCCATTCCGCAGGCACTCTGGCGGAAGATCAAATCGGGGAGGCCAAAGCTCCGTTTCGGTCGGCAGATTCTATCCCGCGCCGGGGCGATTATCAACGGGCTCGCGATGCGGCCCAGAACCAAGAGCCTACTTCGCCTAAGTCTCAGATCTTGCAGCACTTATTTACTCATCAAAAACTCAGACTCTCTTCAGACCCTCCGCATGGACAGCCTGCGGTGGATTGCATTCTACTTCGACGAATTATTGCGGGACCGACTCCCCCGTTTGGCCCGCATCCGAAAATCCGCCCAGGAGATCTCGATGAGCCGCCGCTTTGCCGTTCTGCTCTTTGCTCTTTCCTTAACATTCGTCTACACTCCGCCCCCTGCAAATGGGCAGTCGCCCGCGGGAATTTCCGCTCTGCCGCGCCTCGTCCGCTTTGGCGGAACGGCAAAGGATCTCAACGGTGATGCTCTGACTGGTGTGGTTGGTATTACATTCGCACTGTACGGGGAGCAGACCGGAGGCGCGGCGCTGTGGCTGGAAACGCAGAATGTCACCGCCGACAGCAATGGCCACTACACGGCTTTACTGGGATCGACCAACCCCGACTCGGTGGAGGCGCGCTGGGTAGGGGTGCAGATTTCAGGGCAAGCCGAGCAACCGCGCGTGCTGCTGGTCAGCGCTCCCTATGCCTTCAAGGCCGGCGACGCGGAAACAATCGGAGGACTTCCACCCTCGGCCTTCGTCATGGCGAGCCCGGTGCAGGCAGAAAACGCTTCGAGCACTGGCGTACCCACTACCGCGAAAACTAAAGCACCTACCAATTCTGGCACTGCCAACTATATTCCCATCTTCACCGACGATTCTGGCGACCTCGGCAACTCAGGCATGTTTCAAACCACGACTGGCATCGGTATCGGCACTAGGTCGCCTATTGCGACTCTGGATGTAGGGGAGCACGGAACGATCAACGGTGGGACTGTTAACGCAGTAAACATTAATGCTGCCGGATCGATTTTTGGCGGTTCGGTTTTTGGCCTTTCGGTTAATGCGTCGAGCGGTCCTTTCGGAGGCTACCGAATGGATGAGCAGTTGTTCGCATCCGGGTCCAGCGGCACCACCAGTGCGTTTCTCGGTTTCGCGGGCAACAAGTCCGCCTTTGCTGCTGGCAAATCCGACACCGCGACCGGTTTTGGATCACTTGCTTTGCTCGATGGCGGCAACCTTAACACTGCCAATGGGTTTCAGGCGCTGGCGACGAACGCTAACGGCAACAATAACACAGCCATGGGGGCGCAAGCGCTTTACAGCAGCACAGGCAATGACAATACCGCCACTGGCTTTCAGGCTCTCTACAGCGACACCAACGGGTGGGACAACACCGCCAGCGGCTACCAGTCGCTCTACTTCAACACGAGCGGCTCAAGTAACACGGCGAGCGGCTATGAATCTCTCTATAGCAACACTCTAGGCACCTTCAACACTGCTAGCGGGGAAAGGGCGTTGGAACAGAACATCACGGGCGCATGGAATACGGCAGACGGTTCGCACGCCCTGCAATCCAACGTCGCGGGCAACTTCAACACGGGCGTCGGCTATGAAGCGCTGAGCAATAGTACGGGCAGCAATAACACGGGCTTGGGCTACGGAGCGGGTGGGACAACCGGTGCCTTTACGGGCAGCCTGAACACTTTCCTCGGCGCCCATGCGAACTCCGGAGCAGCGAATAACAGCTTCTCCAATGCGACCGCTGTTGGGGCCAATGCCCTTGTCGACGAAAGCAATGCCATGGTTCTGGGAAGCATCGCCGGCGTAAATGGAGGAACGGGCAACGTCAATGTCGGCATCGGCACGACCACGCCCGCCTATCCACTGGATGTGGCCGGGACCATCCGATCTTCAGTTGGCGGTTTCATGTTCCCCGATGGCACGGTGCAAACGACATCGGCCAGCGGAGGCGGTGGTGGAGGCGGAACAATTACCGGCGTCACGGCAGGACCGGGCTTGACCGGCGGAGGTACCAGCGGCAATGTCACGCTGAGCCTGGCAAACCCGGGACCGTTCGCCACTCTCGGCACGAACTCATTTACGGGCAATCAATCAGTGAGCGGGAACCTGACCGCGAGTGGAGTGGTGACGGGGAGCGGTTACCAGATCGGAAGCATCCTGTTTGCCTATGGCTCTTACGCGAGCGCGAACGCATTCCTTGGGTTCTCGGGAAACACCACGACTACGGGCAACGTCAACACCGCAGTCGGAGAAAATTCGCTTCTCAACAACACTACCGGCAGCAATAACACCGCGGTTGGATACGCACTCTTCGGCAACACGACGGGCAGCAACAACGCCGGCGTGGGAGTGAACACGCTCATCAACAACACCACGGGCGCTTTCAATTCGGCCATCGGATCCTTTGCCGGACAGGTGCTCGACGGCACACCGGGGACCGGTCTCAATGACACAGGGCTGGGATCTGGCACGGCATTCGGAACGGGAAGCCTGAGCAATGCCACCGCAGTCGGCTCCAATGCCGAGGTTACTGAGAGCAACGCGCTGGTGCTGGGCGCAATTACAGGCGTGAATGGCGGCGCCAGTGTGAATGTAGGCATCGGCACAACCGCGCCGCAATATCCGCTCGACGTTCAAGGCGCCGGCAACTTCGCCGGAGGATTAATCCTTCCCTCCACCGGCAACTCGGCCACGTCGGGTTCGCCATCCAATCCACTCGACCTCATCGCTTCCGCATCGAACGGCACCACAGCCAGCAGTCAGACCTTTCGCTGGCAGACGCTGAATGCCGACGGAGCGACTCCATCGGCCAACCTCAATCTGTTATTCGGGTCCTCCGGTTCTACTCCGCAACCGACAGGTCTTTCAGTTGCACCCAACGGAATTGTCACCTTCGTCCCGGCGCAGACATTTAACGGCACACAAGGACCGCAAGGACCTCCGGGGCCGCAAGGACCAGCGGGAGCACCCGGCTCAACCGGCCCGCAGGGACCAATTGGTGCGACCGGTCCGGCCGGTCCGCAGGGACCACAAGGACCGGCTGGCGGGGTTTCTCTTGCGGCAATGAGGGCTGCACTTTTGCAGTGGTATCCTCAAACTTTTTCGGTGGGGCAGGGTCCGATCGCTGTGGCGTTCGACGGATCGAATATCTGGACAGCGAATTTCTACGCTGCCAGCGTCACCGAGTTACAAGCCAGTACCGGCGCCGTAATCGGCACTTACGGCGTCGGACAGGAACCCCTGGCTCTAGCCTTCGACGGGGCCAACATGTGGGTGGCGAATAGCGATTCGGGCACGGTTACAAAGCTGCAAGTAAGCAACGGCGCGGTAATCGGCACTTACACTGCGGGGAGCTACCCCGCCGGTTTGGCGTTCGATGGGGTCAATATCTGGGTGACGAATGACGCCAACCCGGGCACGGTCACCAAGATCCTGGCCAGCACTGGAGCGGTTGTAGGCAGCTACGCCGCAGGAGCGAATCCTTACGAGATTGCATTTGACGGTACCAACATCTGGGTGGTGAATAGTGCCAACGCGAGCACGGTCACCGAACTCCTGGCCAGCACCGGCGCGATCGTAGCTACCTATTCCCTCTACAATCCCAGCGCCATCGCTTTCGACGGCGCCAATATGTGGATAACGCTCGGTGACGGAACCGTCACCGTGCTGGCGGCCGCCACCGGAACAGGTGTAGCCACCTACGTGGTGAGGACTCCGAGCGCTCTAGCATTCGACGGAACCAACATGTGGATTACGAACGGCGGGTATCCCAACCCGACCGTAACGAAGATGCTAGCCTCGACAGGTGCCGTGCAGGGAGTCTACCCGGTGGGGAACCAACCTTTTGGGATAGCGTTCGACGGTAGCAGCATGTGGGTGGCAAACAATGGCAGCAACACCGTCACCAGGATTTCCGCCAACTGAGCGCATTCGATGAAAGCAACATCCTGGTATGACGTCTTTGCTAATTTCTTGGCACTTCACTTCGCCGGCGATGTGATGCGCCGCGGGCGTAGAATGCTATTGTGCGAAATTAAAATATGTCAGTAAGCTATTGATAATAATCGAGATAATGGTGGAGGCGGCGGGAGTCGAACCCGCGTCCGAAAATGTTACTGGTCAAGAGAACTACATGCTTAGTCGTGTTCATGCCCCAGGCATTACCCTGGGACGTTCACGGACCGCGCTCAGAACC